>JAEMQS010000073.1 GCA_016463765.1 Solirubrobacteraceae bacterium | reverse complement strand
GCGGTGGGCGCCTCGAAGTCGAACTCGTCCTGCTGGATGACGACCTTGTAGTTCAGGCCGCGCTTCTTCAGCTCGGCGCGGAGGGTCTTGATGTAGTCGTAGACCACGACGGTCGCGGCGGTCGCCTGACCGTCCTTGACCCCGTCGGGCGACTTACGCCAGACGGCGGCCTCCTGCAGGCCGATGAGGTCGGGCTTGGTCTGCTGGATCTCCTTCGCGAGCGCGGGCGCGCGCTTGGGGAAGTCCGTGGCCTGGACGTTGGCCCAGACCTGCGCGGCGGTCTGCTCGAACGCGGGCAGCGAGGCGGCGGACGCGAGCGGGATGAGGTCGGCGCCCAGGTACAGGTTGCGCGACATCACGGTGACATCGTTGGAGGCGGCGCTGGAGGACGCCGGCAGCGCCAGCGTCACCGACAGTGCGGCGACGGCGGCGAGCGAGATGGAACGGGACACGGAGGCCTTTCGTTGACACAGACCCAAGGGGACCCGACCGTAACACCGGGTTCACACGGGGAGTTGCGGTACCCGGACGGACGGTGGACCCTCCCGGCGGCTAGAATCGCTGACCCTCGCCGCCGTAGCTCAGCTGGTAGAGCACTTCACTCGTAATGAAGGGGTCAGCGGTTCGAATCCGCTCGGCGGCTTGAGGCGGCGGCGCAGTCACACCGTTTGGCTGATGACGAGCCCCCAGACGGTGGCTACGGTCGCGGTCCCGTGGGATCCCGGCTCGCCTCATCGACTGCGGCGCTGCTCCTTGCGGTGTGGTCGGTCAGCGAGCCGTTCGTGCTGGAGGTCCACGCCGGACTGGCGCTCACGCTGGCCTTCTCCGTCGGCCTCGCCGTGCCCATGCTGGCGATCCGCCGGTGGCCGCTGGCCGTCGCCGCGCTGGTCTGCGTCCTGTATCTCGTGCAGACGGGGCTCAGCGCGCATCCCACGGGCGGCGTCGCGAGCGTCCTGGTGCTCGCCTACGCGCTGTTCGCCGCGTCTGCGTTCGGGCCGGCCACCGGCCTGCGCAGCTGGGGCGGCGTCGCGCTCGCCGTGGCGTTCGCGCTGACGTTCGTGCTCCTCGCGGCCTTGGGTGTCGGCCGCTTCGGCTTCCAGCCGCTGAACCTCGGCATGTACCTGGCGGGGGTCCTGGTGGCGAGCGCGGTGCCCGGCTTCGGGATCCGCGACCGCCGCGGCCAGGTGACGCGGCTGCGCCGATCGGTCGGCCTGCTCGAGGTGCAGGTCGGCGAGCATGTCGACGGCGCGGTCGAGGCCGAGCGCGACGATCTCGATCGATCGCTCGCGCGCGTGGCCACCGGGCTGGTGCGCGAGGTCCTGGTGCTCACGGCCGCGGGCAGCCAGCGCCCGGGGGCGGAGCTTGCGGCGGTCGGGCATCGGATCGCGGTGCTCGCCGCGTCGGCCACCGACGAGCTGCGCGGGATGCTCGGCACGCTGCGCGCGGCCCCCGCGTCGCGGATCGCTCCGGCGGCGCCGCTCGTCGTCACCCGGCCACGGCGGTTCCCCGTGCGCGCGCGAGACCTCGCCGCCAGGCTGGCGCCGTGGCTGCTGCTGGCCGCGTTCGGGGTCGTCGACCAGGCGCAGGTCCCGGAGCTGCCGTTCACCGCGGCCTTCTGGGGCTCGCCCTTCACCGTCGAGGTTCCGCATGTCGCGGGCCCGACGGGGATGGTGCTGGCGGTCCTGATGCCGCTCCCGCTCGTGTGGCGGCGCGAGGCGCCCCTGCTGGTCGTGACCCTCGTGAGCGCGATCATGGTGGCCCGGACGGTGAACGGCGACCTGTCGTCGCTGACGATGGTGCAGACCTTCACCGGCTGCGCCGTCGCCTACGTTGCGGGCGCGTGGTCTCGGTCCTCGGCGGAGGCGGTGTGCGGACTCGTGGTGGCGGTCGTCGGGAGCGTCGCGTCGTGGTGGCTGGAAGCGGCGAGCTGGACGCTGCCGCAGTACGCGTACATGGTGGTCGCGTGCGTGGCGATCTGGGTGGCCGGCCGGTCGGTCGCCGGCCACGTGCAGGCGGCGCGCGGGCTGCGCCGGGAGGTGGCGGCGCTGGAGGATCGCCGCAGCGAGCTCACGACGATGGCGATCGCGTCCGAGCGCCGTCGGGTCGCGCGCGAGCTGCACGACGTCGTCGGCCACGGCCTGTCGCTGGTCGCGGTGCAGGCCGGGGTGATGGAGGCGGTGGGTCGCACCGATCCGGCGGCGGCGCGCGCGGCGCTCGCCCACGTTGACGACGCGGCGCGCGCCACGCTCTCGGAACTGGCGAGCCTGCGGCTCCTGCTCTCCGATCCCGACCCGGAGGCGCGACCGGGCCGGTGGTCGGCACGGTCCGTGCGGCGCCTGGTCGAGGACGCCGTCGCAGCCGGCCAGCCCGTCCGGGCACGGCTCGACACGCGGATCGACCGCGTGCCGCCCGCGACGGCGGCGGCGGTCGTCCGGATCGTGCAGGAGGCGCTGACGAACGCGCGCAAGCACGCGACGGGCGAGCCGACCCAGGTGGATGTCGCCGTGCGCGACGGGGTCGTGGCGGTGACGGTCCGCAGCGGCGCCCGGCCGCGCGGGCGGACCGCCGCGGCCGTCGGTCACGGGTACGGCGTGGAGGGGATGGTCGCGCGCGCCGCGGAGATCGGCGGCACGCTGCAGGCCGGGCCGTCCGGCGACGGCTGGGCGGTGCGGGCGCTGCTCCCCGTCTAGAGCAGGGCGTCCATCTGCCCGACGGCCTCGCGCAGGCCCTCCGCCATCCCCATCTGCAGCATCTCCTCCATCTGCTCGAGGGTGGGGAACTGGTCGTGCAGCTCCATGCGCGTCCCGCCCTCGTGCTCGAAGAGACGCATCCGCATCTGGCCCGACTTATCCGTCAGTGGCTGGCCGTCAGCGTCCCCGAACCCGTCCTCGAACGTCAGCTCGCGCGGTGCGTCGACCGTTCCGATCCGCCACCAGCCCCAGTGCTTGTCGCCCTCCGGGCTGGTCATGAAGTACGTGACCAGGGCGCCGGGGGTGAGGTCGTGGTCCACGAACGTCGCCGGATACGTCGGCGGGCCCCACCAGCGCTCGAGCTTGCGCGGATCTGCCCACAGCTCCCAGACCGCCTCCACCGGTGCAGCGAAGTCGGCGATCAGCGTGAGCGTGAGCGCCTCGGGGTCCTTGTCGATCGTGGTGACGGTCATCGGTTCTCTCCTCGGGTGGGGTGGGCCAGCAGGTCAGACATGCGGTCGACGCGCCCGCGCCAGGTCGCTTCGAGCTCGTCGAGCGCCTGCCGGGCGCGCGCGACGGCGGCCGGGTCGGTGCGCACGAGCTGCTCGCGGCCGTGGCGCGTCTTGGTCACGAGGCCGGCGCGCTCGAGCACCGCGACGTGCTTGTGCACGGCGGCGAAGCTCATCGCGTACCCGTCTGCCAATCGCGAGACGGACAGCTCGCCGTCGGCCGAGCGGCGCAGCAGGTCGCGCCGGGTGGCGTCGGCGAGCGCGTGGAACAGGCGGTCGACCTCTTCATCTACAACCATCTGGTTATACGTTACCAGCGGCCGCCCACAGGGGCCCGCTCGGCGGCGTGAGGTGGGCGCGGCGTGCGCTATCCCGAATGCACCGGAACTGAGATACTTCCGGGGTGCGTACGGTTCGGGCCCTGATCATCGGCGTGATGACGGTCTTCCTGGCGCTGCCCGCGGCGACCGCCGGGGCCGCGTCGGTCGCGTACATCGACGGTGGCGAGGTCTGGCAGTCGACCCTCGACGGATCGCGCAAGGTGCAGCTCAGCGCCGGCGAGGGCAAGTACACGGAGCTCGCCGCGGCAGATGGCGGCCGCGTCCTGGGCGCTCAGCGCAACGGCGCGCTCACGTCCTCGTTGACCTTCACCACCATCTGGAACCCGGACGGGACGGTCTTCCACAAGGGCGCGCTCGTCTACGAGCCCGGGTGGTCGACCTACACGTACCCCGTCGGACTCGACCTCACCGCCAGCGGCGGCGTGGTGGTCTACGGCTTCTCGAACAGCCGGCCCTCCGGCCTCCCGTTCCCCAACCCCTTCACCACCTTCAGCTTCGGCCACACCATCATGCCGGCGACCAACAGCGTCGCCGGCTCGGCGCTGCCCATCTACAAGCGCGCGCCGGAGTGGCCGTCCGTGGTCAACGACCGGGTCGTCGGTGTGTCGGGTTCGTCGATCGTCCTGCAGGACGACGTCCCGTCGAAGCCCGGCAGCGAGGAGAGCGACTTCAAGCCGTGGTTCACGCTCCCGATCCCGGCCAACGATCTCAACGGCGCCGACGTCGCAGCCAACGGCCGCGCCATCGCGTGGCGGTATGACGTCGCCGTCGGGGGCGGGACGCAGAGCCGGATCGACCTGGCGCCGATCGCGTCCGCCAATGTCGCCAGCACTCCCGACTTCGCCGCCGGCTGCACCCTCCCGGCGCAGGGGTCGGTCTTCGACATCTCGATCTCGCAGGACGCGACGAGGATCGCCTGGAAGGACGACGGCGGCGTCAAGGTCGCCGGCATTCCGAACTTCAACGGTGCGAACGACTGCGTCTTCACGTCGCCGCCTGTTGTCATCTCCGCCACCGGGAAGTCGCCGTCGATCAGCGGGGCCGATGTCGTCGCAGCGCCCGTCGGTGGTGGCAGTGCCGCAGGCGCGCCGCCTCTCCCGCCGACCACGAGCAGCGGGGTCACGCCGACGGCTCCGTCGACCGGCCCCGCGGCTGCCGCGCCGCGGGTCACCGCCCCCGGCAAGCTCAAGACGAGTCTGCTGCGCACGACCGGCGCGCCGATCTCCGTGACGGTGAGCCGGCCGGGCAAGGTCGTCGCGACGCTCGCCTCCGGCCGCGTCGTCATCGCCCGCGGCACGGCGACGGCACGCAAGGCGGGCAAGCTCACGGTGAAGCTCAAGGCGACGAAGGCCGGTAAGTCCCGGCTGCGCCGCCTCAAGGGCAAGAAGGCGACGCTGAAGGTGACGGCCGGTGGGCGCACCGCCACGTCGAAGGTCACGCTCCGCTGAGCGGAGGCCGGATGATCCGCCTACGTCCACTCCTGGCGGCCCTGCTCGCGTCGGCCTTCGCGCTCAGCGCCGCCCCCGCCTTCGCCGCCACGAACCCGTGGCTGGACCGCCGCCCGCTGAACATCGCCCACCAGGGTGGTGAGGACGAGTACCCGTCGAACACCATGTACGCGTTCGAGCAGTCGCTGCGTGTCGGCGCGGACATGCTCGAGCTCGACATCGGCGTGACGAAGGACAACGAGGTCATCGTCATGCACGACACGACGGTCGACCGCGTGACCAACGGCCGCGGGCTCGTGTCGTCCAAGACGCTGAAGCAGATCCGCAAGCTCGACGGCGCCTACTGGTTCTCCGCCGGAGATGACGCCTACCGCCACAACCGGCCGCGCCGCGCGTACACCTTCCGCGGCGTCGCGACCGGCAAGCGCCGTCCGCCGAAGGGCGCCACGGCCGCCGACTTCCGGGTGACGACGCTGCGCCAGGTGCTGCGCGCATTCCCGCGCACGCCGATCAACATCGAGATCAAGGGGCGGACGAAGAAGGAAGAGGTCGACGAGTACGTCCGCAATGCCGAGGTGCTGGCCCGGCTGCTGAAGGACTCCAAGCGCCGCGACCTCATCGTCGTGTCGTTCAAGCAGCAGGCGGTCGACCGCTTCCATCAGCTCGCGCCGAACATCCCGGTCGCGCCGGGCGTCGACGGGAGCGCGGCGTTCCTGCTGGGCGGCGGCTCACCTGGGCCGGGGGTGGTCGCGTTCCAGCTGCCGATCACCTACGAGCTCGACGGCGCGAAGCTCGACGTCACCACCGAGGCCAACGTCGCCAAGGCGCACGCCGCCGGCTACGCGTGGCACACGTGGCTGAGCGACGACGGGGAGACGCCGGCGACGTGGACGAAGCTGCTGGACTGGTGCGTGGACGGCGTGATGACCGCGCAGCCGCGGGCGTTCGAGCGCGTGCTCAAGCGCCACCCGCCGCCGGCCGCGTGCCGGCGGTAGTCAGCCGTCCGCGCTGAGCGTGCGCTCGACGTCCCAGCCGGCGTCGCGCGTCTGCTCGTGCAGCTCCCACAGCGCGTCGGCCGCCTGGGCGGGCGTGATCGCGCCTTCGTCGGCGACGAACCCCTGGATGGTGAGGGTCGCGAGGTGGATGCCCTCGCGGTCGAGGTCGCGCGCGGCGACGAGGGTGAGGGCGCGCAGTGCGGCCTTGCCGATCGACAGCGGTCCGAAGACGGGGCTGGGCGCGAGCGCCAGTCCACCGCCGGTGACGAGGATCGTGCCGCCGCCCGCCTCGGCCATCGGCCCGCGCAGCGCCTGGATCATGGCTTGGGCGCCGACGACGTTGACGGCGAGCGACGCGGCGAGCTGCTCGGCGCTGACGTCGCGCATCCGGCCGCGGGAGAGGTCCGCGGCGTTGTAGAGCGCGGCGCGGACGGGGCCGTGCTCGGCGGCGATCGCCTCGAGGGCTGCGGTGAGCGCGCCGGCGTCTCCCGCGTCCGCGGTGGCGACCCCGAGGTCGACGCCGTGGGCGGCGCCCGCGGCGCGCAGCGCGGTCAGTGACGCGTCGCTGCGCGCGAGCCCGATCGTGCGGAACCCGGCGGCGGCGTAGCGGACGGCCATCGCGGTGCCGATGCCCGGCCCGGCCCCGACGACGACGGCGACCGGCTGGTCAGGCATGGGCGTGGCGGACGTGGGTGGGCATCGCTGCGGGTACGGGGCAGGAGGGTCCTGGAGTTCATGGGGGCCGGGCGCGGATAGGGTCGGTCCATGTCAGAGCGCCTTCTCGCGACCACAGACCTCCCCGACAGCGGGGTGACGTCGGTCGACACCTCGCAGGGCCGGCTCGCGGTCGGGATCGCCGACGGCCGCCCGTTCGCCGTCTCGCCCGTCTGCCGCCACCTGCGCGGCGACCTCGCCAAGGGCCACGTCGCTGACGACGGGTGCCTGGAGTGCCCGCTGCACGCCGCGCGTTTCGACGTCGCGACCGGCGCGATGGTCCGCGGGCCGCAGGGCGCCTTCAAGCCGCTGGCCGGGGTGGTCAAGGGCACCATGGGGCGGATGAAGCTCAAGACGTATCCGGTGGTCGAGCGCGAGGGCGTGCTCTTCCTCGATGTCTGACCTCACGCGCTGGTGGGCGCTCGGCCAGCGCGGCTGGCCCGAGCGGTTCGTCGTCGTCCAGTTCCCGAACGCACCGCTGCTCATCGCGCTCGCCGCATCCGTCGCGGGGCGTTTCGTGGGCGACTCGGCCCGTCCGTACACCGACGCCGTCTTCTCGCTCTTCGCCGCGGCCTGGGCCTGGCTCGAGCTCACCGACGGCGCGAACTGGTTCCGGCGCGCGGTCGGCGCGGGGTTCCTGGCCTATCTGGTGGTCCGGGTGGGGTCGCGCCTGGGGTAGCAAGGTGCCCCGGCGGCGGGCCCGATGCGCTAACAATGGACACAGGTTTCGCGTCAACTGCCTCAGGAGTTCGTCACCGCATGGCCACCGCCCAGTCCACGTCCTCCACCACCGTTCCGGTCGGCACGCTCGCCGGCCTCGCGCTCTCGCCCACCCGCCCCGCCGCGGTCGCGCTGCGCTACCCCGAGGGAGAGGAGTGGAGGGAGGAGACGTACGCCGCGCTGCAGGTCGCGGTGGAGGGCATCGGCCGCGGGCTCATCGCGCTGGGCGTCGAGCCGGGCGACCGGGTCGGCATCCTGGCGACCACCCGCTACGAGTGGACCCTCGCCGACCTCGCGATCCTTGCGATCGGCGCCGTCACCGTCCCCGTCTACCAGACGAACTCGCCCGAGGAGTGCCAGTACGTCATCGAGCACTCGGGCATGAAGGTCCTGTTCTGCGAGGACCGCGGGCAGCTCGACAAGATCGCGACCGTCCGCGACCAGTGCCCGGACCTCGACCAGCTCGTCGTCTTCGAGACGACGGAGCACGACCACGCGCTGACGCTCGACCAGCTGCGCAGCAAGGGCGACGACATCCCGACCGAGCGCGTCCGCGAGCGCGCCGCCGCCGTGACGCCCGACGACCTCGCGACGATCGTCTACACGTCGGGCACGACCGGCCCGCCGAAGGGCTGCATGCTCACGCACGGCAACGTCACCGCCGACGTCGCGATGACCCAGCAGCGGGTCCCGGCCGACGGGCACGAGGTCTACTACGTCTTCCTGCCGCTGGCGCACGCGCTCACGCGCATCGTGCAGTTCCTCGCGCTGAACGCCGGGTCGCAGCTCGTCTACTGGCGCCGTGACCCCACCCGCCTGCTCGACGAGATCGCCGAGGTCGCCCCGACCCACCTGCCGTCGGTGCCGCGCCTGTTCGAGAAGATCTACACGGCGGCGACGTCGAAGGTCGCCGACGCGGGCGGCGTGAAGGCCGCGCTGTTCACGCGCGCGGTCGCGACCGGCCGGCGCGTCGTCGAGGCCGAGCGCGCCGGGCAGTCGATCAGTCCGCTGCTGAAGCTGCAGCAGGGGCTCGGGGACAAGCTCGTCCTGAGCAAGGTCCGTGCGCTCTTCGGGGAGAACATCGAGCTGTGCCTGACCGGCGCGGCGCCGATCGAGCCCGACGTCATGAACTTCTTCCACGGCGCCGGCGTGTGGGTGCTCGAGGGCTACGGCATGACGGAGACCTCCGCGGTCGCCACGGTCAACACGATCGAGGAGCACAAGCTCGGCACGGTCGGCAAGCCGATCCCCGGCTGCGAGATCAAGATCGCCGAGGACGGCGAGGTCCTCATGAAGGGCCCGAACATCTTCACCGGGTACTGGAACAACCCGGAGGCGACGGCGAAGGACCTGCAGGACGGCTGGCTGCACTCCGGCGACCTCGGCGAGATCGACGCCGACGGCTACCTGAAGATCACGGGCCGCAAGAAGGACCTGATCATCACGTCGAGCGGCAAGAACGTCGCGCCGTCGAACATCGAGAACGCGATCCGCCAGCACCGCTGGGTCTCGCAGGCCGTCGTGTTCGGCGACCGCAAGCCGTACCTCACGGCGCTCGTCACGCTCGACGCCGACGAGGCGCCGGCGCTCGCCGAGCTCGTGGGCGCGCCCGGCGCGTCGGTCGACGCGCTGGCGACGAACGACGCGGTGCGCGCCGAGATCCAGAAGGTCGTCGACGAGGCCAACGCGAAGTTCGCCCGCATCGAGCAGGTCAAGAAGTTCGCGATCCTGCCGCGCGACCTGTCGCAGGACGACAACGAGCTGACGCCGACGCTGAAGGTCAAGCGCAACGTCGTCTACAGCCAGCACGCCTCGACGTTCGAGGGGCTCTACAGCGAGAGCTGACCGGCCGGCCCGCCGTCACGTGCGGGCCTCGTACGGCGCAGCCGTGGGCGGCGGGGATCCGTAGGGACCCGCCGCGGGTCTGCGCCCTGTCGCGGATGACGGGGCGCGCACCGGGCGCGAGGATCGGCAGGATCGATCGAAAGGCGCCGCCATGGCACGAGTGAAGGTCATCTACGCCTCAAAGCACGGCTCGACGCGTGAGATCGCCGAGGCGATCACCGACGAGCTGCGCGCCGCCGGCCAGGCGGCGACGTGCGTGCCGGCCGGGGAGGTCCACGGGCTCGGCGACTGCGATGCGGTGGTGCTCGGCAGCGCGGTCTACATGGGCCGCTGGCGCCACGAGGCCAAGCACGTGCTGCGCCGCCACGGTCCCGCGCTCGAGGCGATGCCGTTCTGGGTGTTCAGCTCCGGGCCGGTGGGCGACCCGGCGGAGGAGCAGGAGGGCGCCGAGAAGTGGCTGGAGCCCCGCCGGGTCATCGAGCGCGCCGAGGAGCTCGGGGTGCGCGAGCACGTCGTCTTCGGCGGTTCGGTCAGCAGGGACCCGCACGGCTTCGTGGAGCGGAGCATGGCTCGCAACACCCCGGAGGAGTTCCAGGACCGTCGCGACTGGGAGCAGATCCGCGCGTGGGCGCGGAACATCGCGGCGGAGCTGGGCGCCCTGGTCACGTAGCGGGCGGAGACGACGCGTCGCCGTCGTCGCCCCGCTCGCCGTGGGTGCGCGCGAGCGGCTTCTCCTGCAGCGCGAGGGCGAGCGCCAGCGCCCCGACGGCCAGCGGCACGAGCACGAGGAAGACCGTGTGCAGCGACGAGGCGAGCGCCTGCTGCGCGCCGTCGAGGAGCTCGGCGGGCAGCGGGTTCGTCCCGTCGACGAGCCGGTTGGGATCCAGCCTGCTGCCGGGTTCGCCCAGTTCGGCGACGAGCTCGGTCGCCAGGCGGTTCGTCAGGATCGTCCCGAGCGCGGCGACCGCCAGGCTGCCGCCCATCGACCGGAAGAACACGAGCCCGCCGGTCGCGACGCCGACCTCGCGCATCGCCACCGTGTTCTGCGTGGCGATGATGTACGGCTGCCACATGAGCCCCATCCCGCACCCGATGACGGTCAGCGCGACGGCGACCGCGGTGCGGTCGTCGCTGCCGGTGATCGTGGCGAGCATGGTGGTGCCGACGATCGTGATGATGCCGCCGACGATCGGGAACGGCCGGTAGCGGCCGAAGCGCGAGATGAGCTGCCCGCTGATCGTGCTGATCAGGACCCACGCGAACGCGAGCGGGATGAGGACCGCGCCGGCGCTCGTGGCGCTGCCGCCCTGGACGCCGGTGACGAACAGCGGCACGTAGATCGTCACGCCGAACAGGAGCGCGCCGAGGACGAACGACGCGCCGCTCGACACGCTGAAGATGCGGTTGCGAAAGAGGCGCAGCGGCAGCAGCGGCTCGGGGGCGCGCGACTCGACGAAGACGAACGCCGCGGCCAGCGCGACCCCGGCGCCGGCCAGGCCGAGGATCTGCACCGAGGCCCAGCCGTACGTCGTCCCGCCCCAGATGGAGACGAGCAGGAGACAGGTCGTGGCGCTGGTCAGGGTCGCGGCGCCGAGGAGGTCGAGCCGGTGCTCGCGGCGCTCGGCCGGGCCGGGCAGCGTGCGGGCGATGACGACCATCGCGAGCACCCCGAGCGGCAGGTTGATGAGGAAGATCCAGCGCCACGACGCGGCGTCGGTGAGCGTGCCGCCGAGCAGGGGCCCGGCGATCGCGGCAACCGCCCACACTGCGCCGACGAACCCCTGGTACCGGCCGCGGTCGCGCGGCGGGACGAGGTCGGCGATCGCGGCCTGCGCGAGCGGGATGAGCCCGCCGGCGCCGATCCCCTGGATGACGCGGAAGCCGATGAGCTGGCCCATCGACTGCGCGATCCCGCACAGCAGTGATCCGACGAGGAACAACGCGATGGCGATCATCATCATCCGCCGCCGGCCGTGGATGTCGCTGAGCTTGCCGTAGAGCGGGATCGTCACCGTGGTGGCGATGAGGTACGCGCTGACGACCCAGCTGAGCTCGTTGAAGCCGCGCAGATCGCCGACGATGGCGGGCAGCGCGGTGGCGACGATCGTCTGGTCCAGGGCGGCCAGGAGGATCGTGAGCATGATCGCGATGAACGCGATCAGGATCTGGCGCTGGGACAGGGGCGTCGGGGTTGGGGCGGCGGGCGCTGCGATCTTGAGAGGCTAGAGGCGGTAGCGTCGCCGGCCGTGGAACTGCGTCAGCTGCGCTACCTCGTCGCCGTCGCCAGACACGGCCACATCACGCGCGCGGCGGACGACGTGCACGTCACGCAGTCCGCGCTCAGCCAGCAGATCAAGCGGCTGGAGGCCGAACTCGGAATCGCGCTGCTGGTCCGCACGCCGACCGGTGTGTCGCTGACCCCGGCAGGCGCCGATCTCGTGCGCCGGGCGGAGGTCGTGCTCGCCGAGGTCGCGGAGGCCGAAGCCGAGGTGCTCGCGCACCGGTCGATCGTCCGGGGCCTGGTGCGCGTGGCGGCGACGGCCGCGGCCGCGCCGGTGGTCGCGCTGGCGCTGGCGGGCTTGCATCGTGAGCGCCCCGACGTGCGGCTGGTCGTGCGCCAGGCGGCCGCGGCCGAGCTCCCCGGCCTGGTCTCGCGCGGTTCCGTCGATGTGGCGGTCGGGGACCCGCGCGCCTCCGACGTGCACGCCGCGGCGGGCGTGGCGGCGTCGGCGCGCCGCCCCGACCCGCTCGTGCTGCTCGGCGCCACCGGGGGGATCGAGGCGCTGCGCGCCGCGCCCGTCGTCCTGCCCGAGGAGGGCTCGGCGCTGCGCGACACGATCATCGGCGCGTGTGAGGACATCGGGTTCGGCCCGCTGGCGCTCCTCGAGGCGTCGGACCCCACGACCGTGCTGGCGCTTGTCGACCAGGGGCTGGGCTGCGCCGTGGTCCCCGCGTCCTGGCGCGAAGGCGGCGAGCCGCTCCCAGGGCTGTCGCACGCACTGGTCGTGTTGAGCGCGGAGAGCGGCGGGTCGCCGGCGTCAGCCCTGCTGCGCGAGCGCCTGCTCGAGGTCTGACACGAAGCGCGCCTTCGGGCGGGCGCCGACGAGCTTGCCGACAGGTTCACCGTGGCGGAAGACGATGAACGTCGGCATCGAGAGGACCTCGTACCGGGCGGCGAGGTCCGGGTAGGTGTCGACGTCGATCTCGACGAAGCGGACGTCGTCGCGCTCGTCCGAGAGGGAGGCGAGGACCGGCTTCATCGCGCGGCACGGCGGGCACCAGTCGGCGGTGAAGTCGACGACGACGGGGATCTCGGACTCGAGGACCGTGGCGGTGAAGGTGTCGGGGGTGAGGGTGGTGGTCATAGCCGTCAGGGTCCCGTGGGCGGGCGGTGCGCTCCAGTCGAAGTCCTACTGCGGTCGATCAGCGGTCGCAGTACCGGTTCTGCTCGGTGATGCGGGTCCGGAAGCAGACCCGCAGGCCGGCGTCGATGACCCGGCGGTGGTCGCGGCGCCCCACGCGGTAGTCGACCTGAAGACCGTCGAGGGCGTAGCGTCCCGGGCGAGCCGCGCGGAAGACGACGACGGCCTGGATCCCGCGCTCACCGGTGGGAGACGTGACGGGCGCGATCGTGGCGCCGTTCACCGGCCGCAGGTCGGTCACGCTCTTGTCTGGCCATGACGAGCTGCTGCCGACCGACGCGTACCTGCGGTCCGGCCCACCGACCAGCACATCGACGATCTCGAGTCCCGGCGGCGGATCGACGGGGCGGATGTGCTGGAGGACGGCGTCGGTGTCGCTGTCGTTGTAGAGGACGGTGTCGCCCCACGCTCCGGTCTGGCCCGGTGCCATGGAGAAGCCGATGGTGGTCGTCCACGGTCCGGTCGTCACCGGGCCGGCCGTACGGCTGAAGGTGATGAAGGCGAACCAGCCGAGGAGTGCGGCTGCTCCCAGCAGGGCGAGGGCGGCGGCGGTGCGGAGGAGCAGACGGCGCGTGGCGCGGCGGCTGGCGATGGCGAACTGGGCGTGGGTGCGTGGGACGGGCGGGTGTCCCGTGGAGGTGGTCATGCCTCCTATAGGCGCGGCGCGGGGAAGTTCGCCCCCTCTCGCACGCCTTCGTTCCGTATTCCCGCAGACACCGCGGATGGTTGACGGCACAAGTGTCGCCACCTCGACACGACCTGCGCGAGCGACCGCGCACCATCGGGACATCACTTTCCACCACCGCCCGTCCCGGTCCAGTTCCTGAACTGGAAACCCCCGGCGGGCACACCCACCATCGGCGTATGTCCCCCTACCACGGAGCTCCTCATGTTCACCTTCCCCGCCCGTTCATCACGGATCACGACCGCGTGGGCGCTGGCCCTCGCCGGCGTGACGCTCACCACCGCCACCGCCGATGCAGCGGCCACCTCCCAGATCACGCGCGAGCTTCAACCAGGAGCGCCGACCCGCTACGCGATCGTGGTAGACGCACCCAACGGCGGTGTGGAGAACAACGTCCGCATCACGCGCGCCGGTGACCGGGTCGTCGTCACCGACAACGCCGACGGAGCCCGCGCCGGCAACCTCACCTGCAAGGAGTTCCTGACCGGCGCGCCGGTGACGGACGCACGCGTCGAGTGCGACGACGACCGCGTGACGAGCAACAGGATCTTTCCGCGGGACGGCAACGACTCCGTGATCGACACGACGGACATCGGGTCGTTCACCATCATGGGCAGCGGCAACGACCAGTTCGTCGGCGGGTCCGGGAGCGACCGGGTCCGCGGTGACCTCGGGGCGGACGTCGTGTCCGGCGGCGGCGGCGACGACAGCATCGACGGCAACGAGGACTTCGACATCCTCGACGGCGGGGCGGGCAGGGACACGCTCGACGGCGGCGACCACGCCGACACGCTGTTCGGCGGGACCGGCGCCGACCTGCTCAAGCAGTCCCCCGGGCCCGACGAGTTCCACGGCGGGCAGGACCTGATCCCCGGTCAGCCGGAGTCGATCGACGAGGTCACCTACACCGTCGGCACGGTCACGGACGACCCGCCGGTGCGGGTCACGCTCGACGACGTCGCCAACGACGGGCGGGGCAGCGAGGGCGACAATGTCCGCTCCGACGTCGAACGGGTCCGGGGCGGCAACGGGCCCGATCACTTCATCGGCAACGACCGGCCGAACATCTTCCTCGGCGATGACGCCGGTGACCTGCTGGAAGGCCGCGGCGGCGCCGACGACCTGCGCGGTGACTTCGGCACAGACGAGCTGCACGGTGGCGAAGGTCCCGACGTCCTGCGGGGCGAAGGCGACAGCGACGTGCTGCTCGGCGGCGGCGGTGACGACGTTCTGGAGGGCGACGACTTCGGTCGCTCCCGCGACGTCATCTCCGGCGGGACGGGCGGGGACACCGTCTCGTACGCTCAGCGGTTCGACCCGGTCCGGGTCGACTTCGACGGTGTCGCCGACGACGGCGAGACCGGCGAGAACGACCAGATCGACGCCGACGTCGAGCACATCCTCGGCGGCAAGGCCGGCGACACGCTGACCGGCGACGTGCGGGCGAACCAGATCGCCGGCGGTGAGGGCGACGACCGGATCGAGGGCGGCCTCGGCGCCGACCGGGTTGACGGCGGCGCGGGGAACGACACGATCCTGGCGCGCGACGGCGTGGCCGACTCGGTGACCTGCGGGGCCGGCGTCGACACCGTGGACGCGGACCCGATCGACGTGCTCGCCGCCGACTGCGAGCCGCCCGCCGCCGCGCCGACCCCGCCTGCGGGCGGTGGCGCCACCCCGCCGGTCGCCGAGACCCCGGCCGGTGGCGAGGTGCTGCCGGGCACCGGACCCGTCAGGGTCGCCGGGGCGCAGCGCGCATGCCCGGCCGTGCGCGTCTCGACCCGCCGCGCGACGATCTCCCGCGGCGGAGTCCTGCGGGTGCGGCTCGCCGCGGCCCGTGGCGGCGAGACCTGCACCGCGCAGGTCACCGTCGGGCGCACGACCAAGCGCGTGCGGCTCGCGCCGGGCGCTGCGGCGTCGGCCCGGTTCGTGTTGAGCCGCGCGCTGCGCAGCCGGGTCACCGCCGGCCGGTCACCCGTCCGCGTGACGGTGCGCGTGCGCACCGTCGACCCGACCGGCCGCGCGGCGACGGCGCGCGCGAAGGTGCGCCTGGTGCGCTGAGCCGGACCTGTTCAGCTCGCGGGCGGGACGCCCACCTGCACGTCCGTCCCGTCCGCGTCGAACAGCCCCTCGACCGAGAAGTACCGCTCGCCGGTGTCGTAACAGAAGGTCAGCACCGTGGCCCCGTCGGCGATCTCGGGGAGGTGCTGCGCGACGGCGGCGAGCGACGCGCCCGACGACGGTCCCACGAAGATCCCCTCCTCGCGCGCGGCGCGCACCGCGTACGCGTAGGCGTCCTCCTCGCTGACCTGGATCGTCCCGTCCAGCGTGTCGCGGTGCAGGTTCTCCGGGACGAACCCGGCGCCGATGCCCTGCAGGCGGTGCGGGCTCGGGTCGCCGCCGCCGATGACCGGCGACTTCGCGGGCTCCACGGCGAACGTCTGCATGGACGGGAAGCGCTCCTTGAGCACCTCGCTCACCCCGC
>JAEMQS010000023.1:31417-59325 GCA_016463765.1 Solirubrobacteraceae bacterium | reverse complement strand
GCGTGTCCACGGCCCATCAGTCGGTACAGCATCGGAGAACCTCCGTGTGGGTTTCAGCAACGTGACCGAGCCTGCTGACGATCCTGCGACGGGGAAACCGCGTGACCGTGCCGTTTCTGTGCTGCAACTGCGGAGGTTCTGCGCACGGCCAGGGATTGGCCGCCGCGTCCCGCGGATATACTCGGACGCTCTGGCGAGGGGGAGCGATCACCCGCGCCTGACGTCATGACCGGTCTCAAGCAGCGCATCCTCGGCCGGCGCAGCGCCAGCCCCTCCGATCCGGAGGGTCCGTCGCCCACGGACCCCCAGACCGCACCGGCCGGCGCCAGCGCAGAGGCCCAGCCTCCGTCCCTCTTCGGGTCGTCGGAGGCCCCTGCCGGGCTCACGCCCGACGACGTGCCGACGATCGCCCACACCACCGCGTCGGGCGCCGTCACGCCGCCTGAGACCCCGGCTGCACCGCAGGAGCCCGCCGCCGCGACCGGCGCCCCCGCGGGGGTCGACCCCGAGGAGCCCGCGCGTCCCGGCTTCCGCGAGCGCGGTCGCATGCGCCGCCGCCTGCGGTACCTGCGCCGGGCACACGAGCTGGGCCTGCGCGACCTCGGCGGCCTCGTCTTCGATCTGCGCCGGTTCCGGCGTCAGCGTTTCGACCTCGTCGAAGCGAAGCTCCAGACGCTCACGCTCGTCGACCGTGAGATGCGCGCCCTGGAGACCACGCTCGGCGACCGGCGCCCGATCATCGAGCTCCGGGAGGCCGGCATCGCCAGCTGCCCGCGCTGCGGAGGCCTGACCGCCAGCGATGCGAACTTCTGCGCGAACTGCGGCCTGCAGATCGGCGACGCGCCCCCGGTCGTGACGGCCCCGACGCCGCCCACCGCGCCTGTCGTCGCTCCCGCACCGGCGGCACCCGCTGCACCCGCACCGGGCACGCCGGCCGCTCCGGCCGTCAGCGCAGCCGCAGCGGGGAGCACCCCGCTGAGCACCGGCGCCGCGCCCGCCAACGGCGCACCGGGGGGCGACTCGTCCGTCACGTCCGGCGACCCGCTCGCGCCCCCGCCCGCCGGCCGGTGAGCACGCCCGCCGATCCGGGACCGCCTGAGGCGGGCACGATCGCCTGCCCGCGCTGTGGCGCGCCGGTCGGCCCTGAGCAGGACTGGTGCCTGGAGTGCGGCGCGGCAGCACGCACGCGCCTGGCCCCCGCACCGAACTGGCGCACGCCCGTGGTGGTCATCGCCGTGGTGATCGCGCTGTCCGGCGCAGCGCTCGCCGCCGCGTTCGTCGCCCTGACGAACGACGACGACCCGCAGGCGGCCACCGCGACCACGGCGCCCGCCGCGGCACCCGCTCCCGCTCCGGCTCCTGCTCCGGCGCCCGCGGCGCCCCCGGCCACGACTCCGCCCGCAACGACCGTGCCGCCCGCAGCCACGACACCGCCCGCGGCCACGGCGTCACCGACCACGACCGCGCCGGCCGCGACCGCCACGACGCCGTAGTCACACCGGCTAGATGCCGTGCAGCGCGGGCCAGCTCTCGGCGACGCGCCGCAGGGCCTGCCCGGCAGCCGGGTGGCACGCAAGCTCCGGAGCGGCCGGGGCCTCCTCCGCCCCCAGCACCTCGAGCGTGTCCGCGAAGGACCGCCCCAGCGCGGCCACGTCGTAGCCGCCCTCGAGCACGACGCCCACCGGGGCACCGACATCGGCGCCGAGCGCCCGGACGGACGCGGCCATGGCGGCGTACCCGTCGTCACTGACCCGGCAGTCGGCGAGCGGGTCGTCACGGTGCGCGTCGTACCCGGCGCTGATCAGGATGAGCTGTGGCCCGTACGCCCGGCCGAGCGGCCGGACGACGTGCTCGACCATCGACACCCACGCGTCATCGGCGGAGCCGGGCATCATCGGCAGGTTCACGGTGTGGCCCATGCCGCGCCCCGACCCGATGTCCTCGGCCGCGCCCGTCCCCGGGTAGAGCGGCCACTGGTGCATCGAGACGAAGAGCACGTCGGAGGTCGTGTGGAAGATGTCGTTCGTCCCGTTGCCGTGATGGACGTCCCAGTCCAGGATCATCACGCGATCCAGCCCGTGCGTGTCGAGGGCGTGCTGCGCCGCGATCGCGACGTTGTTGAACAGGCAGAAGCCCATGGGACGCGCGGCTTCGCAGTGATGGCCGGGCGGACGCTGCGCCGTGGCCGCAGCGGGGGCCGCGCCGGAGAGCAGGAGGTCGACCACGCCGACCGCGCCACCGGCTGCCCGCACCGCCGCTTCCCACGAGCCCGCGCTGACGGTCGTGTCCATGTCGAGCTGCCCGCCGCCGGCGGCCGCGAGCTCCTCGATGGCGAGCACATGGCGCTCGGGATGGACGGCGAGCAGCGCGTCGCGCGCGACGGCGTCGGACTCGCGGCGCTCCCAGCCCACGCCGCCGCGCAGGTCGAGTTCGGCGTGGATCGCCCGAATGCGCGCGGCGGACTCGGGGTGCATCCCCGTGTCGTGCTCGAGGGACGCCGGATGGTGAAGCAGGACCGGTGCGGCCATGAGCCGACTACCGTACCCGCCCATGCCGGACGGGTTCGATCTCCGCCACTGTGATGTCGCGGTCATCGGCGCGGGCGGCGCCGGGCTGTTCACGGCGCTGACCGCCGCCGAGGCCGGGGCGCGCGTCACCCTCGTCTCCGCCACGCCGCTGGCCGAGACCGCGAGCTACTGGGCGCAGGGCGGTATCGCCGCCGCGATGGCGGCCGACGACTCGCCGGAGCTGCACCTCACCGACACCGAGCTCGCGGGCCGCGGAGCGGTCCGCCGGTCCGCCGCGCAGGTCCTCGTGTCCGAGGCGCCCGAGCGCCTGCGCGACCTCGAGCGCCTCGGGGTCGTCTTCGACGCCGACCGCAGCGGCGCGCTGTCGCTGGGCCTCGAGGGCGGGCACACGCGCCGCCGGGTCGCGCACTGCGGTGGCAGCGCCACCGGCCGCCGCATCGTCCGGCAGCTCTCGGCGCGCGTGGTCGAGGACCCGCGCATCGAGGTGCTGGAGGGCGCGCGCGCGACGAACCTGTGGGTGGAGGACGGCCGCTGCATCGGCGTCGTCCTGGAGGACGACCGGGCGATCCGGGCGCGCGGCACGATCCTGTCGACCGGTGGCGCGGCCGCCCTGTGGCGGCGCACGACGAACCCGCCCGGGTCGCTGGGCATCGGGCTCTCGCTCGCCCACGACGCCGGCGCCGACCTCGCCGATCTCGAGTTCCTCCAGTTCCACCCCACCGCCGTGACCGGCCTGCCCGGCCGCGAGGGCTTCCTCATCACCGAGGCGATCCGCGGCGAGGGCGCCACGCTGCACACCGCCGACGGTGAGCGATTCGTCGACGAGCTCGCTCCGCGCGACGAGGTCGCCCGGGCGATCTTCGCCGAGCTGGAGCGCACCGGGCGCCCCTCGGTCGGGCTGGACATGCGCCAGGTCGACCCGATGCTCTTCCCGAACGTCGTCGCCGTGCTGCGCAAGGCCGGTGTGGATCCCGAGCACGACCTCATCCCGGTCGCCCCGGCGTCGCACTACATGATGGGTGGGGTCGTGACCGACCTCGACGGCCGGGCGAGCATCGACGGGCTGCTCGCCGTCGGTGAGGCGGCGTGCACCGGCCTGCACGGCGCGAACCGCCTCGCGTCGAACAGCCTGAGCGAGTGCTTCGTCTTCGGCGCCCGGGCCGCCCGCGCGGCGATCGACCTGCCCGAGATGGGAAACGGCGTCGCGCCTCCGGGTTCCCGCCCACTGCAGCGTCCCTCCCGCGAGACGCAGGACGCCCTCTGGCGCGACGCCGGGCTCGTCCGGACCCGGGAGGGCCTGGAACGGCTCCTCGACGACCCACACCCCCTTGCACGGCTCATTGCGGCATGCGCGCTGGGCCGGGAGGAAAGCCGCGGTGCGCACACCCGTGCAGACCACCCGGACATGCTCTCGGCGCTCGACGGGGTGCACGCCGTGGTTGGTCCTGACGGGGCCTCACGGCTCGAAACGTGGAACTGAACGGCAGAAGCTGACCGAACAGTCAGCTTGCGGCTTAACACGATCTCAACATCGAGATCGTTTCAAATTCCACATAGTCACCCCATCATGTGTGACGAGTCCCCCACATCCCCATTGGGGACCTGACCGGAGGAGGCCAGGGTCGTCGTGTACCAGTTCAGCCGCGCGATCTACCGCGAGCTCAGTCGCGACATCCGTCCCGTAGCGGGAGAGGATGCCTCGCACGCCCACGCCGAAGTCCTGCACGCCTGCGAACAGACCATCGAGCGTCTGGCCACGGATCGGCACTATTTCCGTCGCCCCGCCCGCACGCTCTTCGCGGACGTCCGCCCCTACTTCCCTATGGGTTGTCAGGAGCGGGTGTGGCACATCATCGAGTCGTACGTCACCCTTGCGTCGGAATGGCTGTCCCGCCAGCCGGTGCAGGGCTACGACGTGAACGGCAATCCGCTGCAGTGTCGTGCGACCACACGTCGCGGGACCCCCTGCCGCAGGCTGCCGCTCGCGTCCAACGGGTACTGCCCGTCGCACCAGCACCTTGCTGACACCGAGGATCTGGATCGGCTCGCAGCAGCCGCGTAGGACCGGCTCCGCCGACATCGGCGGAGCCGTCGAGAACTAGGCTTCGGGGCGTGACATCGAGCACGCCCCGGATCGCCTCCTGATGCTGCTCGGCGTCGACGTCGGCGGCACCTTCACCGACGCGGTCCTCGCCGACGGCGATCGCATCGTCACCGCCAAGGCGTCGAGCACCCCCGGCGACCAGTCGCGTGGCGTGATGGACGCCGTCTCCGCCGTCCTCGACCGGGCCGGCGTGCCCGCCCGGGACGTCACGCGTTTCGCCCACGGGATGACCGTCGCGACGAACGCGCTGCTCGAAGGCGACGCCGCGCGCACCGTGCTCGTCGCGACCGAGGGGTTCACCGACGTCGTCGAGCTCGCGCGCCAGCACCGGCCCGACCTTTACCGCCTGTGCGTGGCCCGGCCCGCGCCGATCGTCCCGCCCGACCGACGGGTCGCCGCCCCCGAGCGCATGGGACCCGACGGCATGCTGCACCCGCTGGAGGACCCCGAGGCGGTGGCCGACGCCGTGGCGGCGCATACGCCGGAGTCCGTCGCCGTCGTCCTCCTGCACGCCGACCGCCACCCTGCCCACGAGCTCGCGATCGGCGCCGCGCTGCGCGACCGGCTCCCGGGGGTCCACGTCTCGCTGTCCCACCAGGTCGTCGGCACGTTCCGCGAGTACGAGCGGGCGGCCACGACCGAGATCGACGCGGGCCTCTCCCCTCTGCTCGCCGCGTACCTGACGACCCTGGCGACGCGCACCGACGAGGCCGGCCTGCCGCGGGCGCGGATCATGCAGTCCAGCGGCGGGCTGACCGACGCCGAGCGCGCGGCGGACCACGCGGCGCTCACGGTCCTCAGCGGCCCGGCGGGAGGTGCGGCGGCCGCGGCGCTGCTCGCGTCGCGGGGCGGGCACCCCGACCTGCTCTGCTTCGACATGGGCGGGACGTCGTGCGACGTCTGCGTCGTCCAGGGAGGCGAGGCCCGGCTGACCGACGGACGCGAGATCGCCGGTCGCACCATCGCGCTGCCGATGGTCGACATCCACACGGTCGGCGCCGGTGGCGGATCGGTCGGCTGGCGCGATCCCGGGGGTGCGCTGCGGGTCGGCCCACGGTCCGCGGGAGCCGTCCCGGGACCCGCCTGTTACGGGCGCGGCGGCACGGAGCCGGCGGTCACCGACGCGAACGTCGTCCTCGGGCGGATCGGCGGCGCGCAGCTTGCCGGCGGGCTGGCGCTCGACCGGGCCGCGGCCGAGGCCGCAGTCGACACGCTGGCGGCCCAGGTCGGCCTCGACCGGCTGACGTGCGCCGAGGGCATCGTGCGCGTCGCGAACGCGGAGATGGTCCGGGCGCTGCGGGTGATGACCGTCCAGCGCGGCATCGATCCGCGCGGCTTCGCGCTGCTGGCATTCGGCGGCGCCGGCCCGCTGCACGCCTGCGCGCTCGCCGAGGAGCTGGGGATGACGACGGTGCTCGTCCCCCGCGCCGGCGGGGTGCTGAGCGCGCTCGGGCTCGCCGCCGCCGATCGGCGTGCGACCGAGCAGCGCACGGTGATGCTGCGGGGCGACGCGCTGACGGACGAAGCACTGCGCGTCGTCACAGACGATCTCGCCGGTCTGGCCCGCGCCGCGCTCGGCGAGGACGACGCCGAGGTCCGCCACGTCTTCGCCGCCCGGTACGCGGGACAGGCCCACGAGCTCGCGATCGCCATCGAGGAGCCGACCGCCGGCGCTCTGCGCGCCGCGTTCGACGCGGCGCACGCCGAGCGCTACGGCTTCGCCGATCCGGACACGATGCTCGAGCTCGTCACCGTCCGCGCGACGGCCGTCGTGCCCGGGCCCCCGGTCGATCTCGCCGCGGGCGCCGGGGACACCGCGCCCACGCGCTCGTCACGCCCCGTGGTGTTCGACGGCACGACGCACGACGCGGCGGTCCTGGCGGGCGACCTGCCGCCCGGGCTCGAGGTCGCCGGGCCCGCCGTCTGCGAGTTGCGCGAGGCGACCGTCGTCGTCGCCCCCGGCTGGCACGGCCGCGTCGACGCTGCGGGGACGCTGATCCTCGAGCACGGGGTGCGCGGATGACCGCACTCGACGCGATCGACCTCCAGGTCCTCACCGGCGCGCTGCGCGCCGCGTGCGACGAGATGGGCGCGGTGCTCGTCCGCAGCGCGCACTCGGCGAACATCAAAGAGCGCCGCGACTGTTCCACGGCGCTGTTCGACGCCGACGGGCAGATGGTCATGCAGGCCGAGCACATCCCCGTCCACCTCGGCGCGATGCCCGACGCCGTGGCCGCGGTGCTGGAGGCCGCTCCGCCGGACGCCGACGAGGACTGGATCCTCAACGACCCCTACCGGGGCGGGACGCACCTGCCGGACATCACCGTCGTGACCCCGGTGCGCGTCGACGGGACGCTCGTCGGCTTCGCGGCCAGCCGCGCCCACCACGCCGACGTCGGCGGGCGGGCGCCCGGGTCGATGCCCGCGGACTCCACGACGCTCGCCGAGGAGGGGGTCGTGATCTCCCCCCGCCCGCTCGACGAGGCGACCATCGACGAGCTCGTCGCCCAGATGCGCCAGCCCGACCAGCGCCGGGCCGACCTGCGCGCCCAGCGGGCGGCCAACCGCGCGGGTGCCCAGCGGCTGCGCGAGCTGGCCGACCGGCTGGGACCGGACCGCCTGCGCGCCGGGACCGACGCGGTGCTCGACTACGCAGAGCGCCGGACGCGGGCGTGCCTGGCGGCGCTCCAGGACGGCACACGCACCGCGGTCGACGTGCTCGAGGCCGGCGAGGGCGACCTCGAGCTGCGCCTCGCCGCGACAGTCGACGGGGACCGCCTCGTCCTGGACTTCACCGGCAGCGCGCCGCAGCACGACGGCAACCTGAACTGCCCGCCGTCGGTGACGCGTTCGGCCGCGTACTTCGCCGTCCGCGTGCTCACCGACCCGGACGTCCCGCCGAACGCCGGGGCGCACCGCGCGATCGAGGTCATCGCCCCCGAGGGGTCGCTCCTGCACGCCACGCCGCCGCACGCCGTCGTCGGCGGGAACGTCGAGACGTCCTCGCGGGTGGCCGACCTCGTGCTCGCCGCGTTCGGCCGCGCGCTGGGCCAGGGGACGATGAACAACCTCACGCTCGGCAACGACGACTTCACGTACTACGAGACGCTCGGCGGCGGCCAGGGCGCGTGCCCCGACGCCCCGGGGCCGAGCGGCGTCCACGTCGCGATGTCGAACACGCTGAACACGCCCGTCGAGGCGCTGGAGCTCGAGTTCCCGCTGCGGGTCGTGCGCTACGCGCTGCGGCGCGGGTCCGGTGGTGCCGGTGCGCAGCCTGGCGGCGACGGCGTGGTCCGCGAGCTCGAGGCGCTCGCCCCGATGAAGTACTCGCTGCTGACCGAGCGGCGGCGGCACGCCCCGCCCGGCGCGGCGGGCGGCGAGCCGGGCGAGCGCGGACGCAATCTCATCGACGGCGCGGAGCTCGCCCCCAAGGCGACGGGCACCCTGCGGCCCGGCCAGCGACTGCGCATCGAGACCCCAGGAGGAGGCGGACATGGCGACCCCCGATGACCGGCCGAGCATCGGCTTCTACGGCCTGGGGATCATGGGATCCCGGATGGCCGCGAACCTCGCGCGGGCGGGCTTCGCGCTGACGGTCGCGACCCACACGCCGGGCAAGGCGCAGGCGTGGGCGGCCGAGCACGGGGCCGCGGCGGTGGACACGGCGGCCGACCTGGCCGCGGCCTGCGACGTGCTGATCACGATGGTCGTCGACGGCGATCAGGTCCGGGAGGTGCTGCTCGGCCACCACGGGGCCGCGGACGGTGCCCACGAGCGGCTGCTGTGCGTCGACATGTCCACCATCGCCCCGGCGGACACCGTCGCGATCGGCGACGAACTGCGCGCCCGTGGGGTCGGGCTCGTCGACGCGCCCGTCACGGGCTCGTCGCCGAAGGCCGAGGACGGCACGCTGACCATCATGTGCGGCGGCGACGCCGACGACGTCGCCCGCGCGATGCCCGCCTTCGAGGCGATGGGCGAGCTGATCGTCCACGTCGGCCCGCTCGGCGCCGGCGAGCAGCTGAAGGTCATCAACAACGCGATGGCGGCCGCGAACGCCGCCGTCCTCGCCGAAGGGCTCGTCGCCGCCAGCGCCGCCGGCCTCGACCTCGACGCGTTCGAGCGCGTCGTCGGCGCGGGCTCGGGCGGCTCGGCGATGCTCGCCCTGAAGGCCGGGCCGATGCGCGCCCACGACTACGCGACGCTCTTCAAGCTCGACCACATGCGCAAGGACGTGGGGCTCTGCCTGGACGCCGCGCAGACGGCCGGCGTGTCCTTCCCCAGCGCCGAGCATGCCGCCGACCTGCTCGCCGAGGCCGCGGCGGCCGGATGGGGCGACGCCGACTTCGCGGCACTCCTCGAAGCGGTGGAATCCCGCGCCGCCAGGCGCATATAGCACGTCAGAAGCGGGTAGGGGCTCGACGTTCCGTCTGAACCGTTTGGACTTTGTTCGGATCTGCGCTAGGTTCCAAATCCCTCCCGTCGACTGGGCCGCCGTTGCGGCCTCGCGGCGGGACTTCTTACGTCAACAAGTAGGTCTTCCTTCCCCTATGCCGATTGCCTTTAAGGAATGGGCGGTTACCGTCCGCGCGCTTGCAGAAGGTGAGCAGTTGCTCACGCTTCGCAAGGGCGGGATCCGTGAACCGGAGCGCACGTTCGCGCTGGAGCACGACCGCTTCTTCCTCTACCCCACGTTCGACCATCAGCGCAACAACCTCGTGCGCGAGTCCCACCAGCCCGAACTGGGCCGGGCGCTCGAGGAGGGTGTGTGGCCCGAAGGCGACCCGCCCGTCGCGGCCCTCACGCAGGACGGCGGCATCCCGCAGCCCGACCGCGTGCGTGTGCGTGCCTGGGCCGAGGTGGCCGGGCACTTCACGATCACCGACCCGCGTGCGCTCGACGGTCTGTCCCCGTTCTACGTGTGGACGCCGGACTACGCCCGCGAGCGGCTGGCGTGGAAGCCGCGCCACCCGCTGCACGTGGTGCTGCTGCGCACGTACCGCATCCCGCGCCCCGTCACGGTGCGCGTGAAGGACGAGTACGGCGGATGCCGCTCCTGGGTCCAGATCCAGCGTGATCTGCCCTTCGAGGGGACCCCGGTCCTCTGTGACGACGAGTTCGAGCGGGCCGCCGAGGAGATCGAAGCGATCTGCCGCGGCGCGGTTCCCGCGTTCGCGTAGTCCTGACGCGAGCATGCTGACCGCGCTCGCCGATGCCCAGGGCGTCATGTGCCTGGGCATCGGCGGGGGCGGAGACTGCGTCGGCGCGTACGCCGTGGCCGAGATCTCCCGCGCCCTCGGCACCCCCGCCCACGCCGGCGGGATCACCTGGGAGCGCCGCCCGATCGACCCGCTTCCCGGCGCCCGGCATCTGCACGAGGTGCGTGACGCCGAGCCGCTGAACGACCTCATCGCGCTCGCGCACGCCGGCACCGTCGGTCCACAGGGTGCGCGGTTCTGCGAGAGCCACCTCGCCGAGGCGACCGGCGAGCGCGTGGTCCTCGCCGACCCGAACCCCGGGCCCGCGGCACTCGGTGCCGCGCTGGCGGATGCCGCGCGCCGGCTGGACTGCGACCTCGTCGTCCTCGTGGACGTCGGCGGCGACGCGCTCGCCCACGGCGACGAGGCCGGCCTGGCCAGCCCGCTGGCCGACGCGCTGTGCCTGGCCGCAGCCGAGCACATCGACGGCGTCGCCACGCTCGGCGTCGTGATCGGCGCCGGCTGCGACGGTGAGTTGCATCACACCGAGGTCATGGCCCGCATCGCCGAAGTGGCAGCCGCCGGTGGCGGACGCGGAGCGGTCGGGCTCGAACCCGCGCTGCTGGACCGCGTCGAACGGGCCGCGCGCGACGTGCCGACGGAGGCCAGCGCCCTGGCGCTCCAGGCCGCGCGCGGGGTGACCGGCGACGTCCCCATCCGCAACGGCCGTCGTACCGTCGACCTCTCCCCCGTCGCCGCACTGGCCTTCGGCTTCGACGTCGCGGCCGCCATCGGCTCAGCTGCGAGGTGCGCCGACGCCGTCAGGAACGCGACGTCGCTGCAGCACGCCAACGAACTGCTCGGCGCACTGGGAATCCGCACCGAGCTGGACTACGAGACCGAGCTCGCGGGCACCTCCTAGGTGAGGAAGTGCCCGTCGCGCGCCTCGCGCTCGAGGGCCTCGCGGTGCTCAGGATGCGCGACCGCGATGAGCGCCCGCGCCCGGTCGGCCAGCGACCGGCCCCGCAGGTCCGCGCACCCGTACTCCGTCACGACGTGGTCGACGGTGTTCTTCATCGTCGAGACCACCGACCCCGGCGTCAGCGACATCCGGATCCGGCTCTGCCCGTCGTGCGTCGTGGCGTGCAGCACTACGAACGCCCGGCCACCCTCCGAGTACATCGCGCCCCGGGCGAAGTCCGCCTGCCCACCGGTGCCGGAGTAGTACCGGCCGGCCACCGTCTCGGACGCGCACTGCCCGTACAGGTCGACCTCGCTCGTCGCGTTGATCGACACGAAGTTCGGTTCGGTCCCGATCCGCCGCGGGTCGTTCACGAGATCGACCGGCAGCATCTGCACGCCCGGGTTGTCGTCCATCCAGTCGTAGAGGCGGCGCGTCCCGAGCGCGAACGTCGCGACGACCGTGTGCGGCCAGTGCCGCTTGTGCACGCCGGTGACCGCCCCGCCCTCCACGAGGTCGATGACCCCGTCGGAGAGCAGCTCGGTGTGGATGCCGAGATCGCGGTGATCGCGCAGCGCCGACAGCACCGCATTCGGGATCGCGCCGATGCCGCTCTGGACCGTCGCCCCGTCGGGAATGCGCTCGGCGATCAGCGCGGCGATCGCGTGGTCGCGCTCGTCGGGCTCGGCCGGCGGGACCTCGACGAGCGGGGTGTCGTGCTCGCACCAGCCCACGACCTGCGAGAGATGGACCTGGTTCAGGCCGAACGTCCGCGGCATCTGCGGGTTGACCTCGAGGAACACCGGCACCCGGCCGATGAGCCGCGCGACGTACTCCGCGTTCGTCCCCAGCGAGCACAGGCCGTGGTCGTCCGGCGGACTCGCCGTGGCGATGAGCAGCGAGCAGCGCGTGTGTTCGCGCAGCAGTCTCGGCACCTCGGAGAAGTTGCTGGGCACGTAGTCGATCGTCCCCTCGTGGAACGCCCGGCGGCCGACCTCGGAGAGGAAGTAGGACACGTGGCGCAGGTGACTGCCGAACGCGCCGTGGAGGTACGGGCGGTCGCGCAGCACGTGCATCTGGTGCACCCGGACGGCCTCCAGACCGTCGGCCGCCGCCTCGAGGGCATCGAGGGTCGCGACCGGCTCGCCGACCGCCATGGGCACGATCACGTCCGCGCTCGCGGCGACGTGCGCGAGCACGGCGTCGGGCGATCCGGGTGCGGGAAGTTGCGCCGTCATGACGCCAGACCTACCACAGCCGGCAGGGTCCGGGGTGTCCATCCCGAAACTGAGACGGTGCCCGACGCCTGGGTCGAGACCGCATCCGCCCACGTCGTCGCCCGGCACGACGGCCGGGACACGCGTGACGCCGAGCAGCTCGTCGGCGAGCTGGAGGCGCTGTGCGCCCGCACAGCGGACCTCCTCGGCATCGCCGTGCCCGACGAGATCGCGCTCGTCCTGCACGGCACGCCGCTCCAGCTCGACCTCGCCCAGCCGCCGCTGGCGCTCGTGCGCGCCGCGACCCACCCCGACGCCCGGAGGATCGTCGTCGGCTGGGCCCGTCCGGGCGCCGTCCACGTCCTGGCGCCGCGCGTCCTGCGTGACCGGGCGGCGCACGACGGGCCGGACGAGCGCGAGTTCCTGCGCCTCGCGCCCGGCGCGTTGCTGGTGCAGGCGCTCGTGGGGTCGGCCAACCCGAAGCTCCAGTCCCGGCGGGCGCTGCTGCGCCCGAAGTGGGCGTGGCTGCTGTGGGGGGCCGGGCAGCTCATCGGCGGGCAGACGGCGTACGCCCGGGGCTTCATCCGGCGGCGTCTTCGCAGCGGCGACCAGCCGTCGTTTCCGCCCGGGCTGGGCGACGCGCCGCTGCTCGGAGGCTCGGTCCTCGACCTCCTGCGCCGCGAGGAGGGCATGGCTGCCGTCGGCAGGCTGCTGACCGATCCGCTCCCGCGCACGGCCGACGAGGCGCTGCGCACGGCGTTCGGGGGTCGGGCCACGATGCACTCCGCCGGCACCTGGCGCGCGCATCTCGCGCGCCTCGCCGAGGGCGCCGAGCGCTGACCGCGCTCAGCGGTTGCGCGCCTCCCACGTGAACGACGCGTTGGCCGAGGTGCCGGCAGCCGACGCGGGCGCGTCCGCGTCGACGGTGATGTCGAAGCGGTAGCTGTGCGTCTCGCCGTTCGACCACGCCTCCTTGACGGCCTGCGCGTCGTAGTAGGTCATGAGCTGGGCCTGGGTCAGCGCCTCGGTCGAGATGACGATCTCGTCGATGCTGCCCTTGGCGTAGGACGCGGCTCCGCCCTTCTTCATGAAGGTCCAGGACGTTGCGGCGGTCGTCGCCCCGATGCTGCCGGTGCTGTTGACCTCGACGCCGTCGATGTACAGCCGGGCGGTCGCGCCGCTCTTCGTCACGGCGACGTAGTGCCATTGCGTGTCGCGCAGCTGGTTGGCGGGGATCGTCGTGTTGACCGTCGTCCCGCCGACGCGGTAGGACAGCGTCGAGCCGTTGACGTACGGCAGCTGCCAGGCGTTGCCCGTGTCGCCGCCGAGGCCGTGGTCACCGGTTCCGCCGGTGGCGTCCCACTTCACCCAGGCGGCCACGCTGCCGTTCGCCCCGAGCGCGAAGTCGCTGTCCGTGACCGCGACGTGGTCGTCGGTGCCGTCAAACGCGGGCGGCGTGTTGAACACCGGGAGGCCGGTGCCGCCGGGTGTCGCGCCGTTGTTGTAGGTCCCGGCCGTGCCCAGAACCGTCGCGCTGACGGTGTGGGTGAACGGCGTGAAGGCCGTTCCGGAGCTCTCCTGCATCCGGTAGAAGCCGACGATGCCGGGTGCGTCCTGGATGACCTGGCCGTAACCGGCGGCCGCCGCGGTCGAGATGTCGGCCTTGCCCTCGGCGTAGCTCGTGGGAAACCGGCTGAGCTTGCCCTTCCAGATGACACCGTTGCCGTCGCCGTAGTAGTCACGCGCGTCGGCGGTGAACCCGGCGCAGGAGTCGAAGGACGGCGAGGCGTCCGTGCCGCGGGTGACGGTCAGCGTGAGATGGTCGCGCGCCGTTCCACTCGTCGAGCCGTAGAGCCGGACGTCGCTGTCGAGCGACCCCGCGCTGGCGACGCGGATGCACCCGGCGTCCGTCGCTTCCGTGCCCGCGTTGCTGAGCGACAGCAGCGCCGTGCCGCTGTCGTTGTCCGACAGGGAGACCGTCCCCGCACCGTAGCTGTTGCCGGCGTTGCCGGTCGTCACCGCGAAGACGGCGTAGGCCGCGGTGGCGGTCAGCGCGAGGACGACGACGACGCCGATCACGACGACGCCACGCCGAGGGACTCGGCGTAACGCGCTCACGAGCTCCGAGCCTCCCAGGTGAACGTCTGCGTCGCGGTCAGACCCTGAGCCGCGTTGTTGTCCTGCAGCGTCACCGTGATCTCGTAGACGTTCGAGGTGCCGTTCGTCCACGTGCCCTCGTTCAGCCCCGCGGCGTAGGAGTCCGGGAACGCCTGCAGCGTGCCGTTGTGGATGGTCGCCGCCGAGCTGAAGCCCGTGCAGGCGTTGCTCGCGGGCGGTGCCCCCGGGAACGAACCGCGTCGCACCACGACGTCGAGGTACTGGTCCAGACCGGTGCCGCCCGTCGTGCCGTAGAGCCGCACCGCGGAGGACAGGGAGCCGGTGTAGTCGACCTTGATGCACTTCGTGAGCGTGTCCCCAGGCTTGAGGTTGCTCATCGTGAAGAGCGAGCTGCCGGAGTCGTTGTCGCTCAGCGCCACGGTGCCGGCGCCGTAGGCGTTGCCCGCGTTGCTCGTGGTCGTGCTGAACGCCGAGTGGACGGTCCCGGATGCGACCACGCCGAGGAGCGCGAGGATGACCGCGCTGGCGATGAGCTTGCTCCGTGTTGATCGCATGGGTCGTCCGTAACCTCCACCTCCTGTATCGGCGCAGGAGGACGAACGCCCAACCCCGTCATCGTCAGAATCGGGTATGGGTGAGGGGGTCCGACCGTCCCCGTGAAGCGCGTTCAGAGAAGGGAACACACGCTCTCGTCCTTGTTCTCGCCCCAGGCCCGCATGCGGAAGCGGAACTCGGTCTCCATCGGAGCGCCGTCGCGCGGCGTCACGGTGACCCGCACCCGGTTCTCACCCGGGTAGATGTGCTCCGGATCGATCTGCCACACGAAGGGACGCGAAGCGGAGCCCGCGCTGCGTTCGCCGTTGAGCCGATAGGTCACCGACGCCCAGGTCCGGGGCGGCGCGACGCCCAGCGCCCAGCGCTCACCGAGGGCGAGGACCAGTCGCCGTCCCTGGCGGTTGGTCCAGATCCGCATGCCGAGGCGCTTCGCCCCGCCCTCCGCGGTGTGCGGGGTGAGCAGGCGCCGGGCCAGCACCCACCGGTCGGTCGTGGGGATGCGGCGCATCCCGGGACGCGCCGGCGACGGCACGTCGACCCGGCCGCACCAGCGGTCAGACTGCCCTGTCGTCGGGTCGTTCGGGTTCTCGCGCGGCGGCCGCTTGCGCGAGGGGCCGGGATCGATCGGGGTCCGTGTCGTGCCACCGGTCGAGGTCGCGCCGAAGGAGAAGGCCTGGACGGCCTGGAGATCCTGGATCGCGTTGCCGCCGTCCGCCACGGTGATCCGCAGGCGATAGGCCCGGGTCTCGCCCGCCTGCATCTGGTCGCCGGGGCTGACAGCCGCGTCCGGCGTCGTCGGGAACGCGTCGAGCGTCCCGTCGAACTGGATGCCGTTGGCCCCGAAGCCGAAGTCTGCCGGCACGGCAAGGAAGCCGGCGCACGAGCCGGGAGCACCCGCCGGACGGCTGCCGCGCGTGACCTGGAGCCGGAGGTGTGGTGCGAGGGCGTCGGCGTCGCGTCGCCCGTACAGCGCGACATCCGCGGGATACGCGTCCTCGTTGGTCACCGCGACGCAGCGCTCGACCACCGCACCGGGGATCAGGCCGTCCTCCGTGAACAGCGGGCCGCTCACGTCCAGCCGCAGCGAACCGTGGGACGCCGCGGACACGTCGCCCCCGCCGGTCAGCACGCCGCCGGCCCCGCCGACGCCGAACGCCATCGCGGCGGTCGCGCCGGCGGTGGCGAGCACGCCGGTCGTCGCCAGCACGGCGCGGCGGATCATTCGGCGCTCCAGATCCGCTTGAGGGCGAGTCCGCCGAGGGCCAGCGTCGCGAGCAGCGGCAGGATGCCCCACGGGATCCCGCGGAACGGCGAGAGCACCTTCCCGGCGAACGGCACCGAGAAGCTCACCATCCCCATCCGGCCGTCGGCGCGGATCTGCCACGTCTCCGACGCGGTGTTCGCGTCGCCCTTGGTGGTGAAGGCCAGCCGGTCTCCCGGCATCGGCGCGATCTTCGTGGCCCGGTGGACGATGATGCGCCGTCGCCCGGAGGGTTCCTGAAACGCGACCACGTCCCCGACCCGTGCCTCGTAGGCGGGGACCTCGCGCACGAACACGAGGTCGCCCGGCGAGAGCGTCGGCTCCATGCTGCCCGTGGCCTCGACCCGCGGCTTGATGCCCACGAGGACGAGCCCGACGGTCACGACGGCGGAGACGACGAGGGCGACGAGCAGCACGAGGCTGACGCGCCCGAGCGCTCGGCGCCAGAGCGCCGGGCGGCGCCCGCGGGACGGAAGCGCGGGCGCCGGACCGGGATCCCAGGTCTGGACCGCCGTGGCGGTGCCTTCGTGCATGACAGACCGTCAGCCGCAGGAGCGGGCCGGAGATCTCCGGCCCGCGGCGCGGACTAGATGGAGCGTGCCTCCCACGTGAACGTCTGCGTGGCGGTCAGGCCCTGTGCGGCGTTGTTGTCCTGGACGGTGACGGCGACGCGGTAGGTCGCGGTCTCACCGTTGCTCCAGGACGCGTCGGTGTCATTCGTGCCACCGGCGTAGTTGTCCGGGAACGCCTGCAGCGTGCCGCTGTAGATCGACGTGGCACCCGCGAAGTCGCTGCAGTCCGCCGCATCGCCCGTGCCGCGGGTGATCGCGACGTCCAGGTAGGCGTCGAGTCCCGTGCCACCCGTCGTGCCGTAGAGCTTCACGCTCGCGTTCACCGAACCGGTGCTCGCGTACGTGACCTTGATGCAGCGCGTGTACGTGTCGTTGGCGTCGGCGCCCGAGACGTTGAACAGCGCCGAGCCCGAATCGTTGTCGGTCAGCGTGATGGACCCCGTCGCGAAGGAGTTGCCGGCGTTCTCCGTGGTGGCGCTGAACGCCGAGAAGACCACCGCTGACATGGCGGCGGCGAGGACACCGAGCACCGCGGTGCTCGCGAGCAGCCTGCTCTTGGTGGTGCGCATCATGTGTGACCCGTCCTTGGTGTTGCGAGAGCCCTCCCCGTCCTCGATGACGTGAGAGGTGTCCACACCTGTATCGGCGTGAACATGAACCGGCTTCACCGTTTCCGGTGAGAAAGCGGTATGGATGCGCCCCGGAATTGCGGGCGTTCTCGGCAGAATTGAGACAACTCGTCAGGTCAAAAGCTCGGTTCCGCCCCAAACCACGGCCCCGACGACGGACACGGCGACGAGGAGCCACATCGCGAGCCGCGCCGGTGAGTCGGCGCCCTCGGAGGTGGACAGAAGTTCGACTTCGAGCAGCATTTCTCGCGCCGCCTGCAAACCCGAGAGCGGAACCATGACGTCGCGCGGGCCGGCCGCGAGCATCTCGGGCACGTCGAAGCCCGCCGTCCGGCGCAGGGTCGACGGGATGCCCTCCTCCAGCAGGAGGGACTGGACGAACTCGGCCTCGACCAGGTTGCGCGCGGTGACGACCCGCACGAGGTCCCCGTTGGCGTACGACGGCTTGACCTTGCGCGCCCACGCCTGCGCGGGCGTCACCTCCGCCTCGCCCCCGCCTTCGGGCACGAGCGGCAGGCCGCAGTCCGGACACAGGCGCTCGTCGGCGGCGTGCGTGGTCCCGCACCCCGGGCAGACGAGCGCGTCCTGCGTCACGTCACGTCGACGGGCACCTCGGTGACCTCGCCGCCCTCGATGAGATACGAGCGCGCCTCGGGCTCCTCGGGCTTGAGGCCGATGATGAGCCACTCCACGCCCGGCCAGTTCCCTGCGAAGTTGATGTCCGTCTGCGACGGGTAGGCCTCGGACCGCGTGTGGGAGTGGTAGATGCCGCCGAGCTCGGCGCCGCGGCCCTCGATCGCGTCGAGCAGCCGGATGAGCACGGGTCCGTCCACCTCGAACCGCATGGGGCTCGCGGCGATGTTCTCGGTCGCGTGGACGGCGAGCACCTCGCCGTCCCGCATCTCCAGCACGCCGCAGCACTCGTTCGGCGCGTCGGCGCGCGCGTGCGCCACCACGTCGTCCAGCAGCGCGCGCGGGATCTTCATGCTGGTCCTCGGGTGAGAAGGGTCAGACGTCGGCGCGACGCGGCAGCTCTTCGCGGTCGTCCGACGAGCTGGTGGACAGCCCGTCCTTGAACTCGCGCATACCGCGGCCGATGGAGCGCCCGACCTCGGGCAGCTTCTTCGGGCCGAGCACGATCAGCGCGATCGCGAGGACGATGATGAGTTCCATGGGGCCGATATTGGGCACGGGGTGCTCCTCTTTACCACCACACCGTGGAGTCGAGATTCTCGACTTCCTCGATGGGTCGGGTGTAGATGCCGGATGACAGGTACTTCCAACCGTCGTCACAGACGATGAAGACGACGTTGCCTTCGTCCATCCCTTCCGCGATCCGTACGGCGATCTTCGCGATCGCCCCCGAGGAGACCCCCGCGAACAGCCCCTCGTCATCGAGGAGCTTCCGCGTCCACATGATCGCATCGTGGTTGGTGACGAAGATCTTCCGGTCGAGCAGGGAGATGTCGATGATCGGGGGGATGAACCCGTCATCGAGGCTGCGGAGGCCCTGGACGGGCTCGCCCTGCATCGGCTCGGCGGCGACGATCGTGACGCGGTCGCCGAGCTCCTCCTTGAACCGGCGGGCATGCCCCATGAGCGTGCCACCGGTCCCCAGGCCCGCGACGAACGCGTCGACCTGCCCGTCGAGTTCCTCGAGGATCTCGACGGCGGTGCCGTGGTAGTGGGCGCCGGGATTCGCGGCGTTCCCGTACTGGTACGGCATGTAGTAGTTGGCGTCGGCCTCGGCCATCTCGAGCGCCATCGCCACCGCGCCGTTGCTGCCCTGGTCACCCGGCGAGTAGACGATCTCCGCGCCGTACATCTCGAGCAGCTGCGTGCGCTCGGGCGTGACGTTGTCCGGCATGACGACCTTCAGCGGGTAGCCCTTGCGCGAGCAGATCATCGCCAGGGCGATGCCGGTGTTGCCCGACGTCGGCTCGAGGATGGTCTGGCCGGGCCGGATGAGGCCCTTCTCCTCGGCGTCCTCGATGAGGGCGCGGGCGACGCGGTCCTTCACCGAACCCGTGGGGTTCGCGGACTCCAGCTTGGCCCAGATGCGGACCCCGGGCTTGGGCGACAGCGTCTTCAGCTCGACGAGCGGCGTGTTGCCGATCGCCTGCACGATGTCGCCGTAGCGACCGCCACACGGGCGGTTCTGGAGGGGCGGCAGCGCCATTACTTCACGAAGTGTAGCTTGCGGGCGTGAGTGCGCTTGTGAACATCGGGTTGTTTGAACTGGCTTTCGGCGCATTGCTGGGGTGGCTCATCACCCTGCGCCTCGAATCGCCCGACACGCTGCGCCGGTTCGGCGTCAAGCAGCCCCGTCGCCTGCTCCAGATGCACATCGACTTCGTGATGATGGGGATCATCCTGATCGCGGTCGGCCTGGCGGTCCCGGATCTGCCGACGTGGATCGCCGTGCCGCTGGTGTTCGGCACGATCATGAACCCGCTCGGATTCCTGCCGCTGGCCTTCGACGAGGGCCAGCGCCAGAAGGCCTACTACCGCGTGATCATCACGCTGTCGTTCATCGGGACGAGCGGTGGGCTGACGGCGGCGGCGGTCTTCGCGTTGTAGGACCGGATGGCCGTCGTCATCGGGCGCTGGCGGTCACGGTCCCAGCGGATGTCGAGCCAGGTCGCATAACCGCACTGCTCCGACGCAGCGGGAATCGTCCCGAACACCCGGCCGACGCGGCGCCCCCGGCGATCCAGCAGCGTGATGTACGCGACGGCCTCCGACCCCGGCACCGCGAGGTACCACAGGCCGGCCCCGGGACCGGTGCGGAGCACCGTCGCCGCCAGCCGTGATCCGTCCGTGCGCACGGCCACGACGCGGCGCGTGCGGGGAGGAACGACCCCCGCGATGAGCGCCCGACCCGTGTCGCAGCGCACGTCCACAGAGGCCGAGAAGCCATTGGGAACCACCGGGCAGACCCCCTTGCCGGCGGGCGTGGACAGCACCAGGCATCGACCGTCGAACTGACCGGGCGCACCAAGAAGCCTGAGGTACTGGACGCGAAGGTCACGAGAACCGGCCCGACCGACCACTCGGCCCGTCCGCACCTCGAACGCGTCCTGCAGGGGCCACCAGCCGGCGGACCCGACGGGCACGACCGGTCGCACGCTGACCGGGGCTCGCCGGTTCACGCCGGCGTAGGAGAAGACGCGCAACCTGCTGAGCATCGGCCCCGCTCCGGCGGGAGGCGCCGCCGTCGGAACGACGACGACGGTGCCGTCCCGGCGCCGCACCTGGACCGAGCGCACTCGAGGATCGACCACCCCCGCGAGCCGTCCCGGCGCTTCGGCGGGGATCAGGCCGTCGAGGCGGACCGCGCTCGCACCGCCGACACAGTCCGCCCCCCGCGGCGGCGCCCCGATCCTGATGCAGATGTCCTGGCTGGTCTCGGCGAGATACAGGTCACCGCCCCCGGCCGTCGGGACGGCGACGCCCGCCGCCGGAGTGTCCAGCGTGCCGCCTCCCAGTCCGGCGTACGCGACCGCACCGGTCTCTGCGCACGTCAAACCTGCCGGAGCGCGACGAAGACGGAGCGCGAACGTCGCACCAGGCATCGCCCGCGCCAGCTCGACCTCCCGGATCGCGGCGCCGGCGGGCACCCGGACCGCGTACGCCTGAAGGCGTGGCGCGCCAAGACCGTCCAGCGCCGTCGTGCGTGCCCGGACGCGACGACCGTCGCCGAGGACGAGCACGACCCGTCCGCCGGCCTTCGGCACGATCCCCGCGACGATGCGAGACGACCGCCCGCAGACGTCGGCGAAGCTGGGGTCTGCGACCAGACCCGTCGTCGCGACACATGCCAGCGCTCCGCGAGCCCCTGCCAGGTGGGCGCGGACGCACACCGACCGGCGGCGGTGCAGCGGTTGCCCCGGGAGGGGATCCGCGGACGTCCGCAGGGTCGCCGACACCCGCCAGGATTCCGTCGGCTCGCTCACGACCGCGCGGACCGTGCGCACGGTCCATGTGCCCTGAGGCTGACGAAACGTCGGGTCGTCGGCCGTCATCTCGGCCAGGGCCGTGCCCGCTGCGTCGAGCATGACGATCGAGCGGATGTCCTCGCTGGGCAGGCGTCCCGCGAAGAAGCGCATGGCGGACTCGAGGCGACCGCCGAGCCCCGGCAGGGCGCGGGCCACCATGTCGACGGAGCCGCCCGTTCGCAAGCGATACCGGACAGATGCGACCTTCGCGTCCACGGCGCCCGCGACGGAGGTTCCCGCCTGCACCTGCCGAATCCATGGGTCCTGGAGGTCGAGCAGCGTCGTCGGCCCGCATGACGAGGACGAGTACTCGCCATTCTGCCCCTCGTTCAGCTCCAGGCACAGCTCGTTGGCATCACGCGAGACCTTCAGCACGACAGCTGGCGCGCCGTCGCCCGTGAACTCGAGCGACTGTGCCGCCGCGGCGGCGGCAGCGGTTCCCCACGCGAGGGAGGCGATGGTGAGGATGAGGACGCGGCGCAGCACCGCGACATCATGGCCCACCTGTCAAGCGGCGCTGAGTGCCGTCACGTCAGTGACGGCGGCGCCTGCGGCTGGGGCTGCGGCTCGCGGCGGGGACGCCGCCGCGCGAGCAGGAACCCGCCGAGCAATCCGAAGAACGCCACGAGGCCGATGGCCCAGACCGGGATGCCGCCGGGCTTCGGGATCTCCCGCGGGCCCTGGTTCTGCGGCGTGCCGGTCAGCGAGTCCGCCAGCGTGAGTGCGGCCGTCTGCTCGACGGCCGGTCCGCAGCCCGTCACCGTGACCCCGGTGTCGTACGTGCCGGACTCGAGCGGCTCGGGCCACGGCATCGGGTACGGCACCTCGTCGCCCGGCAGGACCGTGTCGAGCTGGCGCGTCTCGGTGCCGGCGGGCTGCCCGTCGCGGGTCAGCGCGACCTGCAGCTTGGGCTTGCACAGCACGTTGCCGGTGTTCGTCAGCCCGACGACGATCGACGGGACCTGCGTGCCCGCGACCGGCTTGATGCCGAGCTCCCCGACCTCCATGCCGCGGCGCAGCGCGCCGTCGACGCGGACGTGCGCGGCGAGACCGACGCGCACCACCTGGCGCACGGAGAAGCTGCCGCCCGACGCCTCGGGCTTGCCGGCGGGCTGGAAGATGATGCCGCCGACGTGGTCCCCCGCTGAGGCGTTCTGCGGCACACGGATGGTCGCGCGCACACGGCGCGTGGCACCGGGTGCCAGCGTGAAGCGGTCCTCTGAGAGCGTGACCCAGCGGCCGGCTTCGCGCACGTCGTCGGTGCGGTTGCCGAAGACCACGCCGGTCGTCGTCCCCGTCAGCCCGTCGACCGGGTAGGAGAGCAGGGTCTGGGGTTCGCTCGACCCGCTCTTGACCTCGATGTCGCGGGTGATCGTTCCGCCCGCGGACATCCCGACCTTGACGTACGCGTCGGCCGCCGGCTGCCCGGTGGCGTCGAGCGCCCGCGCGCTGAACCCGGAGCTGGCCGCCTGCGCGCCGCCGGGAGCACCGGCGAGCGCGACGAGCAGCAGCGCCGCGGTCAGCCCGCTACGGCGTCGTGCCGAGCGTGAAGGTCCAGGTCGACGTGTAGGTGCCGGCGGGAGTGGCTGCGGGGATGCTGAGTTGCCAGTTGGCATTGAAGTCCTGATTGCCCATGCCGCTGCCGGCTTGGGCGTTGAACATCTTGGTCGCCACCGGCGCGACTGCGGCGGCGGGAAGTGCGTACGGGGGAGTGATCGCATTGCTCGCAGGGGTGCAGGAGGAACCGCCATCACACGCGAGCCCGGAGAAGCTCGTGATCGTGGTGGCGTCGGTGGGCAGGGTGTCCGATCCGGACGTGAAGGTCGTCGAGGTCGCGCTGATGCTCCAGCCTGCCTCCGAGCCGCGCGCGTCGCTGACGGTGAACGTCTGCGATGCGGGGTTCGTCTGATCGGAGCCGGTCAGGGAGACCGGCGGGAACGTGACGTCCCCGGGCGTCCCGCCGATGAACGCCAGCGACCCGCCCGAGATCTGCTGCGTGGCGGTCGCAGTCTGCGCGTGCGCAGGTGCGGCGGTCATGAGGACGGCCACACCGGCGGTGAGCAGCAAGACGGCGGTATGGCGCAGTGCGGGAAGCAAGGACATGTCAGACGTTTCCCCGAGAACTCAGTCAAGCTCGATGGCGTCCGGCGCAGTGGACAGCGCGCCGAAGACCTCGTGGTGCAACTGTTGTCGGCTCGTCACTGGCGTACCCGAAGATCGGGTGCCTGATTGGACGCATGTCCGACCGGATTCGGGTTCGCGGTGTCTGGATCCGGGCCGAAGGCCAGGTCAGGCTCGCGGTGCACCGGCGCCAGCCGCAGCTTGGGATCACGCCGGTCGACCGCTTCCTGGGCGACGACCACCAGGCCGAAGACGAGCAGGAGCGCCATCGGGGCTCCCGCGCGCCGCAGTGCCTCACCGGCGTTCTCCTCGACGAGCTTGCGCACGGTGTCGGCCAGCCCTCCCGACGCGCCGTCACGGTCCTCGCCCGCGCCCGCCCCGGCGCGGGCGCCGAGACCGCTGCCGCCGTCTTCTGCCGCCGGCGCGGCGGTGGTGGGCTCGCGCTGCAGGGTGATGTCGGGCGCGGCCGCCGCCGGTCGCCTGGCTGTCACGGGAACACGTTCGGTGGTCGTTACCCGGCGCTTGCGTGTCCGCTCGGTGCCGTCCTTGTCGCCGGGGAGCCCACCGACGCCGTCCTCGCCGCCGCCGGGCAGCGTGTCGGTGAACGTACGGGTCTGGGTCGCGCCGCATCCGGATGCGGTGACCGAGATGCGGTACTGCCCGGTCGCGAGCGGGCGCGGCCAGGGCATCGGGTAGGCCACGGCGTCGCGCGGCAGGATGACGTCGAGCTGCCGAGACGTGGTGCGTCCGCTCTCCCCCGGGCCGGACAAGGTGGTGCTGACCTCCGGTGAGCACCGGCGCCCGCCGGCATTGCGCAGGCCGAGCGTGACGAAGGACGCGCCGGCGCGATTCGGGCCCACCGGGCGAGCGGACTCGAGCTGGATCTGCGGCCCTCCCCCGCCCGGGACCTCCACGAGTACGGGTGCGACGACGCGCATGACCTGTGCGACGGCGGCAGACCCCGACCGCTGCTGCTGCACGACGACGCTGCCGACGTGCTCTCCGGCCGCGGCACCGCCGGGGACACGCACGGTGAAGCGGATGACGGTCTCGCCGTTTGCGGGAATCGTCGCGGCGGTCCGGTCAGGCGTGATCCAGCCCCCGGCGCGGCTGGTGTCCGACCGGGTGCCGTAGACGATGCCGGTGGTCACCCCGGTCAGTGCGTCGGCCGGGTACACCGAGACCGTCGCCGCCGAAGACGCCGTGTTGGTCACGGTGAACGCGCCATTCGCCGTCCCGCCCGCGGCGAGCCCGAAGGCCAGGTAGCCGGCCTGCGGCATGGGACCCTCCGCGGACGCGCGAAACCCCAGGCCCCCCTGAGCCCCCGCCGCCGGAACCGAGAGCAGCAGCACCGCGAGGGCGAGCCCCGCGGCGCGGAGGATCACGCGACCTCCCGCAGGCGCGCGCCCGGCTCGGGCGCCACCGCGACGCGATTGCGCCCGCCGTGTTTGGCGTCGTAGAGCGCGGCGTCGGCCGCTTCGCGCAGCACCTCGGGCTCCGTACCGTGGACCGGACCGATCGCCACGCCGAAGCTCGCGGTGACGTCGAACGCGATCGGCATCTCGGTGATCGCGACCCGGAGCCGCTCGGCGACCTGCATCGCGTCCTCGCGCGACGCGCCCGGCATGACGACGCAGAACTCCTCGCCGCCGTACCGCGTGGCGGTGTCTCCGGCCCGGACCTGGTCGCTGAGCGTCCGGCCCACGACCCGCAGCACGTCATCGCCGGCCTGGTGCCCGTGGGTGTCGTTGAACTTCTTGAAGTGATCGACGTCGACCATCACGATCGCGAGGGTCCCCTGACCGCGGGCGATCTGCGCGCACGACCGCGTGAGCAGATCGTCGAGATGGCGGCGGTTCGGCAGCCCGGTCAGGCCGTCGGTGACCGCCAGGTCGCGCACGGCGACGAGCAGGTACGCGTTGGCGATCGCCAGCGACGCGTGGGACACGAAGCGCTCGACCATCGTCACGACGCGCCGCTCGACCCGGGAGCCTCTCCGCGTCGAGTGCCGGGCGACGAGTGCGCCGACGACCTCACCGTGTTCGTCGCGCATCGGGGTGATGAGCAGGTTCGCCCCGTCGCCGAACGGCGCGAGCGCGGCATCGCCGGTGCGCGCGGATGTCGCGACCAGCGTGGTGCCGTAGTCCGCCATCGCCTTCGTCACGACCGGGGCAGCGGCGGCGTCGCCGACGAGCACGGCGTTGGCCGGCACGTCGTCGAGGCCCCGCGCGGCGAGCACCCGCAGGCCCTCGCCCTCCCGGCGCAGGACCATGGACGGCTCACAGTCATAGATGTCCGCGACGCCCGCCAGCAGGCGCTCGGCGATCGGGCCCGGCTCCTCGACGGCCTCGAGCTCCAGTGCGAAGCGCGCGAGCGCCTCGAGGTCATAGCGGCGGCGGCGCAGCTCGCGCTCGTTGACCGCCGCGAAGCTCGTGGTCACGAGCGCGACGAGCACGTACGCGCCCGCCACGACGAGCAGGGCCCAGTAGGCGTCGTCGCCGAACGTGACCGGCGGGCCGCCGAGTGCGTCGACGAGACCGGCCTCGGTCAGGTACGCGGCGGCGATGAGGACCCATGCGTTGAAGATCGCCAGCTTCAGCCCGGTCCGGAACGACGCGAGCAGCGACACCGTGACGATCTGGCCGATGAGCAGGTAGACGAGCGGCGAGGCCAGGCCGCCCTGACCGAACGAGGCCCACGTCAGGAAGACGCCGTCGGCCATGGCGAACACGCCGAAGATCCAGGTCGCCCGACGGCCGGACGCGCGCCACGCCGCTTCGATGAGCAGCGTCGCCGCCAGATAGCCGAGGCTGACCAGCGCGATCGTGGAGAACGGGAGGTCGCCTCGTGCGCTCGGCAGGAGCTGCCAACCGCCGAGGATCAGCGCGACGGCGGCGGCGCGAAACGCGGAGATCATCCGCATCCGCTCGCCGAGCGGGACGAGGTCCACCCCCGTGGAGGACGACGTGCTCATACCCGACGCAATCGGAAGCGGGCGGTGGACATTGAGCAATCGGTCACGGCGCCGCCGTGAGGTCCACGGTCCACGTGGACGTGTAGGTGCCGCTCGTCGTGCTCGCGGGAACGTCGAGCTCGAGGTCGACGTCCAGCGCGGCGGGACCGAGCCCGGTGCCCACGTCGGCATTGAAGACCGTGACCTTGGCGGGATCCAGCGGCAACGTCAGCGGGTACCCGGAGACCCCGTTGTCGGGCATGATGCACGTGCCCCCGACCGCGGACGCCGTGACGTCGGTGACCCGGGCCGCGTCGGCCGGCAGCTGCTTCCCCCCGGCGGTCTCGAAGCGATCGGTTCCGATCTGGACCTTCCAGCCGAGGCCCAGCGCGGTGAGGTCGCTCACCGGCACGGTGAGCTCCTGCGCACCGGTCTGGTCCAGGCCGTTGAGGGCCAGGGGGTCGAAGCCGAAGTCCGGGAAGGTCAGGTCGAGCCCGCCGCCGCCGCACGGATGTTCGTAGCGGTAGTTGTCGGCGGCGGTGTTCGCCGAGGTGCCCCCCGGCGTCGTGACGCGGACGTCTACGACGATCGGCAGGGCGTTGGCCGGCGTCGTGGCGGTGATCTGCGTGGGCGAATCCACGACGTAGCTGGTGGCATTCACGCCGCCGAACGTCACGGCGCTCGCGCCGGTGAGCCCCGTCCCGGTGATCGTGACGCTCGTGCCGCCCGCCATCGGGCCTTCGTTCGGGGTGAGCCCGGTCACCGTGGGCACGGGCGCGTAGACGTAGTCGTCCGCGGGGGTGTTCGCCGACGCGCCGCCCGGCGTCGTCACGCTGACGCTCACCGTCCCGGTGCCGGCCGGCGCGGTGGCCGTGATCTGGGTGGCCGAGTCGACGGTGAAGCCTGTGGCGTTGACCCCGCCGAACTGCACCGTGGTCGTCCCCGTCAGGTTCGAGCCGGTGATCGTCACGGACGTGCCGCCGGCCTGTGGCCCGGTCGCGGGTGACACGCCGGTGATGGTCGGAGCCGGGATGTAGGTGAAGTCGTCCGCGGCGGTGTTCGCCGACTGGCCGCCGACCGTCGTGACCCGCACGTCGGCGGTGCCGGTCCCGGCGGGTGCGGTCGCGGTGATCTGCGTCGGGGAGTTGACCGTGTAGCTCGCGCCGGCGCCGCCGAACGTGACCGCGGAGGCGGCGGTGAGGTTCGTGCCCGTGATCGTGACGCTCGTGCCGCCGGCAGCGGGCCCCGACGAAGGCGCCAGTCCGGTGACCGTGGGCAGGGAGACGTACGTGTAGTTGTCCGACGCCGTGTTCGCCGACTGCCCACCCGGCGTCGTGACCCGCACGTCCGCCACACCGGCCGATCCGGCGGGGGCAGTGGCCGTGATCTGCGTCGCCGAGTCGACGGTGTACCCCGTGGCGTTCACGCCGCCGAACGTCACCGCAGACGCACCGGTGAGGTTCGTGCCCGTGATCGTCACCGACGTCCCGCCGGCGGTCGGCCCCGAGCCGGGAGCGAGACTCGTGACGCTCGGCGGCGGGGTGTAGGCGAAGTTGTCCGCCGCGGTGTTCGGCGACGTGCCGCCGACGGTCGTGACCCGGACGTCGACGGTCCCGCTGCCCGCGGGCGCGGTCGCGGTGATCTGCGTCGCCGAGTCCACCGTGTACCCCGTCGCGTTGACACCGCCGAACGT
>JAEMQS010000023.1:0-31317 GCA_016463765.1 Solirubrobacteraceae bacterium | reverse complement strand
TGATCTGCGTCGCCGAGTCCACCGTGTACCCCGTCGCGTTGACACCGCCGAACGTCACCGCGGAGGCGGCCGTGAGGTTCGTGCCCGTGATGGTGACGCTCGTGCCGCCCGCGGGGGGACCGGTGGCCGGGGAGAGCCCGGTGACGGTGGGCGCCGCGATGTAGGCGTAGTCGTCCGCCGCGGTGTTCGCAGACTGCCCGCCGGTGGCCGTGACGCGCACGTCCGCGGTCCCCGCGGCGCCGGCGGGTGCCGTCGCGGTGATCTGCGTCGCCGAGTCCACCGTGTACCCCGTCGCGTTGACACCGCCGAACGTGACCGCGGAGACGCCGGTGAAGTTCGTGCCGGTGATGGTCACGGAGGTCCCGCCCGCCGTCGGTCCCTGGCCGGGGCTCAGACCGGTCACCGTCGGGAGGGCCACGAAGGTGAAGTCGTCCGCGGCAGTGTTCGGCGAGGTCCCGCTCGGAGTCGTGACGCGGACGTTCTGCACGCCGGTGGCCGCGGGCGCGGTGGCGGTGATCTGGGTCGCGGAGTTCACGGTGTAGCCGGTCGCGTTCGTGGCGCCGAACTGGACCTGGCTCGCACCCGTGAAGTTCGTGCCGGTGATGACGACGACGGTGCCGCCCGACTCCGGTCCGGTCGACGGCGCGATGCTCGTGATCGCCGGCGCCGGGATATAGGTGAAGTTGTCCGCCGCGGTGTTCGCCGACTGCCCGCCGGCGGTGGTGACCCGCACGTCCACGGTCCCGCTGCCGGCGGGTGCCGTCGCCGTGATCTGGGTCGGCGAATCCACCGTGTAGCCCGTCGCGTTGACGCCACCGAACGTGACCGCCGAGGCGGCCGTCAGGTTCGTGCCGGTGATGGTCACCGAGGTCCCGCCGGGCGCCGGTCCGCTGGTCGGCGCGAGGCCGGTCACCGTCGGCGCCGCGACGTAGGTGTAGTCGTCGGCCGCCGTGTCCGCGGACTGGCCGCCGCTGTTGGTCACCCGGACCGCGACCGTCCCCGCCGCCCGCGCTGGCGCGGCCACGGTGATCTGCGTCGGTGAGTTGACGGTGAACCCGGGGGCGTTCGTCCCGCCGAACGACACCGCGGTCGTGGAGCTGAAGTTGGTGCCGGTGATGGTCACCGACGTGCCGCCCGCCGTGGGCCCCTGATCGGGGCTGACGTCGGTGACCGTGGGGGCGGACTCAGATCCGCGGATGATGGCGGTGTGCGCGATCCAGCTGCGCGAGGCGCTCCAGCTCGCCGTCCGGGCGGGCGTCGTGCCCGTGTCCTGGAGCTCCCACGCCCCCGAGATGCCCATGCTGCTGGCCCCGACCTCCCCGCCGACCACCTTGGTCATCCCGGCGGAGAACGTCGTGGCGTTCGTGCCGTTGATCGTCGTGGCGGTGAACCGCATGCTGCCGTCGCGGTCGGCCGTGTCGTTCGGCAGCGCGGCGGACGAGCCGCTGCCGGTGGCGGCCGTACCCGACCCCACGATGGGCGCGGCCAGGTCCACCCCGGAGAACGCCGAGATCGACGCGACCCAGTTCTCCAGCGGGAAGGTCGCGCTCCCCCACGACAGGAGGGTGTAGTTCGCCGAGGCGCCGGCCTGCCGGTAGTACGTCTTGCCCGCGTCACCGTTGTCCTGGAGCAACGTCCAGCCGTGCGAGGTCGCCCACTGCACATCGGTGACGTTCCACGTGGCGCTGGCGCGGATGGTCGCGATCAGCAGGTCGGTGTTCGCCGTTCCGGCAGGCCGCGCGACGGTCGCACTCCCTCCACCCCAGTTGATCGTGCCGTTCGCGGTGGCGGACGCGCGATACGTCGGCGCGGCGTTCGCAGGCGCCACCGCGCTCGCCGAGAGGGCGAGCACCGCGAGCAGGCAGGCGATGGCTCGGAACGGGCGGGTGCGGGTCATGGCTGACCGCAGGCGGCACGTACGACGCGGACAGCGCACCGGCAGGCGGTACACGCGTATCGGCGTCCGTAACGGCTACCTACCCCGAAACCGGGGGCGTGCTGGACAGATGTCCAGCACGAGTTTCGGGCAGGTTCAGGCGGAGCCGCCGGCCATCGCCGGCAGGATCACGAGCACGTCGCCCTCACCGACGGTGGTCTCGAGCCCACCGAGGACCCGAACGTCCTCGTCGTTGAGATAGACGTTGACGTACCGGTTCAGGTCGCCGTTCTCGCCGAAGATCTGAGTCTGGGTGGCGGGATGGTCCGCGGCGAGGGAGCGCAGCACCGCGCCGACGTCGGCGCCGGCGGCCTCGACTTCCTTCTCGCCGCCGACAGACGGGCGCAGGACCGGGGGAATGCGAACAGTGGCCATAGAGACGCTCACCCTAGCCCGCCGCGGCGCAGAACGCCTCGTAGTCGGGGAAGACGCCCATCTCGTCGTCCGTGATGGACTCCGGGTCGCGTGAGCACACCGGGCACTCCGGGTCGCGGCGGACCTTCAGCTCGGTGAACGTCGCCCCGAGGGCTTCGTAGAGCAGCAGGCGGCCGACGAGCGGCTCGCCGGCGCCGACCACGAGCTTGATGACCTCGGTCGCCTGCAGCAGGCCCATCGTGCCCGGCAGGACGCCCAGCACGCCGTTCGCGCCGCAGGACGGAGCGAGCTCGGCGGGCGGCGGCACCGGGTACAGGCAGCGGTAGCACGGGCCGTCGTGCGGCTTGAAGACCGACAGCTGGCCGTCGAAGCCCAGGATCGACGCGCTCACGACCGGGATGTCCAGCCGGACCGTCGCGTCGTTGAGCAGGTAGCGCGTGGGGAAGTTGTCGACCCCGTCGACGATCACGTCATAGTCGGAGATGATCTCCATGATGTTCGAGGCGTCCAGGCGCGTCTGGTACGGGACCACGTTGACGCCCGGGTTCAGCGCGTGGATGGCCTCCATCGCGGACTCGACCTTCGGCACGCCCACCCGGTCGGTGGCGTGCGCGACCTGGCGCTGGAGGTTCGAGACGTCGACGACGTCGTCGTCGACGATGCCGAGCTGGCCCACGCCGGCCGCGGCGAGGTACAGCGCGATCGGCGAGCCGAGGCCGCCGGCGCCGAGCAGCAGCACCTTGCTCTGCAGCAGCTTGCGCTGGCCCTCCTCGCCGATCTCCGGAAGCAGGAAGTGGCGGGAGTAGCGCTCACGCTGGTCGGGCGTGAACTGGAACGGCTTCTCCCATTCGTAGCCGCGGTCCTTCCACAGCGTGAACCCGCCCGTCATCGACGAGACGTCCTCGTAGCCCAGCTCCTCGAGCGTCTTCGCCGCCAGCGCGGAACGATTGCCCGACGCGCAGTAGAGGATCACGCGCTGCGAGCGGTCCGGGGCGGCGCCCTCGATGCGGGACTCGAGGTAGGCGCGGCTGACGTGCTTGGCACCGGGGATCTTGCCCTGCGCGACCTCGTCGGTCTCGCGGACGTCGATGATCGCAACGCCGTTGCCGACCACCTCGGCGACATCGCTCGGGTCGACCTCGGTGATCTGGCTCTTGATCTGGCGGATGAACTCCGCGCCGGACGGGGTCACGCTGGAAAACTCCTGAAGTGCGATCAACTTTCGGACTTCAAAAAGTATAGCGGTCCCGAGAGCGGGCCCGGACCGGCCCTTCCGACCACCCTGCACGGCGGTCGGAAGGGCGCTGAATGTGGTCCCGGTGGCTTCTGCACTCCCGCTCACCCCTGCCGGAGGAACGTTCGTGGAGGTTGCTGCACCACTGTTATCGGACGGGCTCGCTGCCGACGACATGGGGTGAGGACCCCAATCATGCGCAAGCGCCCCCCCGCCCTTCTCTCGCAGGTCCTGGCGATCAACACGCTGCTGATCGCCGGCACCGTCTTCGCCGCCAGTGTCGCGGCGCGGCTCGACCTCACGTCCGGCGAGGGCCTGAACCAGTTCCTCATCGTCTGCCTCGCGATCTTCGCGACGGTCCTCGCCAACGGCCTCGTCCTCCGCCGGCGGTTCAAGCCGCTCGAGCAGCTCGTCGAGACGATGGACCGTGTCGACCTGACCGTGCCCGGCGTCCGCGCGAACCCCGCCAGGGACGAGCCCGCCGAGGTGCAGGTTCTGCGGGAGGCGTTCAACGGCATGCTCGACCGCCTCGAGGCCGAGCGTGCAGGCGCCGCGAGTGCCGTCCTGCGGGCGCAGGAGGAGGAGCGCGCGCGCATCGCGCGCGACCTCCACGACGAGGTCAACCAGGCGCTCACCGCCATCCTGCTCCGCCTCCAGGCGTCGGCCGGGGACGCGCCCGCCGAACTCGCTGCCGAACTCGACGAGACCCGCGCCCTCGCCCAGCAGGCCATGGGCGAGCTCCTCAAGCTCGCCCGGGAGCTGCGCCCGACGGCGCTCGACGACCATGGCCTCGTGCCCGCGCTGCGCTCGCAGGTCACGGAGTTCGGGCGCCGCCCGGGCATCACCGCGCACTTCGAGACCGACGACGACCTTCCCGAGCTCAGTCCCGACGAGCAGCTCGTCGTCTACCGGATCGCCCAGGAGTCGTTGTCGAACGTCGCGCGGCACGCCGACGCGAGCACGGTCACCGTCTCCCTCGCGCGGGCAGACGACGACGCGCACATCCGCCTACGGGTCGCCGACGACGGCGTCGGCCTGCGCACCCCGTCGGCCGCACCCGGCACGGGGCTCGGCCTCGCGGGCATGCGCGAGCGCGCCCTGCTCGCCGGCGGCCGGCTGGACGTCCGCTGCGGCGAACGCGACGGCGCGGGGACGATCGTGGAGCTGGCGCTGTGAGGCTGCTCGTCGCCGACGACCACGGCATCGTGCGCGGCGGGCTGCGCCTGCTGCTCGAGCGCCAGCCCGACATGGAGGTCGTCGGCGAGGCCGAGGACGGGGTCGCCGCGCTGGAGGAGGCGCTGCGCGTCCGCCCCGACGTCTGCGTCCTCGATGTCGCCATGCCCCGCATGACCGGCCTCCAGGCCGCGCGCGAGATCAAGGCGCAGCTGCCGGAGACCGCCGTCCTCATCCTCTCCATGCACGACGACGAGCGGTACCTCTTCGAGGCGCTCAAGGCGGGCGCGTCGGGCTACGTGCTCAAGCGGGAGGCCGACGAAGCGCTCGTCGACGCCGTGCGCGCCGTCGCCCGCGGCGAGTCCTTCCTCACCAACGCCGCCGAGCGGTCGCTCATCCGCGCCTGGATGAGCGACGAGTCCCAGGGTCCGCGCGAGCCGCTGTCGCCGCGCGAGCAGGAGGTCCTCAAGCTCATCGCCGAGGCGCACACGAACCGCGAGATCGGCGAGATCCTGCACCTCTCGGAGAAGACCGTGGAGTCCCACCGCGGCAACCTGCTGCGCAAGCTCGGCATGCGCGACCGCGTGGAGCTCGTGCGCTACGCGATCCGCCGCGGGCTGGTCGAGGCATAGCGTTTCCTACGCTGTTGCGGTGCCCCTTCGGCTCCGCATGACCCTCGTCGTCGCCGCCGTGCTCGCGCTCGGCGCCGCGCTGGCCATCGCCGTCCTCGCCCGCGAGGACGTCGAGCCCGCCACCGGCGGCACCGGCTACGCGGGCGCCCTGCGGCCCGCGAACATCCCGCCGTCCGAGCCCGAGGGCCTGCGCGACCAGGACGGCAACGAGGTCAGCCTCGCCGACGTCGCCGGCAAGCCCGTGGTGGTCACGTTCCTCTACACGACATGCGAGGACACGTGCCCCCTGACGGCCCAGCAGATCCGCGGCGCACTCGACGACCTCGGTGAGGACGTGCCCGTGCTGGCGTTCAGCGTCGACCCCGCCAACGACACGCCGGAACGCGCCAAGCGGTTCCTCCTCGAGCAGCAGATGACCGGGCGCATGCGCTTCCTGGTCGGACCCCGCGCGGCGCTCCAGCGCCAGTGGGACGCCTACGGCATCCGCCCGCAGAAGGAGGACCTCGAGCACACCGCGTCGCTCGTCATCCTCGACGGCGAGGGCCGCCAGCGCATCGGGTTCCCGATCGACAAGCTGACCCCCGACGGGCTGGCCCACGACCTCAGGGCGCTGGCGTCGGACCCGGCGGGGTCGTAGGCGCGTCGTCGTCCTCGCCCTCGTGGCGCTTGTCGCGCCAGCTCGTGATGCCGATGCCGGCGACCACGATGAGGACGGGCAGCAGGTAGAGCAGGGACGCCCACCAATGGTCCGTCCCCAGGTGGGCCATGACCATCATGCGTTCGCCGCCGAGAGCAGCCACAGGCCGAGGCTGGTGAACGCGACCATGACGGCCAGCATCCAGTACTGCGAGCGCGTGGCCTCACGCGCGTTGCCGTACAGCGCGATCGCGCGATCGTGGGCCAGGATCAGGCCCGCGACGTGGCCGACGACGAGCGCGCCGACCTGGACGTACCAGATGGCGTTCGCCCCGACCCAGCCGTAGTCGATCGTCCACTGGGCGGTCCCCAGCAGGCCGCCGTCGCCGGGGGCGAGCGCGTCGCCGAGCGGGTTGGAGATGAGGTAGCCCATGGCCTGGCCCTGGTACGCGAGCAGCGAGAAGTAGTGCGCGACGATGTACGCCGCGGCGATCGGGACGAGCGTGTGGGCGAACTCGCGCGCCAGGCGGGGCGCGTCGTACGCCTTACTCACCGTCTGCATGCCCTTGATACCGAGCCAGAAGAGCCCGGAGACGAGGCCGATGATGAGCAGCAGCCCGATCGTGAACGCGAACTGGAGCGCCGTGGCCTGCGCGAAGCCCAGGCTGGAGATCGCGTCCGTGAGCTCCGGGGCGACGTCGGTCCAGACCGGCCCCTCCGAGAACCCGTCGAACGTCGTGATGCCGATGGCGGCGAGGAGCACCGCGAGCGTGCCCGGACCCGCGTCCATCCGCGGAAGGCCGGCCAGCGGCGGACGACCGTAGACCGCCCCGCGCTCCCAGCGCAGCGGCGCGATCTTCGCGAAGAGCGCGAAGTACACGCCGAACGCGTCGGCGTTGCGCGTCCACGCCTCGACCCCGTAGAGGCTCATGCCGACGAGCATCACCACGGCGTAGGCGATCGCGAGCACCGCGAGGACGACGGGCTCGTCACCACGGGTCCACACGAGCTCGACCCAGGCGAACGCGATCAGGCCCACCGCGGCCGGCCAGCGACCGAGCCGCTCGGGATAGGGCATCGGCTCGGGCAGCCCGTCTCCTGCGAGCCGCTGCGCCACCCAGCCGCCCAGCCGCCCCAGCGCCCGCCACGGGCTGAGGGCCGCCCACACGTCCCCGAACAGCAGCGCCGCGAAGACGAGGCCGACCCACGCGGTGACGTAGATCGCCGTCGGCGCGAGGTTCGCGCTGGCGACCTCGGAGCCCGCCAGCCCCGCGTAGACGACCGCGCCGAAGGCGAACACGCCGAGCGCGCCGCACAGCGGGTCCAGGAGCCGCGGGATGCCCAGCAGGCGCCGCTCGCGCGTCTCCTGCAGCTTGGGCTTCGGCCACAGGACCGCGAGGGCCACGAAGGAGAGGACGAGGACGATCGTCGCCGCCCATCCGAAGAGCCAGCGCGGGATCGGCAGATCCTGGACGCCGACGATGCCGTGCGCGGAGGCCTGCGGGGCGAGGATGAGCCCTGTGAGCGACATCGCGCCGGTCAGCGCGACGATGCGGCTCCGGACTGGCATAGGTACAGAAGTGTACATGGGACGGACGGACGGACGGCTGCCCGCCCGTCCCATGCAGGCTATCCGGCTGTTACTTCGTGCACTTCTGCGTGAGGTTGACGGTCTTCGGCGCCGCGCCGTCGGCGTAGCGGAAGTCGCCCTTGGCGTCCCACTTGCCGCCCGTGCACTTCGTGATCTCCACGATGCCGCGGGTCTTGCCCTTGACCTTGCGCGACTTCTGGATCTTCACCTGGAAGAGCGTGATCGCGACCTTGACACCGGGAGCGGGCTCCTGGAGGTTGGCCGGCACCGGCACCTTGAGCTTCAGGCCGTACTTGTTCGTCGCGTTCGAGAGCGTGCCGACGATGTTGCTCTGGATGCGCAGCGGGCTCGTGCCCTCGACGAACAGGTTGATCTTGCTCTTGCCGCCGTTGACGGCCGTGATCTTCAGGTCGTTCTGGAGGATGCCGCCCACGGCGAGGCCGGCGGCCTTGCCGGTGCCGACGATCGAGCCCGACGGGCAGTCATCGGTCGAGCGCGCGGCGGAGATCTTCGAACCGGCGCACGTCGGGAACAGGTTGCCGTTGTACTTCGAGCCGGCCGGGAAGTAGAGGTCGACGTAGCTCAGGGTCGGCGGCTGGGCGCCCGGCGTCGTCTCACGCGAGCCGAGTGACACGCTGAGCGCGACGCTCTTCGGCGACTTCGTGGTGCTCGCCTTCGACGGGCTCGCCTTGATGGTCAGGTCCTGCACCGGCTCGGCCATGGCGGCCGTCGGCACGGCAAGGAGGGTGGCGGCGGCGCACGCCGGCACCAGGAAGCGTCGGAACGTCATGAGTCTCCTGTCTGAGGGGGGAGGGGCTGCCGGCCATTCGTGGCCGGCGTCACACGGGAATCTAGGATCCGGCGTGTTGCCTGCCCGTTAACAACCCGGGGCGCGACCGGAAGTTCCGATCGCGCCCCGTGGAGACATCTGGGCGGCCCGCTCAGCGGGCCGCAGGGCCTACTTGCCCTTGGTGCACTTCAGCGAGTCGTTCACCGTGGTCTTGGTGCCGTCGGCGTAGCCGAAGTCCGCCTTGGCCTTCCACGTGCCGTTGCACTTGCCGATCTCGGCGATGCCGCGCGTGACGCCCTTGACCTTGCGCTTGGCGCCGACCTTCACCTGGAAGAGCGTGATCGCGGTGCGGACGCCCGGGGCGGGCTCCTGCAGGTTCTGCGGGATGTCGACCGTGAGCGTCAGGCCGAAGTCGCCGCTGCCCTTGCCGATCTTCACGTCGAGGTTCGACTGGATCCGCAGCGGGCTCGTGCCCTCGACGAACAGGCTCAGCCGGTTCTTGCCGCCGTTGACGGCCGTGATCTTCAGGTCGTTCTGCACGATGTTGCCGACGGCCAGGGCCTCAGCCTTGCCGCTGCCGACGATCGAGCCCGACGGGCAGTCGTCGGTCGAACGGGCGGCGGAGATGCCGCTCGCGGCGCACTTCGGGAACAGATCGCCGTTCCAGACGGCGCCCGCGGGGAAGAACACCTTGGCCCGCGACGTCGTGGGCGGGAGCGCGCCCGAATCGTCCTTCGTGCCGGTGCTGAAGTTCACCGTGACCGGGACCGGCTTCTTCTTCGTGCCCGACTTTGCCGGGGATGCCGTGATGTTGAAGTCCTGCGAGGGCGCAGCATTCGCGGCCGCGGGCAGCACCAGCAGGGCAGCGGCCACAAGGGCCAGGGACGTCGTGGTCCTACGCATGTATCTCTCTCCGTCTCCCAATGGATGGATGGTTGGGGGCAACCCTCCCGAGTGATCCCCCAACACCCGGACCTCGGAAGAGTTGCGCACTTACCGGCTGCAACGCACCGTATCGGTGACGGTCGCGCGCGTGCCGTCCGCGTATTCGAACACACCCTTGAACTTCCAGCGCCGGTTGCTCGGGCAGGAGGTCGACTCGATGTACCCAACACGGTCCCCGCGGCGGCTCACCGTCTTGCGGTCGATGTTGACCCGGAAGTTCGAGATCGCGACCCGGACGCCCGGCGCGGGCTCCTGCAGATTCTTGGGGATCGGGACGTCGAGCCGGTACGAGTACGTCGAGCTCTTCAGCGCGCGGATGCTCGCCCTGATGTTGCTCTGGATCCGCAGCGGGCTCGTGCCCTCGACGAACAGGTTCACGTACTTGCCGTCCACGCCGTTCACGGCGGTGATGTCGAGATCGTCCTGCGTGATGCCGCCTGTCGCGTCACCTGCGGCCTCGCCGTCACCGACGACCGACGCGCGCGTGCAGTCGTCCGTGCTGCGCGCCGAGCTGATGCGCGACGACGAGCAGTCGCGGAAGTAGCGGCCGTTGAACTTGGCGCCGCGCGGGAAGTAGATCTTCGCTTCCTTGGTCGTCGGCGGCAGCACGCCGGCCGTGGTCTCGCGCGTGCCCGTCGTGATGCGCAGCGAGTGCGGGGTCGGGTTCCTCTTCGAACCCGCGTTCACGCCGCTGGTCTTGCCGTCGACGCGAGCGTCGAAATCCTGCACCGGTGCGGCCGTCGCAACCTGCGGGGCCAACAGCGCAGCCGCGGTCGCGACCGCGGCGGTCGTGGTCATGCGTCCCATCGAACAGTCCTCCTGCCTGGTTCGACGAGGCACATCCCGAGCCCCGTTCGGTCTCTCCTGAGGTCCTGTCCGTTGGAACACCTCGCGAGCACCGTGGTTGCGGTCGCGGGTGCTACCGTCGCCCGCCGTGCTGGCTCCCGCACACACGATTCCCGCGCCGCCGTTCCCCCGTGAGATGAAGTGGGCCAACGTTGCGATGCTGCGGATGGATCAGCAGAAGGGCCGCCCCGTGCTGGTCGAGTTCTGGGACTTCTGCCGCGTCAACTCGCTGCGGACCATCCCCTACCTCCAGGCCTGGCACGAGCGCTACGAGGCCGACGGGCTGCGCGTGATCGGCATCCACGCCGGCGCGTTCCCGCCCTCCCAGCGCGAGGACGATGTCCGCGCAGCGATCGAGCGGCTCGGCATCACGTATCCCGTCGCCATCGACCCGGACTGGCGCCTGTGGCACGACTACGGGAACAAGGGCTGGCCGGCGCGGTACCTGTGGACGCCGGACCTCTGGCTGCACAGCTACCACTACGGCGAGGGCGCGTACGACGAGACCGAGCGCGAGATCCAGGAGCTGCTCGGGGTCGAAGCCGACCTCGTCGCGCCGGTGCGGCCGGAGGACGAGCCCGGTGCGGGCGTCGGGCAGGTCACGCCCGAACAGACGGGGACCTACAACGGCCCGTACGAGGCCGGGTCGGCCTGGGCCGTCGTGTCCGGCAGCGGGACGCTGCGCGTCAACGGCCGGGAGCTCGCGGTCGAGCACGCGGGGTGCGTGCCGCTCGTCGAGCACGAGCGCCACACCGCCGCCGTCCTGGAGCTCCAGGCCGGCGACGGGGTGACGGTCCACGCCGTGCAGTTCGCACCCGGCGTGGTCTGATCTCCTAGGCGATCAGCCCTTCTTGCACTTGATGGTGCGCTCGGCCGAGTAGTTCGGGGAGTTCACGTACTCGAACGTGCCCTCACCGCTCCACTCGCCACCGTCGCAGCGGGTGATCTCGATGATGCCGCGCTTCTGCTTCTTGATCGTGGCCGACTTGCCGACGGTCACTTCGAAGTTGGTGATCGCCACGGCGACACCCGGCGCAGGCTCCTGCAGGTTCTTCGGGATCGGCACCTCGAGACGGATGCCGTACTTGCCGGAGACCTTCTTGATCTTGGCCTCGATGTTCGACTGGATGCGCAGCGGGCTCGTGCCCTCGACGAACATGTTGACGGTCGACTTGCCGCCGTTGGCGACGACGATCGTCAGGTCGTTCTGGACGATCCCGCCGGTGGCCGAGCCGGCAGCCTTGCCCTTGCCGATGATCGAGCCCGAGGGGCAGTCGTCCGTCGACCGTGCCGCCGAGATGCTCGAACCCGAGCACTTCGGGAACAGGTCGCCGTTCCACTGCGAGCCCTTCGGGAAGAAGAGCGTGGCCTTCTTCGTCGTCGGGGGCAGCGCGCCGGTCGTGTCCCGCGTACCGGTCTTGACCTTCAGGGTGACGCTGCGCTTCTTCTTCGACGTGCTGGCCGTCGTCGGGCTGGCGCTGATGGTGAAGTCCTGGATGACTTCCGCCTGGGCGCTGGCAGGGACGGCGAGCGCGACGGCAACAGCCATCGCAGGGGCGATGCGCTTCTTCATGGGGATGGTTCTCCTCCTCCGGGGCGCCGTCTCCCGTACGGCGCCAACGTTCACATCAGTGTGCCATCAAACGGTGTCATCGAAACCTGCGGGCCGGAGCACGTCCCTGGGGACGTCGGCGAGCAGGCGTTCGAGCCGTGGCGGCACGTGGGAATCCGTGTCGACGGCCACCGCGCCGCCGGCCCAGTAAGGGCTGACGCCATCGGGTCCGTGCACGAAGTGACCTTCATATACCCAGGAACCGGTGTTGACCAACGAAGTTGCGTCCATGCGCCACTCGGTCTCATCGTCGCCCGGGAGCGGGCCCGCCCGGTGGCTGTGGCCGAAGACGATATGCGCGGCGCGGATGTCGAGCCGGCTGGCGGCCTCCCCCACCCCGGCGAGCACGGCGGTGCGCATCGCCGGGCCGCTGATGTCCGCGCGCACGGGGCCCAGTCCCGCGCGGTTCACCGCCGCGACCGCGAGAGGGAACAGGCGGGCGAGCACGCGGTGGGAGATCGGGCGGTGGCCGTCCCCGGCGAGCATCTGGTAGACCCGCACGCCGCTGCCCGCACCGGCCGCGGACTTCTCCGGGGCCGCGCGCTGCGCGATGGCGTGCGACCACGCGTAGTTGGGCGCGAGCACGCGCTCGTAGTCGTCGGGCACCGCGCGCTCCGGCACCGGGCCGGCCACCCGCGCGGTCACGCCGGCGGCGAGGCGCTCGAACGTGGGGATCGTGCTGTGGACGTCGAGGTAGTGCCCGTGCATGGCGTAGACGTCGTCGCGCAGCCACACACCGGGATAGGCGAACTCGACGGTCGCGGGCGCGAGCGCCGCGGCGACGCTCCGGGCCATCCACGACGCGTCCTCCGGCGCGACGCGATGCTCGAGTTCGAGCGGGGCCGCACCGTCGCGCGCCCGCTGCTCATGCCACTGCGCCAGCAGCTCGTGATCGTGATTGCCCGGGACCACGACGATGGACCGTCCCGGCCCGGCCATCGCGCCGCCGAGCTCCCGGAGCACGGATTCGGCCCGCACCAGCGCGTCACGAGCCGGGCCATGGCGCAGCTCGACGGTGTCGCCGAGCAGGACCAGCCGATCGACGCCGCGCAGCCTGGCGATCAGCGTGCCGCGCGCGACCGCGCGCTGCAGTACGTCATCCCCGCCGGCCCGTCCGAGGTGGAGGTCGGAGACGACGAGCGTCTGCACGGGCGGCAGCGCTACGCGGAGGCAGCGGCCGCGGTGTCCTGGCGGATCCGCTTGGGCAGCATGAACCGCACGTCCTCGCGCAGGACCTCGAACTCCTCGACCTGCTCCACCCCGCGGTCGCGGAAGAACCCGACGAGGCGCTCGACGAGCTCCTCAGGCGCCGACGCGCCCGAGCTGATGCCCACGACGTGCTTGCCCTGCAGCCACTCCTCGCGGACCTGATCCTCGCGGTCGATGAGATAGGCCTCGGTGCCCAGCTCCTGCGCGACCTGCACGAGCCGGTTGGAGTTCGACGAGTTCTTCGAGCCGATGACGAGCACGAGATCGCACAGCGGCGCCATCTGCTTGACGGCGGCCTGGCGGTTCGTCGTGGCGTAACAGATGTCGTCGGTGCGCGGCCCGGTGATGTTCGGGAACTTCTCGCGCAGCCGGTTGATGATGGCGCGGGTCTCGTCGACCGACAGCGTGGTCTGCGAGATGTAGGCGACCTTGTCGGGATCGGCGACCTCGAGGTTGTCGACGTCGGCCTCGGTCTCGACGAGGACGATGTGGTCGGGCGCCTCGCCCATCGTGCCCTCCACCTCCTCGTGGCCGGCGTGGCCGACCAGGACGATCGTGTAGCCGTCGGCGGCGAACTTCACGGCCTCGCGGTGGACCTTCGTGACGAGCGGGCACGTGGCGTCGATCGTCTGGAGGCTGCGGCGCTCGGCGTCGGCGTGCACCGCCGGGGAGACGCCGTGGGCGCTGAAGATGGTGATCGCCTGCTCGGGGATCGAGTCGTCGAGCTCGTCGACGAAGACGGCGCCCTTGGCGCGCAGCTCCTCGACGACGTGCTTGTTGTGCACGATCTCCTTGCGCACGTACACGGGCGCCCCGTAGAGCTCGAGCGCGCGCTCGACAGTCTGGACGGCCCGGTCGACGCCGGCGCAGTACCCGCGCGGCGCGGCGAGCAGCAGCTTCTGGACGGTGGTGGTGCTCACAGGTCCATTGTAGGTGCCTCGGCCATCGCGCTCATCAACGAGCGGCGCGGCGCCGGATGAGCTCGTACACCGTCTCCCCGACCGCGTCGAGGCTCTGCTCGCTCACGGCGTCGAGATTGTCCTCCGGCGAGTCGCGCTGCGGGTAGTCGAAGTCGATGAGGTCGATGGCCGGGATGCCCGCCTCGGTGAAGGGTGTGTGGTCGTCGAGGATCTGGCCCGTGATCTCGTCCGGGAAGAGCCGGGCGGTGCCGACGGTGCGCGCCGCCGCCCGCAGCTGCGCCCACAGGCGCGGGTCCGAGCCCGCCTCGCGCGGGAAGCGCAGCCCCTCACGCTCGGCGATGTAGTCCAGCAGCACGAGCTCGCGGACCTGCTGGGCGTGACGGTCGACATACGCGCGCGAGCCGCGCAGTCCGTCGCGGTAGAAGTCGGTCGAGCCCTTCGGCTCCTCCTCGCCGTCGAAGAGCACGAACCGGATCTCGCGCGGGCGCTCCGCGCGCGGGAGGCGCCGCAGCGCGCGGGAGAGCTCCACCACGGCCGCCGTCCCCGCCGCGCCGTCGTTGGCGCCGACGTGCCCCGGGACGGTCGCCTCGGTGTCGTAGTGGGCGCCGACCACGATCGCGGGCCGGCGACCCGGCAGCACCCCGGTGACGTTGCGCAGCCCTGGGTGCCTCGGGATGGCTTCGAACCGCCCGGCGGGCAGCTGGTCGCGCAACCGCACGGCGAGGCGCCGAGACGCGGTCGACCCGGCGGGCCGCGGGCCGTAGCGCTCGACCTGCTCGCGCAGCAGCGCGAACGCGCGCTCGCCGTCGAAGCGGTCCGGGCGCTTGGTCGCCGCGCCGGTCGTCGCCGACGTCGCGGCCGTCGCCACGGTCGGCGCGGACTCGCCGCCGCGCAGGAAGCTCGGCAGCGGGAAGCCCTGCGCGGCCCAGGTCAGGAGCGCCGCGCCCAGCAGGAGCTGGACCACGAGCACGCTGCCCAGGACCTTCAGCGGGCCGTTGCCCATACCGCCGGAGCCGTCATCGTCCACCCAGGCAACGTAGCGAAGGGCGCGCACCGGACCGGAAGGCGTTCGCCGCGGCTGATACCACTACGCCGGTATGCGGATCATCGTGACCGGCGCCACGGGGAACGTGGGGACCAGCGTGCTGCGCAAGCTCCGCGCCGAACCGGCGGTGCGCCAGCTCGTCGGGGTCGCCCGCCGCCGGCCGCCCACGACGCCGCAGAAGACGTCCTGGATCGCCGCCGATGTCGCCCGGGCCGACCTCGCTCCGGTGTTCTCCGGCGCGGCCGCGGTCGTCCACCTCGCGTGGGCGTGGCATCCCCCGCGCGAGGAGGAGACGCGCTGGGCGACGAACGTCTCGGGCACGACCCGCGTGCTGGACGCCGTACGCCGCGCCGGGGTGCCGGTCGTCATCGTCGTGTCCGCCGCCGCCGTCTACACCCCGCGCGACGAGGACGGTCCGGTCGACGAGCAGGCCGCGGTGGGCGGCGTTCCCACGTCGTCGTTCGCCCGCCACAAGGCCGCGGTGGAGGTCGTGCTCGACCACTTCGAGGCCCACCACCCCACGACCCGCGTGGTCCGCCTGCGCCCGCCGGCGATCCTCAAGCGCGAAGCCGCGGGCGCGGTCCGCGAGACGTTCCTGGGTCCGCTCCTGCCCTCGCGCGCGCTGCGCCGCGGCCGCCTGCCGGTGATCCCCGACGTGCGCGGCGCCCGCCTGCAGGCGGTGCACTCCTTCGACGTCGCCGAGGCCGTGCGGCTCGCGCTGCTGCGTCCCGACGCGCGCGGCGCGTACAACCTCGCCGCTCCGCCGGTGCTCGACGCGCGCGCCGTGCAGCTCGCGTTCGGCGGCCGCGCGCTGCGCATCCCGCGCCCGGCCGCGCGCGCCGCGCTCGACGCCGGGTTCCGGCTCGGCCTCCAGCCCACCGAACCGGGGTGGCTGGACCTCGCGATCCAGGCGCCGCTCGTCGACACGTCGCGTGCTCGCGCCACGCTCGGGTGGGCTCCTGCGTTCGGCGCGACCGCGGCGCTGCAGGAGCTCCTGGACGGCCTGGCCGCCGGCGAGCCGCCGGTGCTCCGTCCGCCGGAGACCCCCGGTCTGACCGCCGGCACGAGCGGCGACGCGCCGCCTGCGCCGGTCGCCGCCCGTCCTTGACGGTGTGTCGGTTGCAACGAACGTCGTGCGAAACCCCAGACCTGGGTATGTTCCGGTGCACATGCCGCAGGAGCACCTTGATCGCCTGACCGCCGTCGACGCGTCCTTCCTCATGCAGGAGAAGGAAAGCTCGCACATGCACATCGGCGGGCTGATCATCGCGGAGGGCCCCCCGCCGGCCTACGAGGACCTGCTCGACTCGATCCGCTCGCGGCTGCATCTCGTCCCCCGGTACCGGCAGAAGCTCGCCGTCCCGCCGCTGGAGACCGGCCGCCCGGTGTGGGTCGACGACCCCAACTTCTTCCTCGAGTACCACGTCCGCCAGACCGCGCTGCCGAGCCCCGGCGACGAGGGCCAGCTCACCGAGCTCGCGGCCCGGATCTACAGCCAGCGCCTGGATCGCGACAAGCCGCTGTGGGAGATGTGGCTCGTCGAGGGCCTGTCCGGCGGCCGCTTCGCGATCATCAGCAAGAACCACCACGCGCTGATCGACGGCATCTCCGGCGTCGACCTCGGGCAGGTGCTGTTCGACCTCACCCCGGTGCCGACGCAGTTCCCCACGGCGGAGCTCGAGCCGTGGCGCGCGAACCACACCCCGTCACCGATCCGGCTGATCTCCAGCGGGATCCTGGGCGCCGCGCGGACGACGAGCCGCGTCGCGAGCACGGTGCTGCGCGCGGCGTCGAACCCGCAGCGCGCCGCCGTCGTGGCCAAGGACGCGGTGACCGGCGTCGCCGACATCGCGTGGGCGACGATGAACCCGGCGCCCGAGACGCCGCTGAACGTCGACATCGGCCCGCATCGCCGCTACGTGACGATCCGCAGCGAGCTGCGGGACTTCAAGGAGATCAAGGACGGCCTCGGCGGCACGGTCAACGACGTCGTCCTGACCGTCATGACCACCGCGCTGCGCAGCTGGCTGCACTCGCGCGGCGTCCGGACCGAGGGCCTCGAGCTGCGCGCGCTCGTCCCGGTCTCCATCCGGGCGGCGGACGAGCACGGCAACATGGGCAACCGGCTGACGGTCATGCGCGGTCCCCTGCCGGTGTACATCGACGATCCGCTCGAGCGCCACCGCGCCGTCTGCGCCGCGATGGGCGACCTCAAGGAGTCCAAGCAGGCCGTCGGCGCCGAGGTCCTCGCGGGTGCGCAGAACTTCGCCCCGCCGACGCTGCTCGCGCAGGCGTCGCGGCTGAACTTCTCGACCCGGCTGTTCAACCTGCTGATCACGAACGTGCCGGGCCCGCAGTTCCCGCTGTACATCCTGGGACGCGAGCTGCTCGACGTCTTCCCGATCGCGTTCCTGCCCGAGAACCACGCGCTCGCCGTGGCGATCATGAGCTACAACGGCAAGCTGAACTTCGGCCTGCTCGCCGACTACGACGCGCTGCCGGACATCGCGCGCATCGGCGAGGAGATCGAAGCCGCGATCGCGGAGCTCCTGGCGATGGCCCGGGCCGAGCGCGCGAGCGCGTCGTCCTCGTCCAACGGCGCGCCCACCAGCACGCCGCGCATCAGCGCCCCGTAGGGCGCTAGCGCGAGCCGACGCGCGCGTCGGGCTGCGCCGGACGGGCCTCGCGGTTGCCCGCGCGGTCGACCGCGACGCTGAAGAACGACGCGCGACCGCCGGGGACGCTGACCCGCACGGACGTGCGGGTCGTGGACGCGACCCGGCGAGGCGTGCGGCCCGGCAGTGCCCGGAAGACCTCGTAGCGCGCGACGCCGCTGACGGCCACGCCCTTGGGTCCGCTGTCGCGGCCGCGCACGCTGATGGTCGCCGTGCCCCTCGTGCGACGGATCACCTTTGCGCGGGAGGTCGGTCGGGTGCGGTCCATCGCCCGGGCGGCGTTCAGCGCGGCACCGCCGTCGACGATGCCCCAGCCCAGGTCGGCGCCCCAGCCCGGTCCGGGCCGGCGGGCGGTCTGCTTGATGACGCGCAGCGTCTCGCGCAGCGACAGGTCCGGGTTGAGGTCGCGCACGAGTGCGCCGACCGCGGTCACGAGCGGGGCGGCCATCGAGGTGCCCTCGAGGTAGGCGTAGCGCGAGTCGCCTCCGATGCTCGTCCGGCACTGGCACGGGCGCTCGCCGGTCTCCTGCTCGGTCTCCCCCATCGGGAAGGCGCCGAGCATGCCGGCGGGGCCGCCATCCGCGCCGTAGCTGCCGTAGGCGGCGACCGAGATCTGCGAGCCCAGGCCGGCGAACGACGCGCGGGTGCCGGCAGCCGTCGCCGCTGTGACGGACAGCCCGCGGCCGCTGTCGAGATTCGAGGCGGTGCCGGTCGGCTGCAGGACGTTCGACGGGTAGCCCTGCTCGGTGACGGGCATGTCGGCCGCGGCAGCGACGAGCACGACCTTGCGGGCGACCGCGTAGTCGACGGCACGCCGCAGGGCGGCGGAGCCGCGTCCGCTCTCGCTGCCGAAGCTCATGTTGATCGCGTCGGCGCCGCGGTCGACGGCTTCGACGATGCCGGTGGCGACCGAGCTGTCGCTGAGATCGCTCTTGATCACCAGCAGGCCGCAGCCGAGGCCCGCGCCGGCGATGCCGAGGCGGTTGTCCGCCTGCGCGCAGGCGAGCGACGCGACGTGCGTGCCGTGACCGTTCTCGTCGGTCGTGGCGGGTCCGGCGCCGAACGTCTCGTCGAGGTCGATCGCGTCGCGGATCTTGCCGGCGAGCTCAGGGTGCCCGCCGTCGGCACCGGTGTCGATGACGGCGACCAGCGCGCGGGCGCCGCGGGTGACGTCCCAGGCGGCGGGCAGGCCCATCGGGGCGGCCCACCACTGCTGCGTGGTGCCGCCCGGCGTACGGGGTGCCAGTTCCGGCGCGGACAGCGCGGGGTCGTTCGGGACGAGGCGCAGGCGCATCCGGCCCTCGGGCGCGACCGACGCGACCGCCGGGTCGGCGCGCAGCCGGCGGGCGGCCTGCTCAAGCGTCTCGCCGGGCGCGGGCGTCACGGTGACGAGACCGATCTGGGGCGCGCGCGGTCCGGCGGGGCGGACGCCGTGGCGTGCCGCGAACGCCGTCACGGCCGACGCGCGCGCCTTCGGTCCGGCGGTGTCGAGGTCACGGTCGAGCAGCACCACGAGCCGCTCGGGCGCGGGTGCCGCGGGAGCCGTCCCAGGGACGGCGGCGGCCGCGAGGGTCAGCGTCAGGCAGGCGAGCAGTGCGCGCGTGCGGGTCATGTGCCGACCCCCGCGCGCGCCGGGCTCAGTAGCCCAGAGCGAACTTCGCGTCCTCGCTCATCTTGTCCGGTGTCCACGGTGGTGAGAACACCATCGAGGACTCGACGGACTTGACCCCCTCCAGCTCGGAGCAGAACTCCTCGATCTGCTCGGAGACCTGCGGCCCGATCGGGCACGCCGGGGTGGTGAGCGTGAACGTGACGTGCACGTGCCCCTCGTTGACCTCGATCGCGTAGATCAGGCCCAGCTCGACGAAGTCGAGGCCGAGCTCCGGATCGATGACGTTCGTCAGGGCCGCTTCGACGTCCTCGTAGGTGACCATGTACCGGAGGATAGCCCCGAACCTGGCCGATGCCCTTGTGCCCGGAGGGGTGATCGGAGTACGGTGCGGCATCGTCTCGTTCCGAGAACAGCCGCCGGTCCTGCACATCAGCGGCGATGAGGATCGCACCACCCAGGCGCTGCGGCGCGGAGCGATCGCCCGGGCCGCCACCGCGCTCGACGACGTGGTCGTCGACCTCTCGGAGCTGGTCTTCGCCGACGCCTCGCTGATGCTCGACCTGATGATGCTCGCCCAGCGCATCCGCCGGCGCGGCCGTCGGGTGCTGCTGCGGGGCGCACAGCCGCAGATCCAAGCGCTGATCGAGATGGTCGGGGTGCATCGGCTGCCGGACGTCGTGCTGGTCCCGGCGACCACCACGGCCTGACGGGAGCACGGTCTGGTGATCGGCGGGCGACCCCCGCGGCTTGACCGCGGGCCGCGTGCCGGCGGTCGGTAACGTGGGCGGTGCGATGGTCGCGCTGCTGTTCATCCTCTTCCTGCTGGTCCCGATCGCCGAGCTGTACGTGCTGATCCAGGTCGGCCAGTGGATCGGCGTCCTGCCGACGATCGCCCTGCTCATCGCCGACTCGTTGCTCGGCGCGTTCCTGCTGCGCCACCAGGGCCGCGGCGCGTGGCGCCGGATGACCGAGGCGATGTCGGTCGGCCGGATCCCCGCGCGGGAGACCGTCGACGGGGCGCTCATCATCTTCGGCGGAGCACTGCTGTTGACGCCGGGGTTCGTCACCGACATCGCGGGCCTCGCGCTCCTGTTCCCGCCGACGCGCGCGGTGGTCCGGCCCGTCCTCGTCGGCTGGGCGACGCGGCGCGTGACCATCGCGGCGATGAGCGTCCGCACGTCGCCGGGCGCACCCAGCGGGTTCGACGTCGACGGCACGGCCACCGAGGTCGAGCACCCGTCCCCGCGCCTGCAGTCGTGACGATCACCGCCGAGCACGAGGCGCCGCGGCCGAGTCCCGCGGGCCGGTCCGGGTTCGCGGACGCGGTCACCGTCGCGTTCGGTGACCCGGCGCAGCGCACGTACGGCCTGGCCCGTCTGGGGCTCTCCGAGGACGGCGCGAGCGTCCTGGCGGTCCTGTTCGACGGCCCGGAGACCGTTGCGGCGCACGCGGAGGGCGGCCTGCCCGCCGTCACCCGCTGGGAGGACATCACGGGCGGCCGCGTCCGCCACGAGGTGCTCGAGCCGCTGGCGGCGTGGACCGTCGCCTTCGACGACGGCGAGGGCAACGGCTTCGACCTGCGGCTGACCGCGACGAGCGCCCCGGCGGCGGCGCCTGAGGACGGCGAGGCCGCCCGAGTCGGCGGCATGGTCGGCTACGACCAGCTGTGCGCCGTCGAGGGCGTGGTGCGCATCGGCGGGCAGGACCGCGCGGTGCGGTGCGCCGGCCAGCGCAGCCGCGGGTGGGGCGCGCCCGACTGGAACCGCATCGAGCTGGCGCGCACCGTCTCGGCCTGGTTCGACGACGGCAGCGGGGTCCTGCTCACCGGCATCCGCCCGGCGGGCGCGACCCCGGAGGTCGAGGCGCGCACCGCGTTCCTGCTCGAGGACGGCGAGCCGACCGCGGTGGCCACCGTGCACCTGTCGACCGCGTACGACGCCGAGGGCAGGCAGCGACGCGCGGGCATCGAGCTGTGGGACGACCCCGAGCAGTGGCCGCACCGCGCGGCGGGCGACCTCATCTGCGGGTCCTCCCTCGACCTCGGCCGCCTGCGCTACGACTGCGCGTTCTTCGGCTGGCGCATGGACGGCCGCACCGGCGTGGGCCGCTACGACGTGCTGCGGCGGGTGACATGACCGAGATCCGCGCGATCGTCAGCGACTTCGGCGGCGTCCTGACGTCCCCGATGATCGGCTCGTTCCTGCGCATCCAGGAGGCCTGGGACCTGCCGCTCGAGGCGCTCGGCCGCGCGATGCAGACCGTCACCGAACGCGACGGCGCGAACCCGCTGTTCGAGCTGGAATGCGGACGCCTGGCGGAGGCCGAGTTCCTCGCCAAGCTCGGGGACGCGCTCCGCGACGAGCTCGGACGCGACGTGCCGATGCACGCGTTCACCGAGGAGATGTGGCGCGCGCTGCAGCCCAACCACGCCGTGTTCGACCTCTTCTGCACGCTGCGCGACGAGGGCTACCGCATGGCGCTGCTCACGAACAACGTGCGCGAGTGGGAATCGCGCTGGCGGTCGATGTTCCCCATCGACGAGGTGTTCGAGGTCGTCGTCGACAGCGCGTTCGTCGGGATGCGCAAGCCCGACCCCAGGATCTACGAGCTGACCGTCGGGCGTGTCGGGCTCCCCGCCGAGCAGTGCCTCTTCATCGATGACATGGAGATCAACGTCACCGCGGCGCAGGACGTCGGCATGGCGGCCGTGCACTTCCGCGAGAACGAGCAGGCCATCGCGGACATCCACGCCGCCCTGGGCCGCGACGCAGCGTAGGTCGCGGTTCAACCCCGCCGCGGGCGGGAATCCTGGTCAGCACGCCATCCCTGGAGGAGGGAGCTGACATGTCCACTGGAGTCATCATCGCGATCGCGGTCGCTGTTCTGGTCCTGATCGTCGTCATCGCGGTACTCATGCCGCGCGTGCGTCAGAGTCGCGAGCGCCGCGCACTCGAGGCCCGCCGCGAGCGCGCCGTCACCGAGCACCGTGAGGAATCCACCGCGCACGCCCGTCGTGCCGAAGAGGCCGAGCGCGAGGCGCGCATGGCCGAGCAGGTCGCCCAGCGCGAGCGGGCCACCGCCGAGCTGCACGCCGAGGAGGCCGACCGCCACGAGGCGGGTGCCGCCGACGAGGAGCTCGCAGGCGGCGAGAGGACGGGCCGGTTCACGTCACGCGACCGCCCCGAGCAGGTGGCCGACGAGGCCCCGCCCGAGCGTCTGCGGCGACGCTAGTTGTCTGAGCCGATGCGGTCCCACAGGTAGAGCTCGACGCACTCGGCGGCGAGCTCGAGGGACCGCTGACGCGACAGGAAGGGGAGCACGGTCTCCATGGCCTGCTCCTCGGAGATGCCGGCCTCGAACGCCTCTTCGCCCCGGAACCCGGCGGCGATCTTCAGCGCCTCGCGCCGGTTCTCCCCCAGCGACGGGAAGACCTGCACGAGGAACTCGCGGTTGGCGATCGGCTGGCCGACCTCCAGCGAGGCGTGCCAGGCGGCGAGCATCGACAGATCGTGCTCGTCGAGGTCGTCGACCGCCTGCGCGTAGTGGGAGGCGAGTTCCTCTTCGGGAATCTCGTCGACCCACGCGCGGACGATCTCCCCGAGAAGCTGACGGCGAGCCTCTCGGCCAACCGATTCCGCGATCACGCGGATCGCGTCCTGCGGCTCGATGAAGCAGAGGGGCATGGGGTGGGACTCCCTTGATCGCCTAGGGCGTGACACATGTCGCAAGGTAGGGAGCCGATCGGACGGCACGAACGCGTGAGAACCGGTGATCTTCCGGGCGTTCGGCGTCGTCCCTGCACGTTGCGAGAATTCCTGTGTAGCGTCCCGCCCATGGCCCCCACCCTCCACGGCGCCACGCCCCGCTACGACGCCGGCCTGCAGCAGGTCGGCGAGGGCGTGTGGGCGTGGATCCAGCCCAACGGCGACTGGGGTGAGGCCAACGCGGGCCTTGTCCGCGGAACCGGCGCGTCGGCGGTGATCGACACGCTCTGGGATCGCACGCTCGCGCGCGAGATGATGACCGCATACGCGCCGCACCTCGCCGGCGCGCCGATCGATCTCGCGATCAACACGCACAGCGACGGCGACCACTGGTGGGGCAACGCGGAGCTGCCCGACGGCATCGAGATCGTCACCAGCGACGCCAGCCTCACCGCCATGCACGCCGAGCCCGGCCCCGGGGAGCTCGGCCGGATGGGCGCGCTGTCACGCCGCCTCGGACCTGTCCCCGGTCCCCTGCGCGGCATGGCCCGCTACGTCGGGGCGATGCTCGAGCCGTTCGACTTCCGCGACGTCATCCTGCGCTTCCCCACCCGCACGTTCAGCGGCACGCTCGACCTCCAGGTCGGGGGCTGGCGTCTCTCCCTCCTCGAGGTCGGCCCCGCGCACACCCCGGGCGACCTCGTCGTCCACGTGCCCGACGCGGGTGTCGTGTTCGCCGCGGACATCCTGTTCGTCGACGCCACGCCGGTCATGTGGGCCGGTCCGGTCGAGGGGTGGATCGCCGCGCTCGACCGGCTGCTCGGCCTGGACGCCGACACGTTCGTGGGCGGGCACGGCCCGGTGACCGACCGCGCGGGCGTGCAGGCGCTCCGCGACTACTGGGAGTGGCTGACGTCGATCGTCGCCCGCGAGCACGCCATCGGCCGGTCACCGATGGACGCCGCGCGGATCGCGACGCGCGACGCCGAGTTCGCGCGCTTCGGCACGTGGGTGCGGCCGGAGCGGATGCTCATCAGCGTCACGACGATCCACCGCGCGCTGTCGGGCAAGAAGCCGGTGGGCCACTCCCCCGTGGTCCGCGGCCGGCTGTTCGCCGACGTGGCGACGCTGGGGCGCGAGCTGGACGCCGAGCGGCAGTAGTTGAACTCGACGCCAGGTTCGAGTAAAACGGGTGGGGCGATGGCTCAGCGTACCTCGACGAAAACGGCGACCGCCACCCAGGTGACGACCGAGATGCCGCGCCTGGCCCTCCCCGAGCTCCTGCGCGAGCCGCCCCCCACCGCCCGCGGGGTCCGCACGCGCCTGGCGCTCGTCCACGCCGCCCGCCGGGTCTTCGAGCGCGACGGCTACCTCGACGCGCGCCTCACCGACATCACCGCCGAGGCCAAGTGCTCGACCGGCACGTTCTACACCTACTTCGACAACAAGGAACAGATCTTCGCCGCGGTCCTCGAGGAGGCCCAGGAGGAGATGCTCCACCCCGGCGTCAGCCACGTGGCCGAGGACGACGACGATCCCGTCGCGGTCGTCGAGGCGAGCAACCGGGCGTACTTCGAGTCCTACAAGCGCAACGCGAAGCTCATGAGCCTGCTCGAGCAGGTCGCGAACATCGACGCGCGCTTCCGCGAGATGCGCCGCCTGCGCGGCCTCGCCTTCGCCGAGCGCAACGGCCGCGCGATCGCCGACCTCCAGGCCCGCGGCCTGGCCGACCCGTCGCTCGACCCGTACATGGCGGCGCGCGCCCTGTCCGGCATGGTCGGCCGCCTGGCCTACTCGAGCTACGTCATGGGCGACGAGCAGCCGCTCGACGCGCTGGTGGAGACGAGCACGCGGCTGTGGGCCAACGCGCTCCGTCTCCCCCAGCCCGACTGAGCGACATCCGGTCGCCAAGTGGGGACGTGGGTACCCACTTCTCGACCCGATCCTGAAGCCGGCGCGCTCAATCGCGGACGTCGAGCACGAGCTTGCCCGTGTTCGCGCCGGCGAACAGCAGGTTCAGCGTGTCGCCGAACGCCGCGATCCCGCCGGGCGTGACCTGCTCGCGGGCGACGAGCGCCCCGTCACGCAGCATCTCGGAGATCGCCGCGGCGGCCTCGCCGTAGCGGTCCTCGTAGTCGAAGACGATGAACCCCGCCATCGACGCGCGGTTGACCAGCAGCGACAGGTAGCGCGCCGGACCGGGCACCGGCTCGGTGGCGTTGTAGCCGGAGATCGCGCCGCAGATCACGACCCGCGCCCCCAGCCGGAGCCGGGCGAGCGCGTCGTCCAGGATCTCCCCGCCGACGTTGTCGAAGTAGACGTCGATGCCGTCGGGTGCGTGCTCGCGCAGCGCGCGGCCCACCCGCTCGGCCTTGTAGTCGATCGCGGCGTCGAAGCCCAGCTCGTCGGTTACCCACGCGCACTTCTCCGCGCCGCCGGCGATGCCGATGACCGTGCAGCCCGCGTGCTTGGCCAGCTGGCCGACCACGCTGCCGACGGCACCCGCGGCGCCGGAGACGACGACCACGTCGCCCTGCTTCGCACGGCCGACGTCGAACAGGCCGAAGTACGCCGTCATGCCGGGCATGCCCAGCGCGCCGAGCCACGTCGGCAGCGGCGCCACGTCCTCGTCGACGTGCACGACGCCGCGCCCGTCCGACACCGCGTACTCCCGCACGCCGAACATCCCGGCGACGGGTTCGCCCACCGTGAAGTCCGGGTGCTGTGAGGCGACCACGTGGCCGACCGCGTGGGCGCGCATCACCGCGCCGACCTCGACCGGCGGGACGTAGGACCTCACGTCGTTGAGCCAGCCGCGCATCGCCGGATCGAGCGAGATGAACGCCGTCCGCACGACGAACTGCCCGTCGCGCGGCTCGGGGACCTCGGACTCGACGACGTCCCACGTCGCCGGCCCGGGGAGGCCGACAGGCCGCTCGGCCAGCCGCACCTGTCGGTTGATCGTCGCCACCTCAGGCATGTTCCACGAACCGGCCGATGGACTCCGCCACACACACGGGCTTGTCCTGGCCCTCGCGCTCGAAGGCCTGCGTCGTGGTGACCTGGGCGCCGCCCGGCACCTCGTCGACCGCGGTGATCGTCGCGCGCATCCGGATGCGCGAGCCGACCGGCAGCGGCGACGGGAACCGCACCTTGCCGTACCCGTAGTTCAGGCTTTTCTCAAAGCCGTCGAAGGCCATGAGCTCCTCCATGAACGCCGGGCCGAGCGACAGCGTGAACAGGCCGTGCCCGATCGTGCCGCCGAGTTCCGAGGCGGCCGCCCGCTCGGGGTCGGTGTGGATCCACTGGCGGTCGCCCGTCAGCTCGGCGAACGCGTCGACGCGCTCCTGGGTGAGGTCGAACCAGGCCGTGGGGCCCAGCTCGGTGCCCTGCAGCTCGCGCAGGTCGGCGACGCTGGTCGGGCGGTGGGGAGACGAGGTCGGTGTGCTCATGCGGAGGCCTTCGCGGCAGCGGTCTTCGCGGTCGCGCCGGCCGAGGAGGCGGCGAAGAACGCGCGGGGGTTGACGGTCATCATCTGGTGGATCTGGTCGTCGGTGACGCCGCGCTCCTGCAGCGCCGGGGTCAGCCCGCCCTGGACGTACTCGTGGTTCCACTTGGGCAGCACGCGCAGGACGTCCTCCTCGTGGAACCAGTCCGAGCGGCAGTGGCGGTCGTGCGAGACGACGATCTTCTCGGCGTACCCGCGGCGGCAGAGCTCGGCGAGCGTGTCGACCTGCGCCTCGAGGTCGGTGACGATGTCCAGCCCGCACCGGTCGTACCCGATGAACGAGCCGTTCTCCATGAGCTCGGTCAGGTAGTCCAGATCGGTCGTCTCGTTGGAGTGGCCGATGACGACCCGCGACAGGTCGACGCCCTCCTCCTTGAGGATCCGCTGCTGGTCGAGCCCGCGGCGGCTGAGCGCGTGGGTGTGCGTCTGGATCGGCACGTCGGTCTCGAGGTGCGCCTTGGCGACGGCGCGGATGAGGCGCTCGATGTCGGGCGTGACGCCCGGCTCGTCGGTGCAGCACTTCAGCACGCCGGCGCGGATGTCCGTCCCCTCGATCCCGTCCTTGATGTCGCCGACGAAGAGGTCGACGAGGATGCGGTCCTCGGGGTCGTCGAAGAGCTTGCCGGGGCCGTTGTACTTCATCGGGAACGGCAGGTCGGTGTACGTGTAGTAGCCGGTCACGAGGATGACGTTCAGTCCCGTCCCCTCGACGGCTGCGGCGATCCGCTTGACGCTGCGCCCGAGGCCGGGAACGGTCATGTCGACGATCGTGTCGACGCCGCCCTGCTTGATCTCGGCGAGGTGCTTGCGGGCGTTGGCCAGCTCGCGCTCCTCGTCCCAGCCCATGAAGCCGGGGAACGCTTCCTGCAGATCGGGCGTGCGGATGAAGATGTGCTCGTGCATCAGCGTGACGCCGAGATCGTCGACATCGATGTCGCCGGTGACGGTGGGAATCCGCGTCATGGGTCCTCCTGCCGGGGGTCGGTGGCCGTGGGGAACGGCCGGTCAGAGACGTCTCATCCGGAGCTCTCCATTCCCCGAATGTCCCGTCGACCGTAACCGAACTTGAATCCAAGCTCAAGTCCTAGTAGTCCTATCTGCACCGGCCCGGATCGCCCGTCGATCCTGACCACCTGGTCACAACGTCGCGCTGGAGGAGAGCAATGCCGAACGTCGCCGAGGCTGCTTGGACGCACGCCCGCACCGATCCCGACCGGATCGCCATCCGCGGGGCGGGTGACCCCTGGACGTACGGTGATCTGCAACAGCGCAGCGCCGCGTTCGCGGGGGCGGTCGCCGCCGCGGGCATCGTGCCGGGCGACCGCGTGCTGCTCAGCGCGCCGAGCGTCCCGGAGTTCGCCGCCGCCTACTTCGCGCTGCACGCCGCGGGCGCCGCGGTGGTCACGGTCAACACCATGGCCACCAAGCCCGAGATCGAGTACGTCATCGCCGACGCGGAGTGCAAGCTCGTCGTCGTCTGGCACGAGGTCGGGTCGGCGCCGGCCGACGCCGCGGCCGCGCAGGGCGTCCCCTGCTGGACGCTCGAGCCCGACGCCGCGGTCTCGGCGGGCGACCCGCTCACCGACCTGCACGACGCCGCGCTCGAGGACACCGCCACGATCCTCTATACGTCCGGCACGACCGGCCGCCCGAAGGGCGCGCAGCTGACGACCGGCAACGTCGTGGCCTGCGCGCGGATCTTCTCGGACGTCCTCGAGGTCACCCCGGACGACCGGTTCGGCACCGGCCTGCCGCTGTTCCACGTCTTCGGCCAGGCGGTGGTGATGGGGACGACGATCCGGGCCGGCGCCTCGCTCTCGCTGCTGTCCCCCTTCACGCCTGGCGCCATGCTGGAGATGCTGCGCCGCGACGAGCTCACGCTCATGGCCGGCGTCCCGACGATGTGGAACGCGATGCTCCACGCCGCGGGCGACTTCGGCCCCGAGGACTTCACGTCCCTGCGTCTGGCCGCGTCGGGCGGCGCCTCGCTGCCCGCCGAGGTCATGCGCGCGTTCACCGACCGCTTCGGCTGCCTCATCCTCGAGGGCTACGGCCTCACCGAGACGACGGGCGCCGCGACGTTCAACGGCATCCACCGCGAGCGCAAGACCGGCGCCGTCGGCATCGCGCTGCCGGAGTGCCAGGTCGAGATCCGCGGCGAGGACGGCAAGCCCGTCCCGACCGGGGAGGTCGGCGAGGTCTACGTCACCGGCTCGGTGATCATGAAGGGCTACTACAACCGTCCGGAGGCGACGGCCGAGGCGCTCGTCGACGGCTGGCTGCGCAGCGGCGACCTCGGCACGATGGACGAGGACGGCGACGTGCGCATCGTCGACCGGCTGAAGGACCTCATCATCCGCGGCGGGTACAACGTCTATCCGCGCGAGGTCGAGGAGGTGCTCTACGAGCACCCGGACATCGTCGAGGTCGCGGTCATCGGCGTGCCCGACGATCACCTCGGCGAGGAGATCGCCGCCGTGATCGCGCCGCGCGAGGGCGCCCAGATCGACCCCGTCGCGCTGAAGGCGTGGACGAAGGAGCGCCTGTCGGCCTACAAGGTGCCGCGCCTGGTGCAGCTCGTCGACGCGCTCCCCAAGGGCCCGACCGGCAAGGTGCTCAAGCGCGCCATCGACGCCGACGAGGTGCGGGCGTCGGCGATGACCACGGTGGCGGCGTCGTGAACGTCGAGGGACGGACCGCCATCGTCACCGGCGCGGCGGGCGGCATCGGCCGCGCGATCGCGCTGCGCCTGGGCGCCGAGGGCGCGAAGGTGGCCGCCGTCGACCTCGACGGCGAGGGTGCGCAGGCGACCGCCGCGCAGCTGGGCAGCGGCGCGCTGGGGATCGGCGCGGACGTCGCCGACGAGGCGGCGCTCGCCGCCCTCATCGCGCAGACCGAGGCCGCACTCGGCCCAGTCGACCTGTTCTTCGCCAACGCGGGCGTCGGCGCGGGCCTCGGGCTGGACAGCAGCGAGGCCGAGTGGCACCTGTCGCTCGAGGTCAACGTCATGGCGCACGTCCGCGCGGCGCGGCTGCTGGTGCCCGGCTGGGTCGAGCGCGGCGAGGGCTACTTCGTCTCGACCGCGTCGGCGGCCGGGCTGCTGACGCAGATCGGCTCGGTGCCGTACTCGGTGACCAAGCACGCGGCGGTGGCGTTCGCCGAGTGGCTGTCGGTCACCTACGGCGACGACGGCGTGCGGGTGAGCTGCCTCTGCCCCATGGGCGTGAACACGAACATGCTCAACGCGGGCATCGACGCCGACGACGACGCGCAGCAGATGGGCGCCCGCGTCGTGACCCACGCCGGCGACGTGCTCGAGCCCGAGGACGTCGCGAACGTCGTGCTCGAGGCCGTCGGCGACGAGCGGTTCCTCATCCTCCCCCACCCCGAGGTGCTCGAGTTCTACGCCCGCAAGGGCCGCGACTACGACCGCTGGCTGCGCGGGATGCGGCGGCTGCAGGCGGCGGTCGCGTGAGCGCGCCGCACGCGATCCTCGTCGACTTCGGCGGGGTGCTGACCACGAGCGTCCACGAGGCGTTCGCCGCGTTCGGCGCGACGCTCGGCGACCCGGACCTGCCGATGCGCCTGCTGCGCGAGGACCCCGAGAGCGCGCAGCTCATCGTGGAGGCCGAGTGCGGGCGGCTGGAGGACGAGGACTTCGAGACCGCGTTCGCCGCCCGGCTGGCCGCGCACGGCGCCGAGGTGGAGCCCGCGGGCCTCATCCGCAACCTCCAGGCCGGGCTGGTGCCCGACGAGGAGATGCTCGCGGTCGTCGCGGCCCTGCGCGCCGGCGGCCACCCGGTGGCGCTCGTCACGAACTCGTTCGGCCGCGACTGCTACGAGGGATTCGACCTCGAGGCGATCGCGGACGTCGTCGTCGTGTCGGGGCAGCTCGGCGTGCGCAAGCCGTCGCGGCGGATCTACACCGCGGCGGCCGAGGCGCTCGACGTGCCGGCCGAGCGGTGCATCATGGTCGACGACCTCGAGCACAACCTGGCGGGCGCGGCGCGCGTCGGCATGGCGGGCGTGCTGCACCGCAGCGCCGCCGGGACCTCGGCGGAGCTGCGGGAGCGGTTCGGGATCGTGGCGGCCGTCGTGCCGTGAGGGTGGATGGCGACGGGTGGGCAGGCGTGTTTGCATGGCAGGCAGCACGCTGTGCGAAGCTCCTCGCGTGCCGCACCAGAAGCGGCCAAGAGCGGCCCTGCTCGGCGGGATCGTGCCACCCCGACGTGTGACCGGGCGCGCCCAGAAGAGCTGGCGCGTTGGCGTTCTGGCGCCGGTCGATCCTGTCGGCTGTTGTTCGTCAGTACGTGGAACCGCGGCGGTCACAGGGGCCGGCGCACCACAGCCCGAGGAGGGACATGACGATGCAGTACCTGCTGACGATCTGGATGGAGGAGACGGACTTCGAGCCGACGCCCGAGACGATGGCGCCGTGGGCGGCGTTCAACAACGAGGCCGCCGCCGCCGGCGTACTGCGCGGCGGCTCGGGCCTGCAGCCGTCGACGACGGCGACCACGGTCCGCGGTGGCGGCGAGGTCGTGCTGACCGACGGCCCGTTCGTCGAGACCAAGGAGCAGCTCGCGGGCTACTACGTGGTCGACTGCGCCGACCTCGACGAGGCGATCGCCTGGGCCAAGAAGGTGCCGGCCGTGCAGTGGGGCGCCGCGATCGAGGTGCGCCCGGTGGCCGGCGGCACCGACATCACCGAGAACCGCGACGCCGCCGGGACGGTCGCCTCCTGAACGACGGCGCCGCGCTCGAGGTCGACCGCCTGTTCCGCGACGGCGCGGGACGGGCGGTCGCGGTGCTGGCCCGCGTGCTGCGCGACGTCGACCTGGCCGAGGAGGCGGTCCAGGAGGCCTTCGTCGTCG
>JAEMQS010000179.1 GCA_016463765.1 Solirubrobacteraceae bacterium | reverse complement strand
AGCGCTTCCGCGACGGACTCGTGCAGGTCTTCGACGTCTACGACTTCGACGACCCGGCGCACGAGGCCGCGCGGCGGACGCGGCTCGCGCGCCAGCTCATCTCGCGGGCAGGGCTCAGCGCCCGCGAGGGTGACGCGGTCGCAGCCCGCGCCGACCTCGTGCGCGCGGGAGAGCTCGACGCGTCCGTCCAGCGGCCGCGCCGGCTCGCCCTGATGTACCTGCTCGATCACCCGGGGCTGCGTGAGCGCTCGCGCCGGGTGCGGGACCTGCTCCCGCGCCGCTGATCAGCGCTTCGCGGCCCGCTGCTTCTTCTTGGCCTTCGCCTTGGCCTTCTTGGGCGCGGCCTTCGCCTTGCCGGCGGGCGGCCCCGCGGTGCGCAGGCCGAGCGCGCGCTTGAGGTTGGCGATCGCGCGCCGCCACTGCTCCTGCAGCGACGGGGGACGCGGTGCGGGCGCGGGGGCCGGGCTCGGAGCCGGGGTCGGCGCGGGCGCCGGCACGACGGGCGCGGGCTCGGGCGTCGTGTCGCCGCCACCGGCAGGCGGCGGGGTCACGGGCACGACCGGAGCGGCACCCGTCGGGCGCAGGTGCAGCACGACGACATCGTCGCCGGGGATCGTCACCGGCACGCTCGTCGTCGACGCGGAGACCGGCGCCGCCGTCGGGGATGCGCCGGCGCGGCCGGCGGCCGCGGACACGGGCGCCGCGGTGCGGACCGTCAGCGCCCGGGCGGGCACCGAGATGTGCCGGCGGGCGTACTCGTCATAGACCCGGCCCTTCTGCCAGAGCGCCAGCACGAACGTGCCGTCGGCGCGGCGAAGCAGCACCCGCTCGACGCCCGTGAGGTCGCCCTGCAGGGTGTAGTCGAGCGCGGCCCGGGCACCGGCCGTGGCGTCCGGGTCGATCAGGCGCATGAGATTGCGCATGCGCTCACCCACCGGCTTCATCGAGAAGTCCTGGCGCAGCAGACCGAAGTGCGCGTCGGCGTTCCACTGGCCCGGGTCGTTGTAGGCGTTGATGAGCTCGTAGCTGAACGTCCGCTCGATGCCGCGGCGGAAGTTGTCGAGGAAGAGCTTGGGCAGGTACGTCGCGGCGACGTCCTCCGGCACGTACGGGTGCCCGCCCCAGACGCTCGCGGCGTTGTGGTAGCCGGTCTCGGTGACGATCGGCGACTTGCCGCCGAACATCGAGGCGGTCTGTGAGGCGACGACGTCGGTGAAGGTGCCCGGCGCCTTCCCGCCCGGATAGGCGTGGATGTTCGCGCGGTCCGACCAGGCCGAGACGTCGCCGTAGGCCGCGGCATTGGCGGGGTTGCCGACGCTCGGGCCCAGCAGCGGCAGGGCGCGCACCACCGGGTCGGCCTTCGCGGCCGCGTGCAGGCGCGCCTGATAGTCGCGGACCTCGGCGACCCAGTTCGGCCGCTTCGTCAGGTCGAACTCGTTCGGCCCCTCGATCCCGGCCAGGACGCCGGGGTCGTCGAGGCGCGCCGACGCGACGTACGCGGCCGGGTCCTCACCGGGCTTGCCGAGCAGCACCGTCGAGCGGATGCCGTGGTCGGCGAGCGCCCGGCGGAACGCGCGCTGGCGCGTCTGACGGGCCGCCGACTCGGTCGGCGGCATGAAGTTGTCCCGCACGTGGCGGATCCCCAGCTCGCGCAGCGAGGCCAGCACCTGGTCGTGCTGGTCGTACGGCGTCGTGTTGTACGAGCTGTGGATGTTGATCCCGACGGTGTCGACGAATTCGTTCGTCGTCCGTGCGGTCTCGGAGGCAGCCGAAGCAGGGGCGGAGAGGACGAGGCTGCCAAGCAGGGCAACGCCGACCGAGAGCGTGGAGCGCATGCCTTCCTCGTCGTCGCTCGTGTGCAACGACACGAGCAGGACTCAAGACGCTCGACGGACGGCCGATCACCCGTTCGGATGATTCCGGATGGACCGACGTCCGATTCTCCCGCTCAGACCGCCCATCTGTCACGATTATCGCAATGAGCAACCAGCCCCAAGATGTCCCGGCGGGGGGCGACGGGCGGGGGGTGCTCCGCATGCTGCTCCGGCGCGTGTGGATTCCCCTGCTGTGCGGCGTCATCGTTGGCGGCGCGGCCTTCTACTTCCTGAACAGCCGCGAGAAGACGTATGACGCGCTCGTCTACCTCCGTGTCGACAGCGGTCCGATCGATCGCGCGATCCTGAATCTGCCCGGCTCGCAGAAGCCGATCCTCAACGTCATCGGTGAGACCGCGGGCGAGATCATCCAGTACCGCGTGGCCGAGCGCACGGTCGAGTACCTGCAGCTCAAGCCCTTCGCGAGCCCGAACGATCTGCTGAAGGCCGTCGACGTCAAGCCCGACCAGCTGACGGGCCTCATCGTCATCTCCGCCAAGGGCCGGACGCCGCGTGAAGCGCAGCGCATCGCCAACGCGACCGCGCGCGCCTACGTCGACATCCGCCGCGCGCGGGAGAAGGGCAGGCTCGTCGCCGCCCGCAAGGAGCTGCAGAAGATCGAGAAGACCCGCGTGGCGCAGGTGCGCCGCGAGGCACGGGAGGCGGGCGCGAACGTCGACGTCTCCGGCGTGCAGACCGTCCGCGAGCAGATCGAGTCGCTCCAGCTCGCCGAGCGCATCAACACCGACGCCGTCACCATCGCCAAGCCTGCCGAGCTTCCCGAAGGCCCGTCCGGGATCGCGCCCTGGATGATCGGCATCCTCGGGTTCGTCATCGGCGCAGCGCTCGGCGGCGCGATGATCGCCCTGCGCGAGCAGGCCGACAAGCGCATCCACAGCCGCAAGCAGCTCGAACGCACCCTCGGTGCGCCCGTGCTCGCGTCGATCAACAAGCGCGGGCTGCTGCGTGCGCGCAAGCCGCTCGACACGCTCACGCGCAAGGACCTCGAGCCGTTCCGCCTGCTGTTCGCGAAGCTGCGGAACTCCGCGGGCGCGGAGGGCATGGAGACGCTGGTGATCGCGTCCGTCGAGGACGACGGCGCCAGCGGCAGCGTGTCCTGGTATCTCGCGGCGACCGCTGCGGCGGCCGGCACCCGTGTGCTCCTGCTCGAGACCGATCACGACCGCCCCAGCGCCGTGGACAACGGCAACGGGAACGGCAACGGGAACGGCGGCGGCCGTCCCGCGGGCCTGACCGACGTGCTTGCGTCGCGCAACTCCCTCGACGAGGTGATCTTCCACGTCGCGGCCGATGACCGGCACGCGGTGGACATCGTCTCTCCGGGTGTGCGCAACGGCGGCGCGCACCTCGGCGGCGGCGAGCGGGTCCGGGAACTGATCTCTCAGGCCCAGGCCGCGCACGACCTCGTCCTGATCGACGCCCCGCCGGTGACGGACGCCGACGCGGTGCCGTTCGTGCGCCAGGCTCAGGGCGCGGTGCTCGTGTACCGCCACGGCGGCGCGGACCAGGAGGTCCTGCGCGACGCGCGCGACGAGCTGGCCAGCGTCGGCACCCCGCTCCTCGGCATCGTCGCGGTCGGCTTCCGGGGGTAGCGGGTGGCGACTCCCGAGCACGGCGACCGGGCGGCAGGGCAGTTCCTGCCCGCGCCCAACCGCCGGGTCTCGCGGATCTGGCCCACGCTGCGGATCCAGTACGAGCGCCTGCTGCGCTCGGACATCCGCTTCGCGCCGTGGGTCGTGCTCGTCGGGCTGCTCCTCGCGCCGGGCGTCGCGGCCGAGCAGTGGCAGTACGTCCTGCTGATCGTCTTCGTCGTCTCGGCGGGCTCGCTGTACATGCGCTGGCCGACCGTGGGCCTGGCGCTCGTGGTCATCCTGTGGATCATCGCGCCGTTCATCCGGCGCCTGCTCGACTACTTCGTGGAGTCCAAGGCCGGCCCGGACATCCTGTCGCTGGCGCCCTTCCTCGCCACGCTGGTGATCGGCGCGCTGGCCTACCGCCGCCAGAAGCCGAGCAAGGCCGTGCTCATCGTGCTCCTCTCCGTGTGGGCGGGCTTCCTGTGGGGCACGCCGGCCGGACTCGACGACCCGTTCCCGCTGATGTTCGCGCTGTTCTCCTACATCGCGGCGACCA
>JAEMQS010000178.1 GCA_016463765.1 Solirubrobacteraceae bacterium | reverse complement strand
ACTGACATCTCGCGCCGTCATCGGCGAGGATGCGTGGCTGTGCTGACCGACTACCACGTCCATCTGCGCCCCGACGGCCCCGGAAGCGACGCCGAGAAGTTCTTCGTCCCCGCGAACGTCGAGCGCTATCGCGAGTCGGCGTCCGAGCGCGGCATCGCCGAGCTGGGCGCGGCTGAGCACATCTACCGCTTCACCGCGGCGCTCGACGTCTGGCAGCACCCGCTGTGGAAGACCTACGCCCGCGACGACATCGACGCGTACGTCGGCTTCCTGCGCGAGGACACGGACCTGAAGGTCGGCATCGAGGCCGACTTCATTCCCGGTCGCGAGGACCGCATGGCGACGCTGCTGGAGGCGCGCGACTGGGACTACGTCGTCGGCTCGATCCACTTCCTCGGCGACGAGGCGCTGGACATGGAGCAGTACGACATCTGGGACGTCCGCGGCCACGCGCCGGACGAGATCTGGCGCCGGTACTTCGAGACGCTCGGCGAGGCGGCGCGCAGCGGCCTGTTCGACATTCTCGCCCACCCCGACCTCGTGAAGATCTGGGGCCCGCGTCGCCGGCCCGTCCCCGAGGGCGACCTGCGCCGGTTCTACGAGCTGGCGATGGACGGGATCGCGGAGTCGAAGATCGCGATCGAGCTGTCGACCGCCGGCCTGCGTAAGCCCGTCGGCGAGCTGTACCCGTCGACGGCCTTCCTGGAGATGTGCCTGGACGCCGGGTGCCCCGTCGCGCTCTCCAGCGACGCGCACACGCCCGAGCACCTCGGCTTCGGCTACGACGAGGCGCTGCGGGAGCTCGAGCGCCTGGGCGTCACCGAGCTCGCCGTCTTCGAGGGCCGTGAGCGGCGCCTGGAGCCGATCGGATGACCGGCGGCTGCCTCTGCGGCGCCGTCCGCTTCGAGCTGACCGCACCGCCCACGACGGCCACGTACTGCCACTGCACCCGCTGCCAACGCCGCACCGGCACGGCCGCCTCGGCCCAGGCGGTCATCGCGCCCGGGTCGCTGCGCTGGCTGGCCGGGGAGGACGAGGTCCGGTTCTGGTGGCCCGAGGGCGGCGGGTTCGGGAAGGGCTTCTGCCCGGCCTGCGGCGCGCACATCTGCAGCAAGGCGCCGGGGGCCGACGAGCCGTGGAGCATCCGCATGGGCGCGTTCGACGAGGACCCGGGCGTGCGGCCGTCGCTGCGCCAGTGGGTCGGCAGCGCCGCGCCGTGGGAGCCGATTCCCGACGACGGCCTGCCGCGGTTCGAGGGGAGCGCGAAGGGATGAACCTCGGCATCGGCTACGACACGCACCGCCTGGTCGCGGGGCGCCCGCTCATCCTCGGCGGGGTCACGTTCGAGGATGCCGAGTTCGGCCTCGACGGCCACAGCGACGCCGACGTTCTGACGCACGCGGTCATCGACGCGATCCTCGGCGCCGCCGGGCTGGGCGACATCGGCGAGCACTTCCCCGACACGAGCGAGGCGTTCAAGGACGCCGATTCGCTGCAGCTGCTGGAGACCACGCGCGCCCTCATCGCCGCCGAGGGTCTGCGGGTCCAGCACGTCGACACCACCGTGATCATGGAGCGCCCGAAGATCGGGCCGCGCAAGCAGGAGATCCGCGAGACGCTCGCCCGCGTCCTGCGCCTCCAGCCCCACCACGTGAACATCAAGGCGACGACGGGCGAGGGCATGGGCTTCGTCGGGCGCGGCGAGGGAGTCGCCGCCATGGCGATCGCCACCGTCATCGGTGCCCCGCCCGCGCGCGGGACCGGCACCACCGAGCCATCCGCGTAGGCTTCCGCGCCGCGATGCTGCTGGATTCCCGTCCCTCCGTGGTGACGCCCGTACTCGCGCGGACCGGCTTCTGGTGGCCGTTCGCCGCGTGTGTGGGCCTCGCCTTCCTCTCGCTGCTGCTGCCCAGCACGCCGACGTACGACCCCTGGGCGTGGATCATCTGGGGCCGCGAGATCACGCAGTTCGACCTCGTGACGACGAGCGGGCCGTCCTGGAAGCCGCTGCCGATCCTCTTCACGACGCCGTTCGCGCTGTTCGGCGACGCTGCGCCGTACCTCTGGCTTGTCGTGGCCCGGGCGGGGACGCTCGGCGGGCTCGTGGTCGCCTACCGGCTCGGCACGCGCCTCGGCGGCCCCGCGGCGGGCTTCCTGGGCGCCGCGGCGATCGCGGTCGCCCCGTGGACGTTCCGCAACGCCGCGCTGGGCAACAGCGAGGGCCTGCTCGTCCTCTGCGTGCTGTGGGCGTGCGACCGCCACCTCGACGGCCATCGCGGCCAGGCGTTCGCGCTCGCCGTCGCCGCGGGCATGCTGCGGCCCGAGGCGTGGCCGTTCCTGCTCCTGTACGCCGCCTGGCTGCTGTGGATGGACCGCAAGCGCTGGTGGTGGATCGGGCTCGGCCTCCTGTCCCTGCCGGTGGCCTGGCTCGTGCCCGAGAAGTGGGGCTCGGGGTCGTTCTGGCGAGCCGCCGAGCGCGCGCAGCAGCCGAATCCGAACAGCCCCGCGTTCGCCGACAGCCCGACGCTCGCCATCCTGGGTGACGCGCTCGAGATGCTGCCGGTCTACGTGATCATCGGCCTCGTCGCCGCGGTCGTGGTCGCGCTGGCGCGGGCGGTGCCCGTGGGGCGCGGCGCCCCCGCGATGGGGCTCGCCGCCCTCGCCGGCGGGTGGATCGCGCTCGTCGCCGCCATGACCGAGGCCGGGTACGCCGGCAACCAGCGCTACCTCGTCGCCGCGGCCGCGCTGCTGTGCGTCCTCGGAGCCGTCGGGATCTCGTGGGCCGCCGGCGCGCTCGCCGTGCGGTCGGGCCGCCACGGGCGGACGGTCGTCGCCGCGATCGGGGGCGCGACGATCGCGCTCGTCGTCGTCGGCGCCGTGTCGAGCCTGCCCACGACGGCGAAGGGCATCGGCTACCAGGTGCGGATCGCCGACGACCTCGACGACGCCATCGCCGACGCGGGCGGCGCCGAGCGCCTGAAGGCCTGCGGCCACCTGTACACCAACGCGTACACGGTGCCGCTCGTCGCCTGGACGATGAAGGTCCACGCCATCGACGTCGGCTTCCGGCCGCGCTTCCCGGCCGCCATCTTCCGCATCGCCCACACCCGGGGCCAGCCCGCTCGTCCGGCGCCCGTGCGGCTGCCCGGCGGGCGTGTCGTCTCGGAGACGGGTGACTGGACCGTGGCGCTGGCGTGCCGGCCGGACTGACGGCCTCTCTACCCTTTTGGGGATGAGCTCCGTGGCCGCGCGCCCAGAGCCGGTGCAGCGGCTCCGAGCGGGGTCGCTCTCGACCGTGCTGACGATCCTCGGACTGATCGCGCTCTGCGTGATCAGCCTGCAGCTGCGCACGCAGGCCCTGCGTGCGGGCTTCTGGATCGACGAGGGGCTCTCGGTCGGCATCGCGACGCGCGACATCTGGGACATCCCCGGCGTGCTGCGGATGGACGGCTCGCCGCCGCTGTACTACCTGCTGCTGCACGTCTGGATGTCCCTCTTCGGCAGCGGCGAGGGCGCCACGCACGGGCTCTCGGTGGCCTGCACCATCGCGATGGTGCCGGTCGCGTGGTGGGCCGCGCGCGGCCTGGCCGGGACGCGTGCGGCGTGGATGGCCGCCGTGCTCGCGGCGTTCCACCCGTTCCTGACGTTCTACGCCCAGGAGACGCGGATGTACGCGCTGGCGGCGCTGCTCGCGCTGCTCTTCGCCGCGTGCTGGGCGCGGGCGTATGCGCTGGACGACCGGCGGTACCTCGTCCCGACGGTCCTCTCGGGTGCCCTGCTGCTCTACACCCACAACTGGGCGATCTTCCTGCTCTGCGGCAGTGTCGCCGGGGTCGCGGCGCTGTGGTGGCGCGCCCCGCAGCGCCGGGCGTTCACGCGCGACGTCCTGCTCGGCTACGGCGGGATCGGCCTGCTCTACCTCGCCTGGGTCCCGACGCTGCTCTACCAGGCCGCGAACACCGGGGCGCCCTGGGCGCGCAGACCCGGAACCGAGCAGCTGCTCGAGGGCGCGTTCGTCGCGCTGGGCAGCGG
>JAEMQS010000022.1 GCA_016463765.1 Solirubrobacteraceae bacterium | reverse complement strand
GGTCCTGGCGGCCGGCCTGGATCTGCAGCCGCACCGACGTGGTCTTCGCGACGTTCGGGATCCGCCACGCGAGGCATGTCTTCGGCGCGTTGTGGCCGAGCTTGCGCCCGTCGGACAGGATCGCGTAGGAGCCGTAGCGCTCGGTGCCCTTCGCAGCGCTGCCCCAGATGGCGAACACGGTCGTCCCGCGCCGCACGAGGCGCAGCGCCGGGACGCGGCTGGCGGGCCGCGGCGGGGCCTGACGGTAGGTCGCGACCGTCTCGCTCGCGACCGGCGCACCCTCGGCGTCGGTCACCGTCGCCTTGACCGTGCGCGTCCCGCCGAGGCTGAAGCTCGGCGTGTACCGGACCGTCGCGCAGCGGGTCTCCGTGCCGGTGCGGCCCGGCAGCGTCTTGCCGTCCGTGCACTTCTTGCCGCGCAGGCCCGTCGCCACGTTCTGCTGGGCGTTCGTCCCGAGCACGTCGAGCGAGACCTTGTCGCCCGGGCGCAGCGCGTAGCGCAGGTCGAGCTGCCAGCCGGTGTCGGTCTTGGTCGCCTTGCCGGTCACGGTCGTCGGCTTCTTCTCGTCGGCCTGGATCTCCACGCCGGTCACCGTCGACCCGGGCAGCGCCTCGATCTTCCAGTCGCCCGCCGCGGCCTGCGGCGGGAGGAAGATCGACGTCTCCGGAGCCTCCGGGTTCTCGAGCATCATGTACGTCTTGTTGTCCGTCATCGCGTTGCCGGGACCGGACTCGATGACGAGACCGCTCGGGCTCGTGATCCGGACCTTCGGCGGGGCGCCCGCGCCCTGGATGTGCGCGACGTACTGCTTCGGGTCCTCAGGCACGGGGAACGAGAAGTTCGCGCCCGCCTGTCTGGGCCGCGCGATCCGCACGCGGTTCTGGAAGCCGCAGCCCCGACCGAAGTCGAAGCGCTTGCCGCTGCGCGGCTGCTGCCAGAAGAAGAACGCGCTGAAGTCGCCGGCGAACGTGCCGGCGCAGCCGCCGACGCCGATGCTCGACACGGTCACCGAGGCCCGCGCGATGCAGGGCTGGCCGAAGATGCCGAGCTCGATGCAGACCTCGATGCGCCCGTCCATGCTGAAGAGGAACGGACTGGGCTGGATGAACCCGCCGACGCCCCCGTTGACGATGAGGAACCCGCCGCCCAACCGCATCTGGGCGTTGAGGTCGAAGTCGACGAACCCCGTGTTGTCCACCCGGACGCGCCCGTTGCCGACGGGAAGGCCGGCGACGCGCATGAACGCGGCGGCCTCGATGAAGAACCCGCGGCCCGGCTCGGCGTAGGTGAGCGACGCATCACCGCGGACCAGGCCGCGGGCGAAGCTCAGCCCGCCGTCGCCGCGGAGCACGAGGCCGTTCTGCACGCACACCCCGAACCCGACCCGTTCGAGTGCGACGCCCGCGACGAGCGGGATGCCCGCGTTGTCGACGAACCCTCCCGCGTAGGAGAACCGCCCGCCCGCGATGCCCGCGTACGCGCCGAGGTTGGGGCGCGACGGGAGCGGCAGGCCGACCAGCACGGACGCGTCAAAGCGCTCGAGCTGACGCGACGGCGGGTTGCAGCTGACCGCCGGCGCGCCGTTGAGGCTCGGCGGCTGACACGCGGAGAAGGAGCGCGACACGCCCGCGGACATGTACGAGATGCAGAACTGCTTGAGCGCGACCTTGCCGATCGCGACGTTCTCGATCTCGATGCGCCCGCCGTCGACGCTGACGCCGCGGCCGTCCTCGGTGCGGATCTCGGTCGCGCCGGTGACGGATCCGCGGTCGCTGCCGGGGAACGGCTTGAAGATCGACGGCAGCGTGACCTGCACCGGGAACGAGGTGGAGAAGCGCCCGCCGCTGTTGCGGAACAGGACCTCGACCGACCCACCGACCGGCAGGCCTCCGAGCGTGCCCGAGGGCAGGTTGAGCGCGGCGAGCCTGCCGTTGGACCCGGGCGCGGGCAGCTGGAAGCGGATCGGGCCGCGGAACAGGGTGATCGGGCCGAGGTCCAGCGTGATGGTGCGGTCGATGCCGACCTGGCCGCCGCGCGCGCCGCTCGTCGGCTCGACGAGCACGTAGCTCGACCCCGACGGGGGCGCAGGGAACGGGATGCCGTTCAGCGAGAAGCCGCCGCGGGTCTCATAGAACGTCGCACGCGGCTCGATGTCGAGCCCGGCCTGGCGGGTCGGATTCGTCCCGGCCTTGAACTGCTGCCAGCACGAGCCGGTGCTCCGGGCGCGAACCAGGCCGAACGTCACCACGGCGGGGCAGGCGGTCTGACGCGTCGGGCCCTGCGGCTCGGGCGGCTCGACCGGCACCGGCGGTGGGACGGGGGTCGGGATGTCGAGGGCGAACCGCTCGGTCTTTGTCGCGCCGCTGGAATCCGATACGCGGACCGTCACGGTGCGGTCGGCCGCGGTCGCCGCCGGGACGGTGAAGGTGAAGCGGTGCGAGCCGGTCGTGCGCTGCGTCTCGGGGCTCGAGTCGTCGAGGATCAGCCGCTGGACGGGCGAGTCGAGGCTGTCGGGGCCACAGCAGCCGAGCTCGACGATGTACGGCGCCTGGTCGACCTGCACGTCGACGTTGATCGACGCCTCGGTGCCCTCCACGAGCGGAGCCGGGGCGATGCCGCGGTTGAGGATCTCGATCTCGGCGGAGGCCGAAGCCGGAGCCAGCAGACCGAGGAGGACCACGACGAAGAGGACCGGCGAGAGGCAGCTCGCGCGCATATGAAGACCCGCTGGTGGAGAACGCAACCCCGCATGCTGCGGGGAAGCTGATCTGACCAACCTATGCCCGGTGTCAAGAACCTTCCGCAGAGCGGAAGGGGGCCTACCGCGGCATGGACAGCTGGTTCGCGCGCTCGAGCGAGGAGTCGATCGTCGTGATCGCCTTCTGCCCGGCCTCGAACGCCCGCAGCGACGCGAGCATGTCGACCATCGTGCGAGCGGCGTCGACACTCGACGCCTCCAGGGCACCGGTGCGCGGCCCCTCGGGGGCCTGGCCGGTCGCGTTGCCCGTGAAGTAGCCGTTGCCGGCCTTCAGCGCGTCGGGCACGAGCGAGATGCCGACGGTCGCCGCATCCACGGTGCCGTCCGGGTTGACCTGCACCGGGCCGCCGTCGCGGTTGAGGACGGGGTTGCCGAGCTGATCGACGAGCGTGCCGTTCGGCGCCGTCGTGAACGACCCGTTGCGCGTGTAGCGTTCGCCCTCGGGCGTCTGGATCGTGAAGAAGCCTTCGCCGACGATCGCCATGTCCAGCGGCTCGCCGGTGTCCCGGACGGGCTGGCTGGTGAGGTCGGTCTCCTGCCGGTCGACGCGGGTCGCCATGTTGACGCTGCCCACCACCGCGCCCGTGGGGCGGTCGGTCACCAGCAGCTCGCCGAAGGCGTGCAGCGCGGAGCGGTCGGCCTTGTAGCCGGGCGTCGCCGCGTTGGCGAGGTCGTTGGCGATCTGATCCTGCCGGGCCATCTCGGCAACCATGCCGGAGGCGGCGATGTAAAGCCCGCGTTCCATATGTCCCCGTGGTCGGCGGCGCGCCAGAGCGCTTGAGGACAGCGGACGCCTGGTCGATGACAGGGTCGTGAGCTTCGGTGGTGGCGCCATTCCGATCGAGTTCGTCCTGCTGCGCGGGTCGCCGCTGGTCGACGACCTCACGCTCAAGCCGGGCTCGATGATCAACGGCCGCGTGCTCGAACTGCTGGGCAACGGGCGCGGCTTCATCAACCTCGCGGGGATCAAGCTCGAGGCGCAGCTTCCGGGAACCGTGCGCGCCGGGGAGATCCTCCGCATGCGCGTGACCGAGTCCCCGGACGAGCGGCTGTCGCTGAAGATCGTCGACCAGTTCATGCCCCAGGGCGCGCAGGACGCGAGCGCCACCGCCGCGGCGCAGTCGGCCGCCGTCGGTCCGCAGCCGCTCGTGGGCTTCGGCCTCCCCGGCGGCGCCCAGGCGCAGCTGATCCTCGACGACGACGGTGGACCCGCGCGCGCGGAGGGCGAGCCGGTGCGCAGCATCGTGCTGCGCTACGACAGCGAGCTGCTGGGCCGCATGGATGTCGTGGTGCGTCTCGACGACGCGCAGGTGCACGCCACGGTGCTCGCGATGCCGGGCGCGCCGCTCGAAGGCGCGCGCAGCCACTCCGACGAACTGCGAACCGCCCTGCGCGAGGCGGCCGACCGCCCCGCCCAGGTGATCATCGCCGGCCGGGCACTGGAGTTCGTCGATGTCGAAGCCTGAGGGCGGCCGCATCCGGCGCGCCGCCGCGCTGCGCTACGAAGGCGACGGCGCCCCGCGGGTCGTCGCCACCGGCGCGGGCGAGATCGCCGAGCGCATCATCAAGAACGCCATCGAGGCCGGCGTGCCGGTCCGTGATGACGCCGCTCTCGCAGAGGCACTCGCGCGCGTGGAGATCAATCAGGAGATCCCCTCCGAGCTCTATCAGGCGGTCGCGCAGGCGCTCGTCTGGGCCCACGGCCTGGACCTGGCGACGCGGATTGCCGCACGGCAGGCCGCGGAGCTTCCGCGACGAAGTACCGGCTGACTACGGATGCCGACGTCCCCGCTGCCCTCGATCCTCTAGCGAGCAATGTTCGAACTCCCTCTCGCAGACGCGGCCCTTGACCTTTCGCGCTGGCAGTTCGCGCTCACCTCGATCTACCACTTCCTCTTCGTTCCGCTGACGATCGGGCTGGCGTTCACGCTCGCGATCATGCAGACGCTGTGGTTCCGGTCGGGCGATGAGCAGTGGCTCCGGCTCACGCGGTTCTTCGGCAAGCTCTTTCTGATCAATTTCGCCATCGGGGTCGCCACCGGCCTCGTCCAGGAGTTCCAGTTCGGCATGAACTGGTCTGAGTACTCCCGCTTCGTCGGTGACGTCTTCGGCGCACCGCTCGCCATGGAGGGCCTCATGGCCTTCTTCCTGGAGTCCACGTTCATCGGGCTCTGGGTGTTCGGCTGGAATCGCCTGAAGCCGGCCATCCACCTCGCGACCATCTGGATCGTCGCGATCGCCACCACGCTCTCGGCCTACTTCATCCTCGCCGCGAACGCGTGGATGCAGGACCCGGTCGGGTACGAGATGGTCGGGAACAAGGCGCAGATGACGAACATCTTCGCCGTCCTGTTCAACGAGACCGCGGTGCTCGCGTTCTTCCACACCATGGCCGCCGCCGCGGTGACCGCCGGCTTCTTCGTCCTCGGGGTCAGCGCCTTCCACATGCGCCGCGGCCAGGACGTCCAGGCCTTCGGGCGGGCCGCGCGGCTGGCGTCCGCGATCGTCGTCCCGGCGACGCTCCTCGTGCTGCTCATCGGCGACGACTTCATGCGGAACATGGTCGAGCGCCAGCCGATGAAGGTCGCGGCCGCCGAGGCGCTGTACGAAACGGAGGAGAAGGCGGGCCTCTCGCTCTTCGCCGTGGCGCCCCTGGAGGCCAATCCGGGCGAGACCACGGTCAACATCAAGATCCCGTACGTCCTCAGCGTCCTGGCGACGAACTCGTTCGACGGCGAGGTCGTGGGCATCAACCAGCTCCAGGCCCAGTACGAGCAGAAGTACGGGCCCGGCGACTACGTCCCGCCCGTCGGCGTCGTGTACTGGGGCTTCCGCGGCATGGTCTACATCGGCGGGCTGCTCCTGGCGCTCGCGCTCTGGGCCGGCTACCTGGCGTGGAAGGGGAAGATCGAGACGAATCGGACCTTCCACCGCGTCATGATCTGGTCCATCCCCCTCCCGTTCCTGGCGAACACCGCCGGCTGGGTGTACACCGAAGTGGGGCGCCAGCCCTGGGTGGTCCAAGGCCTGCAGCAGACGGCCGACGGCGTGAGCGTCGCGGTCCCGACCTGGCAGATCGGCCTGGGCCTCGGTGTGTTCATGGCGATCTACGCGATCTTGATCGTCATCGAGTTCTGGCTGCTGCGCCGCTACGCGCAACGGCTCCCTGATCCTGTCCGCGACGAGGCCGAGCGCTCCAAGCCCGTGCCGGCGATGAGCTACTGACATGGTTGACTTCCAGCTGGATCTCCAGACGTTCTGGTTCCTCGCCCTGGCCTTCTTCTGGGTCGGGTACCTCGTGCTCGAGGGCTTCGACTTCGGGGTCGGCATGCTCATGCCGTTCCTCTCGAAGGACGAGACGGACCGCCGCGTCGTCATCAACACCATCGGCCCCCACTGGGACGGCAACGAGGTGTGGCTCATCACCGCCGGCGCCGGCACGTTCGCCGCGTTTCCCGACTGGTACGCGACGCTGTTCAGCGCGTACTTCCTGCCGCTGCTCCTCATCGTCGGGGCGCTCGTCGCCCGGGCCGTGGCCTTCGAGTACCGCGGCAAGCACCACACCGCGCGCTGGCGCGGCAACTGGGACAAGGTCATCTTCACGACGAGCCTGCTCCCGGCGCTGCTGTGGGGCGTCGCCCTGTCCGGGCTGCTGTACGGGGTCCCGATCGGCGGCGACAAGCAGTTCACCGGCGACTTCTTCGATCTCGTGCAGCCCTACCCGCTCGTGGGCGGCCTCGTGACCCTGTCGCTGTCGCTGCTGTGCGGCGCGGTGTTCCTGGGGATGAAGACCGAGGACGACCTGCGCGAGCGGGCCCGGACCATCTCCGCGCGGATCGCACCCGTCGCGGCGGGCATCCTGGTGGTGTTCGCCCTGTGGACCGCGTGGGGCGTGATGGACGACGTCATCCCCAACCTGCTGCTGCTCATCGCGGCGTCGGGCGCCGGCGGTGCCGTCGTGCTGACGACCGGGAGGCAGAACGAGGGGTGGACGTTCCTCGTGGTGTCGCTGACGATCGCGTTCGCCATCGGCGGCCTGTTCGTGCAGCTCTACCCGAACGTCATGGTGTCCTCGACGGCCGAGGCGAACAACCTCACGATCTACAACACGTCATCGGGTGACTACACGCTGACGGTGATGACGATCGTGGCGCTGCTCATGCTGCCGATCGTGCTCTTCTACCAAGCGGTCAGCTACTACGTGTTCCGCGCTCGCGTGAGTCGCGGGGAGTTCGAGGGGCTCGGCCAGGCGGTCGGTGAGGTGGCCGACAAGTTGCACCTCACCGAGCCGCATCCGTCGCAGGCCAACGTCGACCCGCCGAACCAGTAGGTGCGGGCGGTCGATCGTCGCCTGGCGGCGCGCGCCCGTGGGGTGCGCGCCGCGCTCGGCGCCGACGCGGCGCTGGGCGTCCTCGGCGCGGTGCTCGTGCTCGCGCAGGCGACGCTCCTGGCGAGCGTCATCGCCCGCGCGTGGGGAGGCGCCGATCTTGCGGAGGTCACGCCCGCGCTGCTGGGCCTCGTGGCGGTCGTCGCCGGCCGGTCCGCGCTGTCGTGGGGCTTCGAGGTCGTCGGGCGCCGGGCCGCGGCGAGCGTGCTCAGCGACCTGCGGATGGCGCTGGTCCGCCGGCGGCTGCGCGATGCGCCCGCAGCGCTCGACGGCGTGCAGAGCGGCGAGGTGGCGACGGCCGCGGTCGGCGGGATCGAGGCGCTCGAGGGCTACTTCGCCAAGTACCTGCCGCAGGTGGTCCTGGCGTGCATCGTGCCGCTGGCGGTCATCGCATGGTCGGCCCCGATCGACCTGCTCAGCGCCGGGATCATGGTCGCGACCCTGCCCCTCGTCCCGATCTTCATGGTGCTCGTCGGGTGGTACACCGAGCGGCGCACCACCGAGCGGTACGCGGCGATGGTGCGCCTGTCGACGCACTTCCTCGACGTCGTCCGCGGGCTGCCGACGCTGCGGGCGTTCAACCGCGGCGGGGCGCAGGCTGCGCGCATCGAGGAGGTCTCCGACGACTACCGCCGCGCGACGATGGGGACGCTGCGGGTGACGTTCCTCTCCGGTGCGGTGCTCGAGCTCGCGGCGACCCTCGGCGTCGCGCTCGTCGCCGTGACCGTGGGCGTGCGCCTGGTCGAGGGACACCTCGCGCTGCAGGCGGGGCTCACCGTGCTCATCCTGGCGCCCGAGCTGTACGCCCCGCTGCGGGCGCTCGGCGCGCAGTACCACGCGAGCGCCGACGGGATGGCGGTCGCGCACCGGATCCTGGATCTGCTCGACGAGCCGGCCGCGGTGTCGGCGCCAGACGGCGACGCGGTGGCGATGCCCGATCTGCGGACCGCGCCGGTGGTCCTCGACGACGTGGTGTACGCCTACCCCTCGCGCGAGGGGGACGTGCTGCGCGGGGCATCGCTGACCCTCGCGCCCGGCGAGCGCGTCGCCGTCGTGGGACCGAGCGGCGCGGGCAAGTCGACGATCGCGTCACTGCTGTTGCGGCTCGCCGAGCCGACCGGTGGCCGGGTGCTCGCGGGAGACGTCGACGCACGCGACGTCGCGCCTGACGCGTGGCGCGCGCAGGTGTCCTGGGTGCCGCAGCGAGCGACGATCCTGCGTGGCACGGTCGCGGAGAACATCCGGCTCGGCGCGCCCGACGCGGACGTCGAGGTCGCAGCCCGGGCCGCGGGCGCCGACGAGTTCATCCGCGCGCTGCCCGACGGCTACGACACCGTCGTGGGCGAGGGCGGCCGCGCGCTGTCCGCGGGGCAGTCGCAGCGCCTGGCCCTCGCGCGCGCGCTCGCGCGGGCCACGCCCCTGCTGATCCTCGACGAGCCCACGGCGAACCTCGACGCCGAGAGCGCGGCCGTCGTGGCCGACGCGGTCCGGCGCCTGCCACGGGACCGCACCGTGCTGCTCATCGCGCACGACCGCGAGTTCACCCGTGGCATGGATCGCGTCGTCGCCCTCGCCGATGGCGCGTTCACGGCGGATGACGCCGTCAACGCGACAGCGGCACCGGAGGAGACCTCGTGAGGAACGACACCCTGCGCCGTCTGCTCGCCCTGGCCGAGGCGCCACGCAAGCGCCTGGCGCTCGCCATCACGCTCGGCGCGCTCGCCGTGATCTGCGGCGTCGGGCTCATGGCGGTCTCCGGCTACCTCATCAGCCGTGCGGCCGAGCAGCCGCCGGTCCTCTCGCTGACGATCGCGATCGTCTTCGTGCGGTTCTTCGGCGTGGCCCGCCCGCTCGCGCGCTACCTCGAGCGGCTGACGTCCCACGACGTCGCGTTCCGCACGCTCGGCACGCTGCGCTCCCGGCTCTACACCCGCATCGAGCCGCTCGCGCCCGCCGGCCTGTCGAGCTTCCGTCGCGGCGACCTCCTCAGCCGGATGGTCGCCGATGTCGACGCGCTCCAGGACCTCTACCTGCGCGGGCTCCTGCCGCCGTTCATCGCGCTGGCGGCCGGCGTCGTCGCGGTGATCGCCGCTGCGATCTTCCTGCCGCTGGCGGCGGTCATCCTGGCGGTCGGGCTGCTGGTCCAGGGTCTCGCGGTGCCCGCGCTGGCGGGCCGGTTGAACCGCAGTGCCGGCCGCCGCCAGGCTGCCGCACGCGCGGCGCTGAGCGCCGAGCTCGTCGAGACGCTGCGCGCCGCGCCGGAGCTCGTCGCGTTCGGGGCCGCGGCCGGGCGCGAGGAGCGGATCGCCGCCGCCGACCGCGACCTCGACCGTGTCGCGCGGCGCGACGCCTGGGTCGCGGGCCTCGGCGACGCGCTGGGCATCCTGGTGACCGGCGTGACGGTCGCCGCTGTGGCGGCGGTCGCGGTCGCTGCACACGACGCGTCGAACCTGGACCGCGTCCTGATCGCGATGCTGACGCTGCTGGCGCTCGCGTCCTTCGAGGGCACGCAGCCGCTCGCCGAGGCCGCCCGGCGCCTGTCCGGGGTGGTCGCCGCGGGACGGCGCATCCTCGAGCTCACCGACCGCGAGCCCGCCGTGCGCGACCCCGACGACCCGCTGCCCGCGCCCCCACGCGACGCCGAGCTGGTCTTCACCGATGTCCGCGCGCGCTACGGCCCCGACGAGCCGCTCGCCCTCGACGGGCTCGACCTGCACCTGGCCCCCGGCCGGAAGGTCGCGCTGCGCGGCCCGTCCGGGTCGGGCAAGACGACGGCGGTCAACCTGCTGCTGCGCTTCATGGATCCCGAGCGGGGCCGGATCACCCTCGCGGGCGCCGACCTGCGCGACTTCACCCAGGCCGACATCCGCCGCCACGTCGCGGTGTGCGGGCAGGACGCGCATCTCTTCAACTCGAACATCCGGGAGAACGTGCGCCTCGCCCGGCCGGGCGCGACGGACGACGAGCTGCGCGCTGCGGTCGACCGCGCGGGTCTCGGCGACTGGGTCGACGAGCTGCCGGACGGGCTCGACACCATGGTCGGCGAAGAGGGCACCGAGCTCTCGGGTGGCCAGCGCCAGCGCATCGCCCTCGCCCGCGCGCTCCTCGCCGACGCGCCCGTGCTGGTCCTCGACGAGCCCACCGCGCACCTCGACGACGAGACCGCGCACCGCGTCATCGACGACGCGTTCGACGCGGCCGACGACCGCGCGGTGCTGCTCATCACGCACCGCGGTGAGGGCCTCGCGCGCTGCGACGAGGTCGTCCAGCTCGCCTGAAGCTGGGAGCATCCGCCGCCATGGGCGACGCCATCGGTCAGATGCTCCCGTTCGCGATCGGCGTGACGCTCAGCCCGATCCCGATCATCGCGGTCGTGGTGATGCTCGGGACCCCACGCGCGCACGTGAACGGGCCCGCGTTCCTGGTGGGGTGGTTCGCGGGGCTCCTGGTGCTCGGCACGGTGGTGCTGCTCGTCGCCAGCGGCGCGGGGGCGAGTGACGACGGCGGGCCTGCGACGTGGACGGGCTGGCTGCGGCTGGCGCTCGGCGCGGTGCTCGTCCACCTCGCGGTCAGCAAGTGGCGGGGCAGGCCGCGCGGCGACGCCGAGCCGGAGATGCCCGGCTGGATGAGCAAGGCCGACGGCTTCTCGGCGCCGAAGGCCGCCGGCATGGGCGTCCTGCTCTCGGCGGCGAACCCGAAGAACCTCGTGCTGACCGTCGGCGCGGCTGCCGCGATCGCGCAGACCGGGATCGACACGCTCGACCAGGAGCTGGCCCTCGTCGCCTTCGTGATCCTCGGCACGATCGGTCCCGCGGTGCCGGTCGGCGTCTACTTCGGGATGGGGGACCGCGCGGAGCCGATCCTCGAGGACCTCAAGCACTGGCTCGCGGCCCACAATGCGGCGATCATGACCGTGCTGATGCTGGTCATCGGGGCGAAGCTCATCGGCGACGCGATCTCCGTGCTCCTCTAAGAGACCTTCGGCACCGACCAGTCGCGCCGCAGCGCCACCATCCGCAGACCGAAGATGACCGCGATCGGCGCCCAGAGCGCCAGCGTCGGGTCCACCTCGGTGCGCAGCAGCGCGACGTACAGCATGCCGCCCACCGCCGCCGCCAGCGCGTAGATCTGTCCCGTGAACACGGCGGGCTGGTCGCCGACGAGCACGTCGCGCAGGATGCCGCCCGCGATGCCCGACACGACGCCGAGGACCACGGCCACGCCGGCCGGGGCGCCCGCCTCCAGGGCGGCGTCGGCCCCGACCACGGTGAAGACGGCCAACCCGACGGCGTCGGCGCTCAGCACCGAGTTCCACGAGTCGAACTCGGTCCCCACCCACCGGCTCAGCGGGATGACCGCCGCCGCGGATGCCGCCGCCACCGCGACGGGCCACCACTCCTCGATCCACCCCGCCGGGTCACCGAGCAGCAGCGCGCGGATGGTCCCGCCGCCCACCGCGACGATGACGCCGAGGACCACGACGCCGAACCAGTCGAGCTGGTGCCGCGTGGCCGCCATCGCGCCGGAGACCGCGAACGCGATCGTCCCGGCGACCTCGAGGACGTCGATCAGGCTCTGGGAGCTGGCGTTGAGCGTGTCCACCCGGGCTCGACCGTACCGGCCGCCGGGGTGGACCGCACGATCGCGATCGACGGCGCCGCCGGCGGTGCGGCCAGCAGCGCCGCGGCGCGCTCGCGGAACAGCTCGACGTTGCGCAGCTTGATGTCCTCGTAGCCGCGGATCAGGTCAGGAAGCTCGGCGATCTCCGTCACCCACGGCGCGGTGTCGAACCGCAGCTGCGCGAGCGCGGCGTCGACGAGGTCGCGGTACTCGGATGGGAGCGCCCGTTCGACGCGGCGGACCTCAGCGCGGCCGAACGGATCGAGCCGAGTGCCGCGCAGCCGCTTCCCACGCGCGAGGAGCCGCAACATCGGGAACGCCCAGCGGCCGTTGAGGTGGAGCTTGCGGCGCATCCCGAGCGCGCGCAGGACCGGCGGGTGGAGGAGGATCTCGACGCGCTCGGCGTCGGTGGGCACCGATGCGGCGTGGAGCCGCGCGACCTCGTACTCGTCCTTGGCCGCCAGGAGCTTGAAGAGCCCGCGCGCGTAGGCCTCGGTCACGAGCGTCGACCCGGGGGTCCGCAGCCGCTCGGTGGCCAGCACGCGCAGCACGTCGCGCAGGTAGTCCTCCGCGAGCTTCAGGTCCTGGTAGTCGACGAGCTCGGCGAGACGGATGTCGAGCAGCCGGCGCAGCTCGCCGGTGACCGCGCGGCTGTCGAGCTGGTCGCGCAGCACCGGCGGCAGCGGGGCGGGCTCGGGGGGCGGCGGTGGTGCGAGCGCCGCGGTCACCGCGGCCGGGTCGGCGGCGACCGCGCGGCCCCAGCGGAACGCGGCCAGCGAGATCTCGACGGCCGCGCCGTTGAGGGCGATGGCGCGCTCGATCGCCAGCTCACTCAGCGGGAGGAGACCGTGCTGGAACGCGGCGCCGACGAGGATCATGTTCGCGGGCATGTGGTCGTCGAAGAGGCGTTCGCTCAGGGCCGGCGCGTCGAGGGTGTGCAGCTCCCGGGTGGCGCCGCGCACCCGGCGCACCGCGCGGTCGGCGTGCGAGAACGGGACGCGTGCGTCGGTCACCATCGCCGCCGTCGGGACGTCGGCGGTGTTCACGACGGCCACCGTGCGCGAGGGGTCGCACACGGCGAGCGTGGCCGGTGCCGCCGCGCCCAGCGCGTCGAGCCCGAGCAGGACGTCGACGCTCGCGGCGGTCGCCCGCAGCTGCCCGGTGATCGGCGCGACCGAGATGCGCAGGTCGCTGAGCACCGGGCCGCCCTTCTGCGCCAGGCCGATCTGCTCGACCCCGGCGGTGTGGCGCCCCTCGATGTGCGCGGCCATCTCCAGGATCTGGGAGAGCGTGACGACGCCGGTCCCGCCGACGCCGGGCATGCGGATGGTTACGTCGCTGCCCACGCGGACCGTCGGTGCCGGAACCGCGGGCGGCAGAGGGGGCTCGGCGCGGTGTGCGCCCTCGGCGGGCGTCACCATGAGGAACGACGGACAGTCCCCGTCCGTGCAGCTGAAGTCCTGGTTGCACGAGGACTGGTGGATCTTCGTCTTGCGCCCGAACTCCGTCTCCACCGGCTGCACCGACAGGCACGACGACGTGTCGCCGCAGTCGCCGCAGCCCTCGCACACCCGCTCGTTGATGACGACGCGCTCCTTGGGCGCCGCGAGCTTGCCGCGCTTGCGCAGCCGCCGCTTCTCGGTCGCGCACTGGTCGTCGTGCAGCAGCACGGTCACGCCACCGAGCGCCGTCAGTTCGCGCTGCACGTCGGCGAGATCGTCGCGCGACCGCACCGACGCGTTCGCGGCGAGCGACACGCCGCGGTAGCCGTCGGGCTCCGGCGTGGTGATGATCGTCCGTCGCACGCCCTCGACCTCGAGCCAGCGCGTCAGCGCGGGGATGTCCATCTGGCCGGCCGGCGTCTGCCCGCCGGTCATCGCGACGACGTCGTTGTGCAGCAGCCGGAACGTCATCGTCGCGCCGGCGGCGATCGCGGCGCGGATCGCGAGCGACCCCGAGTGGAAGAACGTGCCGTCGCCGATGTTCTGAATGAAGTGCTCGTCGTCGGTGAACGGCATGAGACCGAGCCACTGCGCGCCCTCGCCGCCCATCTGCGGCATCCCGAGCAGCTGGCCGCGGCGGCCGTCGGTGTCCAGCACGACCATGATGTGGCAGCCGATCCCGACGCCCACGAGCTGGTCCGGTTCGGCACGGGTCGACGTGCTGTGCGGGCAGCCCGAGCAGAAGTACGGCGTGCGCTGCGCCAGCGGCGCGACGCCGGGCGCGGCGGCTGCTGCGCGGTCGAGCAGCGCCAGCCGCGCCCGGGTCTCCTCCCCGAGCTCGTCGGAGGGCAGGATGCGGCCCAGCGCCCGGGCGACGTCGTCGGCGCTGAGCGTGCTGCGCGGGGACAGCAGCTCGCGGCCGCCGGCGTCCTCCTTGCCGAGGACCAGGGGCGCGTCCGCGGTCCGGTACAGCGCCTCCTTCACGAGGGTCTCGACGAACGGAAGCTTGTCCTCCACGACGAGCACCGCCTCGACCCCGGCGAGCAGACGGCGCAGCTCGTCGCGGTCCAGCGGCCAGGGCATCCCGAGCCGCACGAGGCGCAGGCCGAGCGCGTCGGTGTCGAGCTGCAGGTCGTCGATCGCGCGCAGCACCGACTGGAAGCCGACGCCCGCGGCGACCACGGCGACGCGCGGACGGCGGGGTTCGAAGACGATCCGGTTGAGGTCAGCCGCGCGCGCGTAGGCGGTCGCACGCGCGAGGCGCTCGACCATGAGGTCGTGCTCGGCGACGAGGTTCGTCGGCGGGAGCATCGTCGCCGGGGTGAAGTCCGTGCGCGGGTCGAGCTCGGGGATCGTCACGCCGCCGACCTCGACGGTGGACGTCGCGTCGGCGATGTCGGCGACGACCTTCAGCGCCGCCCACGTCCCCGCATGGCGCGAGAGCGCGACCGCGTGCAGCCCGAAGTCCAGGACCTCCTGCACCGTGCCGGGCGCCAGCACCGGCAGATGGAGGCTGCGGCACAGCGGCTCGGACGAGCTGGGAACCGACGACGACTTGGCCGACGGGTCGTCGCCGATCCAGGCGACGGCGCCGCCAAGCGGGTGCGTGCCGCTGACGTTCGCGTGGCGGATCGCGTCGGCGGCCCGGTCGAGCCCGGGCGCCTTGCCGAACCAGTAGCCGGTCACGGCGTCGTGGCGCCGTCCCCCGACCTCGCCGAGCAGCTGCGTGCCCGCGACGGCCGTGGCGGCGAGCTCCTCGTTGACGCCCTGGGCGAAGACGACACCGAGGTCCTCGCGCTCGGCCGCGGCGCGGCCCATCTCGCGCTCGACCCCGCCCAGCGGCGAGCCCTGATAGCCGGACACGTACGCGGCGGTGCTCAGGCCGGCGGCCCGGTCGAGGCGGCGCTGGTCGAGCGTCGTGCGCACGAGGGACTGCACACCGGACAGCAGGACCGCGCCGGCGGTGGCGGCGAACTTGTCCTGGAGATTCACGTCGCGGTACATCCCGAGCTCCCCTGTCGAGGTCCTGCTCAGGACTGTCCGCCGCACCCCCGACCCGCGCAATCTGTGCGCAGCGATCCTGCGATGACACGCATGAATCTTGCGCCGATCGTGCGGTCGGCGTACGTTGAAGGCATGCTCGACCCCATCGACGAGCAGATCCTGGATCTGCTGCGCCAGGACGCACGCCGCACCGTCACGGACATCGCCGCGCGGGTGAGCCTGTCGCCCGCGCCCGTCGCCCGGCGGATCGAGCGCATGGAGCGCGACGGTGTCATCGCGGGCTACACCGTCGTGCTCGACCACAGCAAGGTCGGCCCGTCGCTGGACGCGTTCTCCGAGGTGCGGATCGTCGGCAGCATCGACGCGTCCGAGGTCGTCGAGATCGCGTCGGCGATCCCCGAGGTCCAGGAGATCTTCACCATCGCGGGTGACCCTGACGTGCTGCTGCGCCTGCGCGTCGACGACGTCGCGCACCTCCAGCAGGTCGTCAACGCGCTGCGCCGCAGCGGCAAGGTGACCGGGACGAAGACCCTCATGGTCCTCGCCCGGTGGTCGCGCGACTCTGGGGTGGGGGTTTAGGGGAGTCCCCGATGGCGGCGCGCCGGTCCGGGCGTACGTTCGGGGTATGCCGACCTTCCGCCGTTCTTCCCACCTGCGCCGCGCGGCCCTCGCCGCCGCGGCCTGCACCCTCGTGCTGCCCGCCGCCCCCGCGGCCGCCGGCACGCTCTCGACCCCCGCGCCGGCCGCCGGAGCCACCGCTGTACTGCTCGGCACCGGCGCGAAGGGGGTGAAACCGAAGGTCACCGCGGCGCCGCGTGGCGTCGTCGTGCTCGGTGGCGCCGACCGCCGGGGGCGCCTCGCGCTCGCGGTGGTGCGCCCGCCGGGCGCCCAGGGCGGCGCGGTTCGGCTGCGCGCCCGCGGCTCGCTGAAGGCCAAGCCGGCCGCGACCCTGGCGGCTGCCGCATGCGGGACCAGCGGCCCGGCGTCACGCCTGCGAACCGTGCTGCGACGCGGCACGCTCAACGCGTCGGACGCCAAGGCGCTCGGCGCCGCGATGGAGCGCCGTGCGTGCGGCCGCGCGTCGGCGGCGGACTCGGCGCTCCTCGCCAGGCTCGGCCTGGGCCAGCCGGCGAACCCGACGACCGGCGCCGCACCCCAGCCCGGCGGCGCGACCTCGCCGGCCCCCGGCGCGAGCACCCCGCCGAAGGAGATCCTCCCGCCGCCCGCGGCGGCCCCGAAGCCCGCCCCGCCGGAGGAGCCCGGCAGCTACGGCGCGTGCCGTGACGGCGTCGACAACGACGGCGACGGCCAGACCGATGCCCTGGGCGAGCACGGCAATCCCGACCCCGGCTGCTTCAACGAGAACGACCGCACCGAGACGGGCGAGACGACCGCGAGCGCGGCATGCCGTGCGGTCTCGGGGGTCTCGATGAACACGCCGGACCCGAAGGCCGCCTTCGCGGCGGTCAACGCCGACTGCGGCATCTCGAGCGAGGTGGTCGTGACCGTCCAGCCGGGGATCCTCGCGTGCGACGTCTTCACCGGCGTGACCGGCTACGTCTGCGCGATCCACCCGCGGTGGGTCGGGCGCACGTACCAGTACCTCTACGCCGGTTCGGCGACGGACATCTTCGACATGCCGCTCACGCTGACCGATCCCGTGGACTGCAGCAAGCCGGCGACGATCGCGCTGCGGCGGCCGGACCTCTCCGTCGAGGAGATCGTCGAGCCGATCGAGCCGTGCCCGTTCTAGGAGGAGGGACGGGACGGGCCCGTCAGGACGCGACGCACGGAGGCGACGCGCCGGTCGCGTGCGTCGTCGAGCACACGCTGCAACGACGGTGAGACCGGGGAGGAGGTTCGGCGGCGCGCCTGCTTGCGCGCCGCGCGAACCCGGTCGGTCGGAGTCGTCCCCACGACTGGCAGTGCCCTTGCGACCTAGGCGACCGCGACGCTCTCGAGCATCGCGGCGTCGCCGTCGAGCGCCTCGCGCAGCTGACGCTTCATCTGCGTGTGGATCTGGCAGACGCGGCTCTCGCTGACACCGAGGATCTTGCCGATCTCGGCGAGGGTCATGTTCTTGACGTACAGCAGCACGGCGATCTCGCGCTCGCGCTGGGGCAGGCGGGCGAACACCTCGCGGAAGCGCTCCTTGGCGGCCTCCTGCGTGGCGGCGTTCTCCGGATCGAGGCGCGTGTCCTGGCACGCGAGCGTGTCGATGCGCTCGATCGTCGTCTCGTCGTCGCTGAGCACGAGGGTGTTCAGCGAGGTCAGGTCCGAACGGGTGATCTCCTGCTGACGCTCACGCAGGGCCTCGGTCGTCGTGCCGACGGCCAGGGCGAGTTCTTCACGCGAGGGGTGCCGGCCGTGCAGGGCGGTGAACTCCTCGACGGCGCGCTCGATGTCGCGCTCCCAGCGGCGGACGGAGCGCGGGGCCCAGTCCTGGCGGCGGAGCTCGTCGAGGACCGCGCCGTGGATGCGGGTCCACGCGTACTGCTCGAGCGTGGCGCCCTTCTCCGGGTCGTACCGGTCGATCGAGCGGATGAGTGCTTCGAGGCCGCAGCTGATGAAGTCCTCGACTTCACAGCGGGCGGGCATCTCGCGCACCTTCTTGTAGACGATGTACTTCACGAGAGGCGCGAAGGTGAGGACGAGACGGTCACGGAGAGCCTGATCCTTGGTCTCCTGGTACTGCTTCCACAGTGCCAGCGTCTCTTCCGGCGACATCCGGCGGCGACCGGATCGTTCAGCCTGCATTGATCTCAATGCTCCTTCTTGGGGTGCGAGGGGACGACAAGACCCCGCTTCGGCATCTGGACGTGCTGACCAGCACACAACCCCGCCGGAAATCCGTCAGCTGTCCATGGGCACCCTCCCCAGAAGTGGGGACCCCCATCGGATGAACTCCCCGCCGTTTGTCTGTTCGGGTTTCAGATCTCCGGACCTCCGCCGTGCCGCCGTTCGGCGTGCGGGATTCAGAAATCCGTCCGTCCTGCCGAACACCCGGCCAGAGATGTTCTCCTCCACCCCTCAGGAGGTGCTGGTCCCATGGCGCTCCGCCTGACCGACGCCGCTCCCGAACCCGATCGCCCGTCCTCCGGCCTGCGCCTCACCGGCGCCCCCGGGACGGCCGCGCCGACCGCCGTCTCCGACGACCAGGCCCCTCACGCGCTCCGCGCGCGTGCGACCGCCCTGCTCGCGCAGCGGGACCTCGACGGGTACGCGGCGCTCTGGAGCGAGGCGGCCGACATCGCCGACGTGCACCGCCGCTACCAGGCGCACTGCCTGCTGGCCGAGGCCGGGCTCGCCCACCGTGACGCGAGCCTGCAGTTCGTCAGCGGCATGTTCGCGACGATCGCGCTGCGCAACATCGAGCTCCTGGAGATCGAGCCGCGCGAGCCGCGCCTGCTGAACTTCGCCGGCGTCGCGCTGTACGAGCTCGGTGAGCTCGGCGCGGCCGAGGCCCTCTTCAACGCCGCGTTCGCGATGGCGCCCGAGATCCCGGGTGTCGCGGGCAACCGCAAGGAGATCCAGCGCCGGCGCAAGGCCAACGTCCCGCGCCCGAAGCTCCCCGCCGCCGTCATGGCGGCGCTGCGCGAGCTGGCCCCCCGCGGCAAGCGCGTCGCGGCGAAGGCCAAGCCCGCCACCGGCCTGACGCTGAGCCTGTGCATGATCGTCAAGGACGAGGAGGAGATGCTCCCGCAGTGCCTCGCCGCCGTCCGTGACGCCGTCGACGAGATGATCGTCGTCGACACCGGCTCGACCGACCGCACCGTCGAGATCGCCGAGGAGTACGGCGCGAAGGTGCTGTACCACGAGTGGAACGGGTCGTTCAGCGACGCGCGCAACGTCTCCTTCGAGGCGGCCACGTCGGACTGGATCATGTACCTGGACGCCGACGAGGTCCTCATCGAGGACGACGTCGAGCGGCTCCGCGCGCTGACCGGCAAGACCTGGCGCGAGGCCTTCTACCTCATCGAGACCAACTTCACCGGCTCGGTCGAGGACGGCACCTCGGTCAACCACAACGCGCTGCGCGTCTTCCGCAACCGCCCGAACTACCGCTTCGACGGCCGCATCCACGAGCAGATCGCGCAGAACCTGCCGGGCTGGCTGCCCGAGCGCACCGAGATCACCGACGTGCGCGTCGAGCACTACGGCTACCTGGGCGTCGTCCGCGACGCCAAGGAGAAGTCCCGCCGCAACCTGGACCTCCTGCTCAAGCAGAGCGAGGAGGGCGTGGACACCGCGTTCCACCACTACAACCTCGGCTCGGAGTACTCCGGCGCCGGCGAGCAGGCCAAGGCCCTCGAGCACTTCGAGCGGGCGTGGGCGAAGCTCCAGGACGACCCGGAGATGCTGAGCTACGGCTTCGTGCCGTCGTGCTGCGCGCGCTACGTGCAGTCGCTGCGCATCAACACCCGCTTCGAGGAGTGCGTCGCCAAGGGCGACGAGGTCCTCGCGATCCTGCCGGGCTTCACCGACATCGTCCTCGAGCAGGCCCACGCGACGCGGGCGCTCGGCGACATCGACGGGTCGGCCGCGTACCTGCGGACCTGCATCGAGATGGGCGACGCGCCGAGCAACTACTCGGCCACCGTCGGCTGCGGCTCGTTCCTGGCGCAGACGTCGCTCGCCGACCTCGAGCGCTCCCGGGGCAACCTCGAGGAGTCCGAGCGGCTGCTGCTCGACGTCCGCAGCGCGTACCCGCAGTTCTTGTCCGCCGTCGAGCCGCTGGCCGAGGTCATGCTGCTCCGCGGCGGCGAGCCCGAGGCCGTCGTCGAGGCCGTCGAGGCCGACGGGCACCTCAGCGCCGCCGCCCGGTTCATGCTGGCCGTCCCGCTGCACGAGCGCGGCGCCGCCGAGCTGGCCGAGGTGCAGCTGCGCGAGGCCCTCGACGCCCAGCCCGACAACCCCCCGCTGCGCCTGGCGCTCTCCGAGACGCTGCTGTCCCAGGGCAAGCTGACGGAGGCCGCCGACGCCGTCGACCCGCTCGGACCGGACTCGGACTGGGGCGCCGCCGCGGCCCGGACCATCTGCTTCGCGCTGCTCGCCGACGAGGAGCACGACGCGCCCGCCGACGCGCTGGACACCGCGCTCCAGCGTGCCCGTGACGCCGGCCTGCCCGACCCGGACCTCCAGGTGCTGCTGGCCTGGCGCGCGCGCCGGGACGGCACGCCCGCTCCGCCGTCACTCCCCGCCGCCTCGGCGGCGTCCGGGCTGACGATGCTCGAGGCGCTCCTGCGCCTGGAGGCGTTCGAGCGCTTCGGCGAGCTGCTGCCGATCGTCGAGTCCGTCGCGCTGCCCTGGCGGGAGCGCCACGAGCGCCTGGCCACCATGTACCTGCGCCGCGGGTTCCTCGAGTCGGCTGCCGACGAGTGGGTCGCCGTCGTCCAGGAGGCCGGCGCCGACGTGCCCGCGCTTCTCGGCCTGGCGCAGGTCGCGGCCATGCGCGGCATGAACGACGACGCGGCGACCTTCGTCGAAGAGGTCCGGCGCATCGAGCCCACCAACCCGGTGGCCGCGAAGATCCTCGAGCTCATTGAGGCATGAGCGCCGCGCTAGCACACGACGCTCCGTGTCTCGAACACGTGGCTGGTGTTGTAGGACATCCCTCAAGGGCTGTCCTGAGACGCCGATTCTCCGACCAGAAGCGCGCTACAGGGAGCGTGCAGCCCCGGCCCATGGATGGGCAGGGAGATCGTCCAGGAGGATCGAGCATGAGCTTTCACGTCCTACCAGTGGGGCGCGACGCGAAGATCGGCACGGAGGCCCCGCAGCCGGTAACGCCGCTGCCCGCAAGGCCGAATACGGCAGACGCACCCGCGGGCGACGACTTCGCAAAGGTCTACGACGCCGGGGTGCTCGAGGCGGCGCGTGCCGCTCGCCGCGCCCGCGATACGGAGATCCCGTCGCACGTCCTCGACGAGGTCCAGGCCGCCGCGCGGCTGTACGAGGACCTGCAGGCGCGTGACCAGCACGTGCGGTTCCAGACGCACAACCTCGACGGCCGTGTCGTCGCCGATCTCGTGGACACCGACGGCAACGTCGTGCGCCCGATCTCGCTGCGCGACATCGTCGACGCCACCGACCCCGACACCGCCGCGTAGCACCACCCCTTCAAAGGATTCGCCATGGCCGGCATTGCACTCAACGGACTGTCATCGGGGCTCGACACGGGCACGATGATCTCGCAGCTCATGCAGCTCGAGCGCGTGGGCCGCACCAAGCTCGAGTACCGCCAGGCCAACACCCAGGCCCGGACCGACAACCTCGCGGACGTCACCAGCAAGCTGAACACGCTGAAGTTCCGCGCACAGGACTTCAAGCTGTCGTCGCTGTGGACGCCGCAGCAGACCGTCGACGTCTCCGACGCGACAAAGATCTCGGCGACACGCACCGGCGGCGCCGGCACGGGCTCCACGAGCATCGAGGTCCTCGGCCTCGCGAGCTCGTCGCAGCGCACCTTCACCTACACCTCGCCCGCCGCGGACGAGACGTGGACCTTCGGCTCGGCGAACGTGAACATCACCGCCGGCATGACGCTCGACGAGACGGTGCTGGCCATCAACGGCCAGCCCGACACGGGCGTGATCGCGGTCAACGCGGGCGGCAAGCTCGTCGTCTCCAGCACCGCCACCGGCGCGGCCAGCACCTTCGGCTGGACGGCCGCCGCGCTGTCGCAGGACAGCGAGAAGCTGGGCACCGACGCGCAGTACCGCGTGGACGGGGGCGCCCTGCAGACATCCTCGAAGAACACGATCTCCACCGCTGTCCCCGGCGTCGACATCACGCTGAAGGCGCTGACCACCAGCCCGGTGAGTGTCACCGTCAGCTCGCCGACGGCGGACAAGACGAAGGTCATCGAGAAGCTCAAGAGCTTCGTCGAGGCCTACAACACCGTGGTCGACACGGTGAAGAACCTCACGGGCGAGCGGAAGATCACCGATCCCGCGAGCGCCGCCGACGCCCGCAAGGGCTCGCTCTACGCCGACAACGGGCTGCGGAGCCTCCAGTCGAGCATGCGCAACGCGATCAGCTCGGCGATGGATGGCCTGACCAACGGCGACCTCGACCAGCTCGCCGAGATCGGCATCACGACCGGCGCGGCGTCGTCGACCATCAACCAGGACTCGCTCGCCGGCAAGCTCGTCTTCGACGAGGCGAAGTTCAGCGCCGCCTTCGCCGCGAACCCGACCGACGTGCGCAAGCTGCTCGGCGGCGTCTCCGGCACGAACGGCCTGGCCCAGCGCTTCGAGGCCCTGATCGACCCGATCACCCAGACCGGCGGCGTCCTGTCGAACCGCCGCACGGAGACCGACTCCGAGCTGCGCCGCATCAAGGACTCGATCGAGCGCTTCGACGACCGCCTCGTCTTCAAGGAGCAGCGGCTGCGCAAGCAGTTCGAGGTCATGGAGACCATGCTCGCCCGCCAGAACTCGATCGGCAGCGCGCTCTCGAGTGCGCTCGCCGGCCTGCCGTCCTCGTCCTGATGACTCCCCCGATCCCCACGGAGCGATGAACCCCTACGCCACACCCCAGGCGTACCGCCAGAACAGCGTCCTCACCGCATCACCGGGCCAGCTCGTCGTGATGCTGTACGACGGCGCCATCCGGTTCCTCCGCCAGGCGGAGATCGCGATGGAGGAAGGTTCGGTCGCCCAGACAAACGATCGGATGCAGCGCGCCGAGGCCATCCTCGAAGAGCTCATCTCGACCCTGAACATGGACGCCGGCGAGATCAGCCAGCGCCTGCAGTCCATCTACATCTTCTGCCGCTCGGAGCTCATCGCGTCGCGGATCCACCGCGACCCGAAGAAGATCCAGCAGGTCATCGGCCTGCTCACGAACCTGCGTGAGGCGTGGGCCGAGATCGCAGGTGCCGGCGCCGGAGCGGGTGTGTGATGGACGACCTCGCCCCGTACCGCGCCCTGGTCACGCTCGCCGAGTCCGTCTGCGCCCACATCGACGCCGAGCGCTGGGACGAGCTGGTCCACACCCAGGACGAGTTCGGCCTGCGTCTCGCCGAGCTGCACGGGCCCGACCCGGCCGGTGCCGAGCCGCTGCTGCGCCGCGCGTTTGAACTGCATCTCCAGGCCACCCGTGGGCTGGAGGAACAGAAGGCTGAGATCCTGCGCGAGCTGCAGGGCGTCCGGCAGGGCCGCAGCGCGGCCGCCGGGTACGCCCCGGTCGCCGCCAGCGCGGCGGCGTCGTTCAACCACGCGGCGTAGGCCGCCTGGAGGTCTCCCGCCGGACTTTGTAGCCTGGCAGGCGATGTTCCCCGGCCGCCCCGCGCGCCGGCGCCGCTTCTTCCGCGCCGTCGTGCCGTCCATCCTTGCCGCGTGCGTCCTCCCTGTCGCGCCGGCATCTGCGCTCACCGTCGAGGGCACGGTCGCCGACGCGATCGCCGGGTCCTCCGGCGCGCCCGCGAGCACCGTCCTCACGGTCTTCGTCTCGGCCGACGGCCCGGGCACCAGGGTTCCGCGCGGTGTGACCTTCGCCGTCGGGGAGGGGCTCCAGCTCGGCGCGTCCGGACCCTCGTGCGCGGAGACCACGGTGCGCTCGTCGCCCGAGTCCTGCCCGCCGGGCTCGGAGGTCGGTGACGGCACGCTGGAGACGGCCAGCCGGAGCTACGGCCTGCGGGCGTACACCCTGTCGCCCAGCGTGCTGGCCATCCGCATCGAGAACGCGCCGGTGCCGACGCTCGTGGAGGTCACCACGGCCTCGCTCGACGAGTCCCAGCGGGCGCTGACCATGGGCCTGCCGGCCGCGGTCCGCGGTGAGGACCTCCAGTCGCTGCAGCTGCGCCTCGGCGGGCAGGACCCCAACGCGGACTGGGTGCGCAGCACGCTGTGCCCGAACGGCGCCTGGTCGCTGCAGGCGACGCTGATCGGGGACACCGGACCGACGGAGACCGGCGCGTCGTCGATCGGCTGCCGCCCGCCCCGCCTCGCGCAGCTCGGCAAGATCACCCCGCTCTTCTCGCTGTCCCAGACCCGCCGCAACGGCAAGCTGTCCCCGCTGCAGCTCAACGCCGCGTCGCTGCCCGGCGGCCTGCCCGCCGACGCGACCGTCCACGTCACGTGCCGTGCCGGCTGCCGCGGGTCGTGGCGCGCCAGGGTCAACGCGGCCGGGTCGGTCAACGTCCGCATCCGGCCCGGGATCCGGGTCTCCACGCCCGGCCTGCGCCTGCAGGTCTCCGTCGCCAGCCGCAGGATCCGCGGCACCTATCTCGTGATCGCGTTCACGCGCGGCGCAAACGGTCGCGTCAACGGCTGGAAGGGTGTCGGCCGCGGGTGCGTCAAGCTCGGCTCCGCGCCGAGCCGCATGCCCTGCCCGCGCTGAGCGGGCTCGCGCGGCACCTGGCATCGACCGAACGTCCAGGTCGCCCCTCAAGTCACCGGCGCACCCGCCGACTCACCGGGTGCGCCCCATGGATGGGGCGAGAGTTCGCCCAAGGATTCGGGCCATGCAGTCCCTCCACGCATGGACCTTTTCGACACCACCCAACTCGCGCTCGAGCGCGCCTCGCAAGGCGTCAGCCTGCGTCAGCGCACGGTCGCCGAGAACCTGGCGAACGCGAACACCCCCGGCTACCGCCGGCGCGACGTGGAGTTCCACGATGCGCTCGGCTCCGCGATGTCCGGCGGCAAGTCCTCCCTGAAGTCGGTGCAGTTCAGCCCGGACGTCGACCGGACCGCGCCGCTGCGCGGTGACGGCTCGAACGTCGACATCGACAAGGAGCAGTCGACGATGGCGCAGGTCGCCCTCGAGTACGACGCCCTCGTCCAGATCATGAAGGTGCGCGTCCAGATCATGCGTTCCGCCATCACGGGTCAGTAGCCATGGGCATGTTCGATGCACTCAACGTCTCCGCGTCCGGCCTGTCGGCCGAGCGCACGCGGATGGACGTCGTCGCGAACAACCTCGCAAACGCGCAGTCCACGCGCGGTGCCGACGGCCAGCCGTTCCGCCGCCAGGAGGTCACCCTGCAGGCCGAGGGTTCGAGCTTCTCCAGCGTGCTGAGCAGCGAGGTCGGCGCCCGCGCCCGCACGCAGGGCCCGCCGCAGGGCGTCAAGGTCGTCGAGGTCTCCGAGGACCCGACGCCGAACCGCCGCGTCTACGACCCGGGCCACCCGGACGCCGACGACGACGGCTACATCTCCCTGCCGAACGTCAACCCGGTCACCGAGATGGTCGACCTCATCGCGTCGTCGCGCTCGTATGAGGCGAACGTCAACGCGATGCAGACGGCCAAGCAGATGTTCACCAAGACCGTCGACCTCCTCCGCGGCTGATGACCATCGACCCCTCCTTCATGACGACCGGCCCCGAGTGGCAGCTCGAGGGCGTCGGGCGCATCGAGCCGCTGACGACCGACGCCGACGGCACCACCGTCGGGGCCCCGAAGTCCGAGGGCTTCGGCGACATGCTCGGCAAGCAGATCTCCAACCTCCAGGGTCTGCAGGAAGAGGCGTCGACGCAGGCGCAGGCGCTCGCCACCGGTCAGGCCGAGGATCCGACCGCCGTGATCATGGCGGTCGAGAAGGCCAAGCTCTCCATGCAGCTCGCAACACAGCTTCGCGAACGCGGTGTGACCGCGCTCCAGGAAGTCCTCCGCACGCAGGTCTAGCTCGTCCCCTCCCGAGGTCCCACTGTGCTCTCCGTCCTCCAGTCCATGCCCACCAGGGGCAAGGCCATTCTCGGCGCTTCCCTCCTCGTCGGGCTCGTCATGATGTTCATCCTCTTCCGGATGGCGACCGCGCCGAGCTACGTCACGGTCATCAACGGCGTCGACCCGAGCGACACCGCCAAGGCCACCGCGGCGCTCGACGAGGCCGGCATCGCCTACAAGCTGGAGAACAACGGCACCGCGGTGTCGGTCGTCAGCGACAGCGAGTCGCAGGCGAAGGTCGCGCTGTCGAGCACCGGCCTGGCGTCGGGAGGCAGCAGCAAGCCGGGCATGGAGCTGCTCGATGAGCAGAAGCTCGGCGCCTCGGACTTCCAGCAGAAGATCAACTACCAGCGCGCGCTGGAGGGCGAGATCGCCAAGAACATCGGGAGCATCAACGGGATCAGCAGCGCCACCGTGCAGCTGTCGCTCCCCGACGACAAGCTCTTCGCCGACGAGTCGTCGCCGCCGACGGCGTCCGTGCTGCTCGGGGCGCCCGCCAACGGCCTGGACCCGCAGCAGGTGCGCGGCATCGCGAGCATGGTCGCGGGCAGCGTCGAGGGCCTGAAGGACGAGAACGTCACGGTCACGACCACGACGGGCGAGCTCATCTGGCCGCTCGGCGAGGGCGGACAGGCGGGTGGCACCGGCGGCAGCACGACGAAGATCGCCGCCGAGAACCGGTACGCCACCGAGCTGCAGTCCAAGCTCAACGCCATGCTCATCCGCACGATCGGCCCCGACAAGGCGTACATCGAGGCGCGCCCGACGCTCAACGTCGACGAGATCAAGCGCGAGGAGCTGAAGTACGGCACGCGCGGCACGGCGCTGGCGCGCAAGGAGGAGACCGAGGAGCTTCAGAGCGAGGGCGAGACCGCGGGTGCCGCGGGTGCCCGGCCGAACATCGAGGGCGTCGCCGCTGACGCCAACGGCTCGAGCTCGGACTACAACCGCGAGATGCGCGAGGAGAACTTCGGCGTCGACAAGACGATCGAGCGCACCACCGTCGCCCCGGGCGCCGTCGAGAAGCTCGACGTCGCGCTCGTGCTCGACGCGGACATTCCCGAGGCGCAGGTCACCGAGATCGAGGCCGCGGTCGCCAGCGCGGCCGGCATCGACCAGGAGCGCGGCGACACGCTGGCCGTCAGCCAGGTGCCGTTCGACCAGCCCGAGACCGAGGAGGCCAAGGGCGCCCCGGTCCCGCCGCAGGCCGTCGGCATGGCGAAGTGGGTCGGCCTCGGCATCGCCGGCGCGCTCTTCCTCTTCTTCGTGACCCGCGCGCTGCGCAAGCGCGAGAACGAGGCCCTGGGCGACGCCCGGTGGCTGACCGAGATCGACGAGCCCCGGCCCCTCGCCGCGCTGACCGCCGGCGGGCACGAGATGGACAGCAACGGGCTGCCGGAGGCCGCGCCGCCCAGCGCCGCTCGCACCCAGGTCGGCGAGATGGTCGACAAGGAACCTGAGAAGGTGGCCCAGCAGCTTCGCGCGTGGATGTCGGAGGAGTCGTGAGCGAGTTGGCCGAAGCCCCGACCCCCGGCACCGACCTCGCCCCGGTCGGGCCGGTCGGCAACCCGACCGCCTCGTACACCGGCCGTCAGAAGGCCGCCGCGCTGCTCGTCAGCCTCGGTCCGGAGAAGGCCGCGGAGATCATGCGGTTCCTGCCCGACGAGGAGGTCGAGCAGCTCTCGGCCGACATGGCGGAGATCTACCGCGTCGACGCGAACGTCGCCGAGTCGCTGTACGAGGAGATGTACATCAGCCTCGCGCCCGGCTCCGAGGTGGCCCTCGGCGGCCTCGAGTACACGCGCGAGGTCCTCGAGAACCTCCTTGGCCCGCAGCGCGCCGACGAGATCATCAGCCTGCTCCAGGCGCGCGGCGAGGTCCGCCCGTTCGAGTTCCTGCGCCGCACTCCGCCCGAGCAGATCTGCACCTTGCTGAAGGACGAGGCGCCGCAGACCGTCGCGCTCGTGATCGCGTCCCTGTGGCCGAGCGTCGCCGGCCAGGTGCTCACGCACCTCCCGCCCGAGGACCAGGCGGAGATCGCCGTCCGCATCGCGACGATGCGCGAGACGAACCCGGGCGTCATCGGCGCGATCGACCAGGGCCTGCGCCAGAAGATCTCCGCGATCAGCACGGCGGAGTTCCACTCACCCGGCGGGGTCGACTCGCTCGCCGACATCCTGAACAACGCGGGCCGCTCGACCGAGCGCCACGTCATCGAGACCCTCGCGTCCAACGCGCCGGAGCTCGCCGACGAGGTCCGGATGAAGCTCTTCACCTTCGAGGACCTGTCGGTGCTCGAGGACCGCGACATGCAGCTCATCCTCCGCGAGGTGGAGGGCAAGGACCTGGTCCTGGCGCTGCGTGGCGTCCCGGACGATCTTGTCGAGAAGTTCCTGTCGAACATGTCCGAGCGCGCCGCGCAGACGCTGCGCGAGGACATCGAGGTCATGCCCCCGCAGCGCCGCACCGTCGTGGAAGAGGCGCAGGGCAAGATCGTCGCCATCGTCCGTCGCCTCGACGAGGAGGGCACCATCGTCCTCCCGCGCGGTGAGGAAGAGGGCGGCGGAGGGGATGTCCTATGACGTTTGAGTTGCCGCAGCTGGTCCCCCCGACCGGCATGTACGACCGGCCCGACCCCATCGCCGAGGCGGTGGCGCAGGCCGACGCGATTCGCCAGCAGGCCTACGAGGAGGGTCTCGCCGCCGGCATGGCCGAGGGCCGCGCCGCGTGCGCGCCGGCCGCCGAGGCGCTCGTGGGCGCCGCGGCGGGTCTCGACGAGCTGCGCATCCACGTGACCGACGGCCTGGAGCGCGGGGCCGTCGGCCTGGCGCTGCGCATCGCCGAACAGATCATCGGCGCCGCCGTGACCGTGGAGCCCGAGCGCGTGCTCGAGGCGATCCGCGGCGCGCTGCGCCGCCTCGCCGACCGCGAGCGGGTGCAGATCCTCGTCAACCCCGAGGACCTCGACATCGTGCGCGGCGGCCTCGACGACCTCATCAGCCAGCTGGGCGGGATCTCCTCGGTCGACGTGCAGGCCGAGCGCCGCGTGTCGCGCGGCGGGGCGATCGTCCGCACCGGTGAGGGCGACGTCGACGCGTCGATCGAGACCAAGCTGACCCGGGCGCGTGAGGTGCTCGAGCGTGAGTTCGCTGACGGCTGACGAGGCCCTCGACTCGGGCCTGGAGAAGCTCGCCCGGCTCGCCGTCTCGGTAAGCCGCGCGGACCTGTCCGTGCGCCGCGGGTGCGTCAGCGACGTCATCGGGCTCATCATCGAAGCGGCGGGCCTCGAGGTCGAGGTCGGAGAGATCTGCGAGATCTCCACGGGCCGCGACCGCCCGACCGTGCCTTCGGAGGTCGTCGGCTTCCGCGCCGGCCGCACCCTGCTGATGCCGCTCGGCGACATGCACGGGATCGGCCCGGGCAACGCGGTCATCGCCACGGGCGATCAGCTCACGGTCCCGGTCGGCAACGACATGCTCGGCCGGGTGCTCGACGGCCTCGGTCGCCCGATCGACGGTGGCGACGACCCGTCCCTGTCGGCCCGTCGCGGCGCCAACGCGTCACCGCCCGACCCGCTGCAGCGCCCGCGCATCGAGGACCGCGTGTCGCTCGGCGTCCGCGCACTCGACTCGCTCGTGCCGTGCGGCCGCGGCCAGCGGATGGGCATCTTCGCCGGCTCGGGCGTCGGCAAGTCGTCGCTGCTGGGCATGATCGCCCGGTCGACCTCGGCCGACATCAACGTCATCTGCCTGGTCGGCGAGCGCGGCCGCGAGGTCCGGGAGTTCATCGAGCGCGACCTGGGCGACGCCATCGAGCGGTCCGTCGTGGTCGTCGCCACCTCCGATCAGCCGGCGCTCGTCCGCATCAAGGCGGCGATGACGGCGACGACGATCGCCGAGGCGTTCCGCGACCAGGGCGCCAACGTCATGCTCATGATGGACTCGGTCACCCGCTTCGCCATGGCGCAGCGCGAGGTCGGCCTGGCCATCGGCGAGCCGCCCGCCACGCGCGGCTACACCCCGTCCGTCTTCGCGCTGCTGCCGAAGCTGCTCGAGCGCTCGGGCACCAGCGCCGAGGGCTCGATCACCGCGCTCTACACGGTGCTCGTCGACGGCGACGACATGAACGAGCCGATCGCGGATGCCGTGCGGTCGATCCTCGACGGCCACATCGTCCTGACGCGCGAGCTCGCGCACCAGGGCCACTATCCGGCGATCGACGTGCTGCAGTCCGTGTCGCGTCTGGTCGGCGAGATCATGACCCCCGAGGTGCGGGCGGCGGGCCAGGAGGTCCGCTCGCTCATGGCCGCGTACAAGGACAAGCGCGACCTGATCTCCATCGGCGCGTACGAGGCGGGATCCGACCCGCTGACCGACCGGGCGATCGCCATGCGCCACCCGATCGAGGACTTCCTGCGCCAGTCCGTCGAGGACGTCTCGACGGCGGAGCAGGCCGACCAGCTGCTCCTGGGCCTCGCCGCGCAGTCGGGCGGCATGGGCGGCGCGATGCCCGCCGGCGCCGCGCCGATGGGCGAGGCGGCCGACGGTGTCCCCGGGGAGTTCCCCGCGGCCAACCCGTCGGCGATCCCGCCGCTGAACCTGGGCGTCTAACCCGCGGCGCGGCCGCGCGCTGAATCGTGGCTGTCGCTTTCACGGCGACTATCGCCGGAAACGCGACAGTGGTGCCTAGCGGCAGCCGGCCACCCGGAGCCAGCGCTTCGCGGGGATCCCGCTGTCGTCGGCGAGATCCTCCACGCTGACCTTGCGGGCGGATGCCCGCGCACGCAGCGTCCGCCGCGGCTTGGTCAGAATCCGGAGTGCCACGGACACCTCATCCCCGTCGCGTACCTCCGCGGTCTCGGGGTTCCCGCCCTCCATCATCAGACCTGCGCATCGCCGCGAGCTCGGCGGGATGCGGGTGACGGGTGCCGGGTCCCCGATCCCATTGACCGTGAGGTCCGCGCGCGCGGCAACCCGCCCGCCGGGCAGCCGCCGCGTCGTGCGCACGATCACGTTGAACCGTGGCGTGCCCTCCGTGCGTGCGAACAAGACCACGGGCACCTGGGCGAACCGGATCGGGCCCGCGGCGGCCGGCGTCGCTGGGACCGGGGCGCTTGCGACGGCAACGCTGGTGAGCAGCACGGACAGCACGTGCTGCTCACTCTACGCCTGGTGTGCGGCCGCCTACCCCGCCGACACGCGGACCGTGATCCGCGTCCCGGCGGCGAACGTCTTGCCGCGCTTCTGCGAGACCCCGACGACCCGGCCCTTGCGGACCGTGCTCGACGCCACGCGCTGGACGCGGACCGTGCAGTTGGCCTTCGTCATCGCCCGCCGCGCCGACGCCAGCGTGGAGCCCCGCTTGATGCTCGGGACCTTGCAGCGCGGTCCCGGGCCCGCGGACACCCGGACGGTGATCGTCGTGCCCGCGCGGAACGTCTTCCCGCGCTGCTGCGTGAGGCCGACGACGCGGCCCTTCTTCACGAGGTTCGACTTGACCCGCTTGATCCGCGTCTTGCAGTTGGCCTTCGTCATCGCCCGCCGGGTGGTGGTCAGCGTGGACCCGCGCTTGACGCTCGGGATGCGGCAGCGCAGGGAGCTCGGGCGCGTGCTCGCCGGGTCGAGGTACGCGCCCGGGTCGACGTACGTGTCGGCGCCGGGACCGGTGTCCGGGCCGCCGCCCGGAGGCGCGTTGAGGTTGAGCTTGATGACGAGCTCGCCGTCGGGGCCGATGGTCACGGTCGCAAAGCCGGCCGGGTTCGACGCGTTCGCGCTGAACGTCGTGACGACCTTCTTGACTGTCCCGGTCATGAGCAGCTCGAAGGTGGCGTCCCAGGCGCCGAACGGCAGGATGGGCGCGGCGACGGTCGCGCGGCCGGTGACCTTGCCGTCGACCGCCCCCGCCTTCGCCGTGATCGTCCCGCCGATGGTCGCGTTGGCGATGGAGAAGCCCTCCTCCATGACGCACGTCGGCCCGTCGGTGGAGCCGAGGATGTGCAGCGTCCACGTCTCCGGCGTGCGGTAGTCGACGGTCGCGGATCCCTTGAGGCCGCCGCTCGTGGCGCACGCGATCTTCGCGTCGCCCGAGAGGCGGATGCCCTCGCTGTCCCAGATCAGGTCGCCCTTGACCAGCGAGATCGTCTCGGTGAACTGGATCGGCCCGACGATGTTCGCCGTGACCTTCGTGATCGGGTCCTTCGCGAAGATGTCGCAGCCCTCGAGCCGGCCGGTGATGTCCACCGGCGAGCCGGCGATGTCGAAGTCCTGGAGGTCGATGAGGAAGCGGTAGCTGCGGTCCCAGCGGATGAGCCCGCTGCCGACCTGCTCGTCCCCGAGGAAGACCCGGACGATGAAACCCTGCGCGTTGGCCGCGAACCCGATCCGCCACTTCTCGCCGGCCGGCGGCGCGGGCAGCGCGTCCTCGACGCTCTCGGCGGTCGGACGCGTGTCCTCGTCCAACTCGCGGACAGGCTCGCCCGCGGTGGTCTGGGTCTTCTCCGTCAGCGGCTTGACGGGCTTGCACGCCTCGCCTGCGACGTAGCGCGTGAGCTTCTTCGTCGCCGAGCTCGACTGCGCGGGCGCAGCGACGAGCAGCATGACGGACGTGATGAGCGCGGCGGCGGCGATGACGCGCGCGGCCGCGGCGATGATGCGATGTCTGGACAGTTGTCCGCCCCCCCGAACGGAATGAGGCCGGAACTGTACGCCCTGTCGCGATCGACCACAAGTCGGGCGACCCGATGCGAGACTGCGTGACGTGCCCTACGTTCACACGCTCCGCGTCCGCTTCGGTGAGTGCGATCCGCAGGGGATCGTGTTCAACGCGCACTACCTCGCGCTCATCGACGTCGCGGTGACCGAGCTCATGCGCGACGCGTTCGGCTCCTACGACGCGATGGTCTCCGAGCACGCGGCGGACCTCGTGGTCGCCGAGGCGACGCAGCGCTTCCTCGCGCCCGCGCGCGCGGACGACCTGCTCGACATCGCGCTGTCGTTCCCGCACCTGGGGACCACCAGCGCCACGATGGCGGTGGCGATCACCAAGAACGGGGAGGCGGTCCTGGACGCCGAGCTGCGGTACGTGTTCATCGATCCGGCGACGGGCACGAAGACCCCGATTCCCGCGCAGATCCGGGAGAAACTCGCCGGAGTGTGACGCCCGTCGCCCAGACGTCCCCCGGACAAGCGTCCACTCGGCTGAAGCGCGTCCCGCGCCGACCGACCTACAGGCGTGATGACCGATGTCCCCTTCAAGTTCGGCCTCGAGCGGGTCCGCGAGCTGCGGGCCCACGACGAGGACCGTGCGCGTGAGGAGTTCGCCGCCAGCCTGAACCGCCGCGCCCGTGGCGCCGCGATGCTCCAGGCTGCGCAGGACCTCATCGAGCAGGCGCGCGACGGCCGTCGCACCGGCGCCGCCGCGGGACCGGTCCCCGCCCAGGACCTCCTCGGCCAGCAGCTGTGGCTCGAGCGCCTGGAGCGTCATCGCACCACGGCCGAGCGCGAGCTCGACCGGACCGACACCGAACTGACCGTGCGCCGCGACGAGCTCAACGAGGCGCGGCAGAAGCGTGAGGTGCTCGAGCGCCTGAAGGACCGGCGCCGCGACGAGCACGCCGCCGAGAACGCGCGCCGTGAAGGTGCCGCGCTCGACGAGATGGCGCTCTCCCAGCACGTCCGGAAGATGGCCGGCCGATGAGCGTCACCGCCATCTCCGCCCGGGTCGACGAGATCCAGCAGATGATCAGCTCGCTGCAGGCGGGTCCTGCGCCGGCTGATGCGACGGGCGACTTCGCCTCCGCGCTGCAGACGGCCACCACGTCCGGTGGCCAGGACGGGGCCGCGAACGCGGACACCCCCGGCGCCGCGCTGACGCCGCTCGCCGCCGCGACCGGCACCCAGGGCGCCGCCACCGGCCCGCTGAACACCCCCTTCTCCGCCGAGATCCAGGCCGCCGCCCAGAAGCACGGGGTCGATCCCGCGCTGCTGACCGCGCTCGTCCGGCAGGAGTCGAACTTCAACCCGAACGCCAGGAGCCCCGCGGGCGCCACCGGTCTGACGCAGCTCATGCCCGGCACCGCCGCGTCGCTCGGTGTCACCGATGCCACCGACCCGGCGCAGGCGCTGGACGGCGGCGCGAAGTACCTCAAGCAGCAGCTCGACGCCTTCGGCGGCGACGAGCGCAAGGCGCTGGCCGCGTACAACGCCGGCCCGGGCGCGGTCCAGAAGTTCGGCGGGATTCCGCCGTACGCCGAGACCCAGAACTACGTCAAGAAGGTCCTGGCGTACGCGGAGGAGTACCGCGCGAGCGCGACTCCCGCCGCGGCCCCGGCGGCCGGCCTGCCTGCCACGTCCACCATGCCCGTCGCCGCCGCGGCGATCGGCGCGGATGTGCCCACGACGTCCATGTCCACCCCGACGAGTAGTCCGTCATCCGGCGGCCTGCCCTACTCCACCACATGAGCGTGACTCCCCGCACCATCACTCAGGCGACCCACGCACCACCTCGGGTCGCCGCCTCCGGAGGGGCACCTCCCGGGGGTCCACCGGGGACAGGATTCGACCTGTTCCTCGCGTCGGAAACCCAGGCCCGGACCGCACCTGCGGAAGGCCGCGAAGCACAGACCGAGACCCCGACTGGGCCGGTCACTCAGCAGGACGCCCCGCAGGGCGAGGAGACCGCACCGGCACAGCCGGACGCCGTCGCCGATCCCAGCGCGGAGGCCCCTGCCACGCCCCAGGTTTCCCCCACGGTCGACGAGTCGCCGCTCGTCGCAGAGGGCCAGACGTCGACGACCACCGGCGACGCCCCCGCGTCGCAGACCGCAGCCGCGCTGGAGGGCGTGGCCGCGCAGACGGGTGTGGAGGCGCCCGTCGTCACGGGTGGGTCGTCGCCGAAGCCGGAGGCCGTCGTGCCCGCGCTGGAGGGCGCGGGTGCGACGGCTGGACCGGCCGGCTCGGAGATCGCCGCCCCCGCGGTCACCTCCGAGCCCAAGATTGCCGAGACCCCCGGCGCGACGGCTGCGGCCGACGGCGCCGAGGTCCCCGTGGAGGAGCAGACCGCTCCGGCCGCGGGCAAGGGCGAGAAGCCCGACGCCGCGAACCGGCCGGCCGACGCGCCGGGCCGCGGCAACGGCCACGCGTTCGGCCACGAGCGCGGCGCCCAGAGCGGCGGCGACCAGGGCCAGAGCCAGGCCGCCGCGGCAGCCGCGCAGGCGGTGGCGAACGCCGAGGCCGCGAACGCCAACGCGAACGCCGCACCGCCCCCGGTCATGCCGGCGGCGACCCCGGTCACGACGCTGCCGCCGACCGGTCCCCTGCTTTCCCCGCAGGTGCACCGCATGCAGGCGCTCGTCGAGCTGGCGGTCGGCCGCGGCCAGGCCACGGCGAACCTCGAGCTGCATCCGGCCGAGCTCGGCACGGTGCAGGTCCGCCTGCGCAGTGTCACGGGCGGCGGGCTGACCGCCACCATGACCGTCGACCGGCCCGAGGCCCTCCAGGGCCTCCAGGCCGCCGCCGATCAGCTGCGCCAGTCCCTCGAGGACCAGGGCGTGGAGATCGTGCGCCTCGACATCGGCCTCTCCGCGCAGGCGCGCGGTGACGAGGCCCGGACCGGCGCCCGTTCCGACGGGCGCGACGCAAGCGGTGGGACCTCCCGCCGCGGCGGCATGGACGCCGTCACCGACCATGACCACGACGACGCTCCCGTCACGGTGCGCCCGCTCATCCCGGGCGCCCTCGTTGACGTGCGGGCATAGGACAGGAAGGAGACACGGATGTCCACAGTTTCCGCCGTCAACAACGCGGCGCTCGATCTGACGAAGAAGCAGACGAACTCCGAGGGGACGAGCTCGAGTCTCGACAAGGACTCGTTCCTCAAGCTGCTCACCGCCCAGATGAAGTACCAGGACCCGATGAACCCCACGGACCAGACCGGGCAGCTCGCCCAGCTGGCCCAGTTCTCGAGCCTGGAGGCGATGACGAACCTCACGGCGCAGACCACGAGCCTGGCGAAGGCCGCGCGCACGGACTGGGCGGTGTCGCTCGTCGGCCGTGACGTGACCTACAAGAACGAGGCCGGCGACGCCGTCAGCGGCAAGGTCGAGAAGGTCACGTGGGTCGACGGTGAGCCGAAGCTCACGGTCGGCGGGGTGGGCGAGATCGACCCCGGCACGATCACGGAGGTCGTGTGAGCGCATCCAACTTCAACCCGGCACTCGTGCCGCCGGGGGTTGGTGGACCGGCTCCGGTCACCGCCCCGCAGGCGCCACAGAAGCCGACCGCGGCGCCCCAGGGCCCCGCGTTCGGCGACATCCTGGCCAAGGAGGCCTCGTCGCTGCAGTTCAGCGGCCACGCGATCCAGCGGCTGCAGAAGCGAGGGATCGAGCTCGATGCACAGACGATGCAGCGACTCGAAGGCGGCGTGTCGAAGGCCGCCGAGAAGGGCTCGCGGGACTCGGTGGTGTTCGTCGACAACACGGCATTCGTGGTGTCGGTCAAGAACAACACGGTGATCACCGCGATGGACCGCTCGCATCTGCGCGAGCACGTCTTCACGAACATCGACTCAGCGGTGATCGCCTAGCGGCATCACCAGCAGTTGCAGGCAGGGAAGTCCCAAACGCAAACGCACCCGGCTGGACCTTCTTGGAGGCCGGGACCAAGGAAGGATTGATGCGCAGATGATGCGTGGCATGTACTCCGCGATCAGCGGACTGAAGACCCACCAGATCATGCTGGACGTCACCGCGAACGACCTCGCGAACGTGAACACGGTCGGCTTCAAGGCCAGCCGGGCGACGTTCCGCGACGCCCTCTCGCAGACGCAGCGCGCCGGTTCCGCCGCCAACGCGGCGTCCGGCGGCTACAACTCGGCGCAGGTCGGCCTCGGTGTGACGCTCGGCTCGATCGACAACCTGATCAGCTCGGGCGCGTTCCAGTCGACGGGCTCGGCGCTCGACGTCGCCATCCAGGGCGACGGCTGGTTCCGCGTCGGCGCGGGCACGCCGACGGCGGGCACGCCGACGGCCGGCACCACCGCGGTCAACGACATGAACTACACGCGCGCGGGCAACTTCACGCGCAACGATCAGGGCTACATGATCACCCAGGACGGCTACTACGTCATGGGCAAGGTCGGGCCGGACAACGACGGCGACGCCGGCACCGCGGTCGCCGACTGCTACATCTTCCTGCCCCCGGGCGCCACCGACGTGGCGGTCGGGCAGGACGGCGCGGTGAGCTTCGTGCCGCCCGCCGGCTACACGCATCCGGCCGCGCTGCCGCCCATCGGCGCCGACGGCCGCGCCGTCGCCGGCTACCTGTCGGTGGCGAAGTTCGGCAACGAGGCCGGCCTGCAGCGCGTCACCAGCAACCGCTGGATGAGCACCCCGCAGGCGGGCGGCGAGGTCGCCGGCACCCCCGGCAACGCCTACGGCCAGTCCATCGGCGGCGTGCTGGAGATGTCGAACGTCGACATGGCCAGCGAGTTCACGAACATGATCACCGCCCAGCGTGGCTTCCAGGCCAACTCGCGCGTGATCAGCACCTCCGACGAGATGCTCCAGGATCTCGTCAACCTCAAGCGCTGATCCTGATCGCCCGTGCGCTCCCGGCGAAGTCGTCGGGAGCGCACGGCATCATTCGCCGTGCGCTCATGATCCAGCTCCATCGCATCGGTCACACGCACGAGCCGTTCTCGCTGAATCCCAGTCTCGTGGTGAGCATCGAGACGCATCCCGACACCACGCTGCTGCTCGCCACCGGTGCTCGCCTCGTCGTCGCCGAGGACGCCGAACGCGTCGTCGAGCTCATCAACGGGTGGCACGCGTCGATCGCGGCGGCCGCCATGAAAGCGCACGTGGAGGCGACCTCCGGCTCGGATGACGAGCCGCCTGAGGGGCCCATCCCCCTCCGTTCTCGGTAGGGCCCACCCCTCCGGGCGTCCGGACGCAACGGCGCGACTCAACTTCTCGGCCAGCGGACCGATCAGGGGAGAGTCAGCCCAGTCCGGTCCCAGGAGGCCGCATGTCCGACTCCGAGTCACGGCAGCTCGTGGTCTTCGCGCTTGGGCGCGAGGAGTACGCGCTCCCCATCAGCCACGTCCACGAGATCATCCGCTACACGGAGCCCCGCTTCGTGGCGTCGCGTGAAGAGTGGACCCGTGGTGTCATCAGCCTGCGCGGGAAGATCATTCCCGTCCACGACCTCGCGGTCCGCCTGGGTCTCGCGGTCCAGGAGCGCGAAGAGGGCGCCGGCAAGATCGTCATCGTCGAGAGCGGCGCCGAGATGGTCGGCGTCATCGTGGACGAGGTCGAAGAGGTCGTCGTGCTCGAGAACGAGCAGATCGAGCCCGCGCCGGGGAGCAACGACGGCGCCGTGATGGGCGTCGGCAAGCTCGAAGACCGTCTCATCGTGCTCCTCGAGCCGGCCGGCCTGTTCGGGTCGCTGCCCGCCGCCGAGCTGACCGAAGCGGCGTAGCGATGACCGCGACTGCGACACGAGGCACCGTCGTGGTCGCCGACGATTCGCGCCTCATGCGGCGCGTGCTGTCCCAGACCCTCCGCGACTCCGGCTACGACGTGGTCGGAGAGGCGGAGGACGGCGACGCCGCGCTGCAGCTGTGCCGTTCGGCCAAGCCGGACGTGATGACGCTCGATCTGGCGATGCCGGGCCTCGACGGCATGGGCGTGCTGCGCACGCTCAGGCGCGACGGCCTGGACATCCCGGTCGTCGTCGTCAGCGCCTTCAGTCCCGCCCACGGCGCGCGCGCCGTCGACGCGCTGGCCGAGGGCGCCTTCGATCTCATCGAGAAGCCGAAGGTCGGCGAGACGCTCTCCGACTTCGGTCGCCAGCTCGACGAGAAGGTCTTCGCGGCCGCGGGCCGCAGCGTCTCCCGGCGCCGCAACGGCGCCGCGCGCCTGCGGACCTCGGCGGCCCCGGCCCCGGCCCCGCCGCGTCGCGAGTCGCACGCGCGGCCGGCCACGCCGCGCACCGCGGCCGTGCCCGCCCGCCGGACCGGCCGCGCGCCGGTCGTCGTCATCGCGACGTCCACCGGTGGCCCGCGGGCCCTCGCCCAGCTCATGCCGCAGCTTCCCGCGCCGCTCGGCGCCGGGGTCCTCATCGTCCAGCACATGCCGCCGGGGTTCACCGGCTCGCTCGCGCAGCGGCTGGACAACGACAGTGCGCTGCACGTCGTCGAGGCGCAGGGCGGCGAGCGCATCGAGCCCGGCCTCGCGCTGCTCGCGCCGGGCGGCTCCCATCTGCATCTGGCCGACGCGAAGTCGGTGCGGCTCGGCGACGGTGACCCCGTCGGTGGCCTGCGCCCTCGCGCGGACCTCACGATCCAGGACGTCGTCGACCGTCACGGCGGCGACGTGCTGCTCGTGGTGCTGACGGGCATGGGCAACGACGGTCTCGCCGGCGCGCGCGCCGTCAAGGCCGCCGGTGGCCGCATCCTCGTCGAGGCCGAGGAGACCTGCGCGGTGTACGGCATGCCGCGCGCCATCTCGGATGCCGGTCTCGCCGACGTCGAACTTCCGCTGCATGCCCTGCCCGCCGCGATCGCCCAGGAGGTCGGTCGATGACGACGGCCGCTGCCACGAACCGTCTCGACAGCAATGACGACTACCTCGTCTTCATCGCCGGCCTGCGCAAGCTCTGGCCCGTCGACCTGACCCAGTACCGCCGCGGCCAGATGGAGCGGCGCATCCGCTCCTTCGCCGGGCGGCGCGGGATCACGAACCTGCCGGACTACCTGGCCGTCCTCTCCGCGGACAAGGACGAGCTGCACCGGTTCCTCGACCACGTGACGATCAACGTCTCGCAGCTGTGGCGCCACCCCGAGCAGTGGCAGGTCCTGCACAAGCAGGTCATCCCGGAGCTCGCGGCCGACAAGCGCATCCGCGCCTGGTCGGCGGGTTGCTCGTACGGCGCCGAGGCGTTCACGCTCTCCGCCGTCGCCCGCGACGCCGCGCCGGACGCCCGCCTGAGCATCACCGGCACCGACGTGGACCGCCGCATCATCGACCGCGCCCGCGAGGGCCGGTTCACCGACGCCGACGCACGTGAGGCGCCGCAGGAGTCCATGAAGAAGTGGTTCTCCCACGACGGTGAGTTCTGGACCGCGAAGCCCGAGCTGCGGTTCGGCATGACGTTCGAGCTCGGCGACCTGCTGCACATGTCCGTTCCCCCCGGGTCCTACGACCTGATCATGTGCCGCAACGTCGTCATCTACTTCAACGAGGACGTCCGTGACGAGCTTCACGGGCGGTTCGCCGCCGCACTGCGTCCCGGTGGGTACCTCGTGATCGGCGCCACCGAGCGTGTCGCCACCCCCGGGCCGATCGGCCTGACGCCCACGCATCCCTTCATCTACCGCAAGGCCTAAGGCGATGGACACTTCCGAGTATCTCCCCATGTTCCTCGCGGAGTCCCGCGAGCATCTCCAAGAACTGAATCTCGCGGTCCTCAAGATCGAGGAGAACCCCGAGGACAAGGAGAAGATCGACGAGATCTTCCGGGTCGCGCACTCGATGAAGGGCATGAGCGCGACCATGGGCTTCGCGGCGATGGCGGAGCTCACGCACAAGATGGAGGACGTCTTCGAGCTCCTGCGCCAGCGGCGCGGCGGGCTCTCGCGCGACGCCATCGACGCGGTCCTCGCGTGCCTCGACATGCTCGAGGGGGGCGTCGCCAACATCGACGAGCACGGCGAGGAGCGCCTCGACCCGGCCGAGCTGATCGCCCGTCTCGACGGCCTCGTCCACGAGCGCACGCCCGAGCAGAAGGCCGTCAAGCTCGGCGGTGTCGCCCCCGACCCCGGGGAGCTCTTCCGCCTGGCCGCCGGCCGCCCGGTCCTCCACGTCCTCGCGCGTCTGACCGAGGACGTCTCGATGCCCTCGGTCCGCGCGTTCATGGTGATCGGCGCGTGCACGAATCTCGGCGACGTCCTCGTGGCGCTGCCCGACGAGGACGCCATGGAGCAGTTCGCCGGCGACATCGTCGAGGCGTGGGTCGTCGACGGCGATCCCGACGCGCTGCGCAACGCGGTCGCCGAGGTCGAGGAGGTCGGCAGCGTCGAGGTGGTCGAGGTCGACGTCGAGCAGATGATCGCCGACGCCCCCGTCGCCGAGGACGTGCCCGAGGTGCCCGAGGAGGTCGTCGCCGAGGCCAAGCCCGCCGAGGGCGAGACCAAGCCGGCGGCGAAGTCCGGCTCCGGCGCGGCGAAGACCGTCCGCGTGGACGCCGAGCGCCTCGACCAGCTCATGCACTACATGGCCGAGGTCGTCGTGCACCGCACGCAGCTCGAGGCCCTGGTCAGCGACGCCGACCACCCCGGTCTGGCGAGCGCGATGCAGGAGCTGACCCGCAGCTCGCAGTCGCTGCAGACGATGGTCATGCAGGTCCGCATGATCCCCGTCGAGGCCGTCTTCATGCGCTTCCCGCGCCTCGTGCGCGACCTGAGCGGCAAGCTCGGCAAGGACGTCAACCTCGTGCTGCAGGGGCAGGACACCGAGCTCGACCGCACCGTGGTCGACGCGCTCGGCGATCCGCTCGTGCACCTCATCCGCAACTCGGTCGACCACGGCTTCGAGTCGCCGGAGGAGCGCCTGCGCCTCGGCAAGCCCGAGACGGGGACGCTCGAGGTCCGTGCGCGTCCGACGGGCGGCGGGATCGTGATCACGGTCAAGGATGACGGCCGTGGTGTCGATCCCAGGAAGGTGGCTGCCGTCGCCGTCAAGCGTGGGCTGATCTCCGCCGAGGATGCGGAGCTCGTCGACACCCCGCGCGCCATCGAGCTGCTCTTCAGCGCCGGATTCTCCACCGCCGAGAAGGCGACGGACGTCTCCGGCCGCGGGGTCGGCATGGACGCGGTGCGCAACCGCATCCGCGAGCTGGGCGGCGACGTGATCATGGATTCCGTCACCGGCCAGGGGACGACCACCGAGATCCGCCTGCCGCTGTCACTGGCGATCACGAGCGCGCTGCTCGTCGAGGCCGGGGAGAGCACGTACGCCGTCGCGATCGACCGCATCGAGCGGACGGTCCGCGTCGAGGACTGGACCGTGCGCGGCGTCGCCGGTCGCCCGATGCTCGTCATGGGTGACGAGGTCAGCCCGCTGATCGACGCCGCCACGGCACTCGCCGGGCGCGACGACCACGCGGCCGACAAGCCGTACGCCGTGCTGGTGCGCTCGCAGTCGGGCCGGACGATCGCGCTCGCGGTCGACGGTCTGCTCGGGCAGCGCGAGCTGGTCTGCCGGAGCCTGCCGCCTGAGGTGGGCGAAGACGTGCCGGTCGCCGCGGCGGCCGTGCTGAGCAGTGGAGAGATCGCCCTCGTCGTCGACGTCGACGGGCTCACCAGGGAACACGATCGGGCTGCGCGGGACGACGCGCCGGCCTCCAACGAGGAGAACCATGGCGCACTACAGCGAAGCGCAGCTTGACGCGCTGGGCGAGCTTGCCAACATCGGCTCCGGCACCGCCTGCACGGCGCTGGCGCAGATGCTGGGCCGCCCCGTCGACATCAAGGTCCCGTCCGTCGTCGCCCTGCCGCTCGGCGAGGCGATCGAGGCGGTCGGCGATCCGGAGCTGCCGCGCACCGCGGTGAAGCTCGACATCTTCGGCGATCTCGACGGCACGGTGCTGCTCGTGTTCCCGCTCGAGGACGCGGCGGCGCTCTGCGCGATGCTCGGCGTCGATCCCGACTCGGAGGTCGGCCTGTCCGCCCTCGGCGAGATCGGCAACATCCTCGGCACCTCGTACGTCAACGCGCTCGGCCAGATGATCGGGATGGAGGTCGAGCCGCACCCGCCGGTCACGACCACCGACATGCTCGGCGCCATCGTCTCCACCGTGCTCCTCGAGCGCGACGACGTCGGGGACACCGCCCTGATGCTCGACTCGGCGATGTTCGTCGAGGGCGAGCAGTGTGAGCTGTCGTTCCTGCTCGTGCCCAGCGCGGACGGCGTCGCCGATCTGCTGAGCCGCATCGGAATGTAGGAGCTGTGCCCGAGACCCCTGTCCGTATCGGCGAGCTGGTCGCCACGAAGGACCCGGATGAGGTCCTGGTGTCCGTCGGCCTCGGCTCCTGCATCGGCCTGGCGATGATCGACCGCCCGCGCGGGATCGTCGGCCTGGCCCACGTCATGCTGCCCGAATCGCCGAACGGCGCCGGCCCTCTGCGGGGCCGCTACGCCAACCACGCCGTGCCGATCCTGCTCGAGGAGGTGCTCGCCCTCGGCGCGCGTCCCTCCGGGCTGGAGATCGGGATGGCCGGCGGCGCGCAGATGTTCGCGAAGACGAGCTCGATCGAGGTCGGTCGCCGCAACGAGGAGGCCGTCCGTCTCGCGCTGTCCGCGGCGAGCCTCTCGGTGAAGGCCACCGCGACCGGCGGCGATCGCGGCCGCACCGTCCGGGTCCACGCCCAGGGCGGCGTCATGACCTCACGGGAAGTGGCGGGCGAGGAGCTCGTCCTGCTCGGAAAGGCTGTCGGGGTACCGGTATGAGCGACGGGATCCTCGACGCCTCCCAGATCGACGCGCTGCTCGAGCAGGCCGCCAACGGCGAGCTGCCCGACCAGCCGGCGGTCGAGGAGAAGGAGCAGAAGGGCCGCAACCGCTGGCTGCGCGTCGTCGACTTCTCGCGCCCGACGAAGTTCGGGCCCGAGGAGGAGAACCGCATGCGGCGCCTCCACGAGGCGTTCTGCCGCATGGCGGGCACCCGTCTGGCCGGCCAGCACCGCATCCCGATGGAACTCGAGCTCATCGACACGTCGCAGCGCACCTGGCGCGACGCGTACAAGCTCGTCTCCCGTGACGCGGCCTGCGCGGTCGTCGAGATCAAGCCGTACGGCACGACGTGCCTGCTGGCCGTCGAGATGCCGCTGCTGCTCCTGGCGATCGACAAGCTGCTGGGCTCCGACGACGAGGAGCCCAACGAGCGCAAGCTCACCGGCATCGACATGGCGCTGGTCAAGCGCGTGCTCGGGGAGTTCACGAGCGCGATGAGCCTGACGTGGCAGGACCTCGCCGAGGTGGAGTTCGAGCTGACCGGCATCGAGAACGAGGCCGACGCCGAGCAGATGGTCTCGGCGAGCGAGCCGACGCTGGCGATCGCGATGGAGGCCCGGCTGGGCTCCGTCAGCTCCGCCGTCGTCCTCCTGCTCCCGCACGTCTCGGTCCAGCCCGCGCTCGCGGAGTACGCGGCGCGCACCGCCGCGGACATGCACGCCGACCCCGTCGTCAAGGACATGCTGCACCGCCGCATCGGCGAGGCGACCGTGAGCGTGCGCGCCGAGCTCGGCGCGACCACGATGGGCCTGCACGAGGTGCTCGCCCTGCAGCCCGGCGACAGCATCCGCCTGACCGGCCCCGCGCCGGGTGAGGCCGACCTCGTCGTCGACGACATCACCGTCTGCCGCACTCGCGCCGGCCGCCATGGCAGCAAGCGCGCGGTCCAGATCGAGACGCCGATGGAGGACGTGGCATGAGCCAGGACGAAGCCCTCTACGAGCTGACGTACCAGACCGTGACCGAGGTCGTGGCCCGTCTGGAGATGCTCGGCGGCGCCGGCGTCGCCGAGGCCGGCGAGATCGCGATCACGCCCGAGGGCGTCGACCCGCTCGCCGGGATCGGCCTGCCGTCGGTGGGCGCGTCGGTGGCCTACACCGACGGCGTGACGGGCGGCAACGTCATGATCATGCCGATCACCGCCGCGCGCACCCTCGCCGCGAAGATGATGGGCATGGAGCAGGCCGAGCCCGGGGCGGATCCCAACGCCCTGGACGAGATGGAGCTCTCGGCCATCGGCGAGGCGATGAACCAGATGATGGCCGGCGCCGCCGCGGCGACGGGCACCTACCTGGACCAGCACATCGACATCACGCCGCCGGACGTCCGCCATCTGGACTCCGCGCGCGACGCCGCGGCCATGCTCCACCGCGAGCAGCACGTGACGACCGTCGAGGTCCTGATCGCAGGAACGGCGTGCCGCCTCGTGCAGCTCGTGCCGTCCGCGTTCGTGCTGCGCATGGCGCGCGCGCTGGAAAGCATCTCCTCCGCCGAGGTCGAGGGCGAGCCCCTCGTCGAGGTTCTCGGTGACATCCCTGTGCGGGTCTGGGCCGAACTCGGCCGCACCCGCATGCCGATCGGCCGGCTGGTGGGCATGCCCATCGGCGAGGTCGTCGCGCTCGATCACGAGATCGACGACCCGATCGACATCTACGTGGACGGCATGTGGTTCGCCACCGGCCGTCTCGAGACCAACGACGACCACGTCGACGTGACGATCGAGCGCGTGCTCGATCGCGCGGCGGCCTGACACCCCTATCCCCACGGAGGACACACGACCATGGCCCGAGTGCTGATTGTTGACGACGCCGCGTTCATGCGGAAGATGGTGGGCGACGCCCTCGCGAAGGGCGGCCACGAGGTGGTTGGCGAGGCCGCCAACGGCCAGGAGGCCGTCGAGCGCTTCCAGGAGCTCAGCCCCGAGGTGATGACGCTCGACATCACCATGCCCGAGAAGGACGGCCTGCAGGCCCTGCGCGAGATCATCGCGATGGACCCGAGCGCGAAGGTCATCATGTGCTCGGCGCTCGGCCAGGAGAGCAAGGTCCTCGAGTCGATCAAGATCGGCGCGAAGGATTTTGTGGTCAAGCCGTTCCAGCCCGATCGCGTGCTCGGCGCGATCGAGAAGGCGCTCGGCTAGATGCGCGCCCGCCTCGGCGGCGGGCGCCCGCAGCACCTCGACGATTCCGGCGCGACCACCCCGCACGGGGTCGGCCTGCCCCTGCGCGCGCCCATCGAACTTCTGGCCAGGGGTCCGTATGTCCACGGTATGTGGACGAACGTAAGGGACGTCTCCCAGGCGACCGATGACGGGGTCGATCCCCTATGAAGGCATCTACTCCCATCGGCATCGGCGCGGCCCTGCTGTGCCTCATGATCGGCGGCATGATCAAGGGTCTCAATCCGGTCGCCCTGATCAACCCGCCCGGCATCTTCATCGTCTTCGGCGGCCTGCTCGGCGTGTGTATCGCCGCGTACGGCATGGACGCGATGAAGCGCCTGCCGACCTACTACAAGACCGCGTTCAACACGGAGCCGCCGGACCTCGGCGGGAACGTCGTCCTCATGCATCACTTCGCCGACCGCGCGCGGCGCGACGGCCTGCTGGCGCTCGAGGAGGAGGCCAACCAGATCGAGGACCCGTTCGTGAAGAAGGGCCTGGGGCTGGTGGTCGACGGCAGCGACCCGGACACCGTCGCCGAGGTGCTGGAGCTGGAGATCGAGTCGATGGAGTCCCGCCACCGCACCGGCCACGAGCTGTTCAAGGGCGCGGCCGGCTTCGCGCCGACCCTCGGCGTCCTCGGCGCCTGCATGGGCCTGCTCAAGGCGATGGAGCTGCTGGACTCCCCTGAACTGCTGGGCCCGGCGATCGCCGCCGCGTTCATGGCCACGCTCTACGGCGTCGGCGCCGCGAACGTCGTGCTCATGCCCATCAGCGAGAGCCTGAAGGCGAAGACCGCGGCCGAGGTCAAGTCCCGCCAGATGGTCATCGAGGGCCTGCTGGCCGTGCAGGCCGGCGACAACCCCCGGATGGTCGCCGAGAAGCTGATGGCCTTCGTGCCGCCGGATCAGCGCCTGTCCGTCGAGGAGCAGATGGAGGGCGGCCGGCCCAACCTCACCGCGGTCGACGGCGGCGCTGAAGCCAAGGCGGCGTGACCCGTGGCTCGGAAGAAGCGGGCCCCACACCACGAGGAGCACCCCGACGAACGGTGGCTCGTCACCTTCGCGGACATGCTCGTCCTCCTGCTCGCGCTGTTCATCGTCCTCTACGCGCTGGGCGACATGGACCCCAAGAAGGCCGAGCCCTTCGCGCAGTCCGTGCGTGAGAACAGCGGGAAGATCTTCGGGGGCGGCACCGCGATCGCGGAGACCGGCGGCCAGGCCGACTCGAGCGAGCTCAAGCAGCAGCCACCCTCGCCGTCCCTGCAGGCCGCGCTGGTCTCGACCCCGGCGACCGCCGAGGAGGTCGAGAAGGAGACGAGCGACCTCGAGCAGCTGAAGGCGCAGATCGACAGCGCTGCGGCCGACGACGGCCTCTCGAGCAAGGTGGAGACGGAGGTCACGAAGGACGGACTGAACGTCAGGCTCAAGTCCGACGACCTGCTGTTCGACTCGGGGAGCGCCGAGCTGAAGTCGCGCTCGGACCGCATCATCCGGCGCATGGCGCAGCTGCTGCGCCTGAAGAGCCACACCATCCGCGTCTCCGGCCATACGGACTCGGTGCCCGTCAGCGGGCGCTACCCGACGAACTGGGAGCTGTCGACGGCCCGTGCCAGCGCCGTCGTGCGTGCGATGACGCGCAACAAGGTCTCGCCCGTCCGCCTGGAGGCGAGCGGGAAGGCGCACCTCGCACCCGTGGCCTCCAACTCCACCGACCGTGGCCGATCAATGAACCGACGGGTCGAGATCCTCATCCCTCGCCAGAAGGTCCCGACCGCCGAATCCTCCGACGCCTCCGAGTAGCCCCATGAACAAGAAGATCATCATCATCGTCGTTGTCGCCATCGTGGGCGCCCTGGGGGGCTACAAGATGGTGCTCGCCAAGCCGAAGGAAGAGCCGAAGCCGAAGGTGGCGGGCGAGGTGTACATCATTCCCAAGGAGTTCCTCGTCAACCTGTCGGACGGCCGGTTCGCGCGCCTGAACGTCGCGCTGGAGCTCGGCAAGAAGTACTCGTCCGCCAAGGCTGCGAAGGAGGCCGCCGCCGCCTCGGGCGAGAAGAAGGCGCCCAAGCCGCCCGAGGGTTTCGGTGTCCTCCCGCAGGAGCCGGTGGTCCGGGACATCGTCACGGACGCGCTCAGCGACTCCACCGCGAAGCAGCTCCAGCGCAGCTCGTCGCGCGAGAAGCTCAAGAAATCGATCGCGAAGCAGATCAACAAGAAGACGGACGTGAAGGTCAAGCACGTCCTGTTCACCGACGTCGCCGTGCAGTAGGAGCCTTCGCCATGTCCGACATCACCTCGCTCACCCCGTCCGCCGTCGACGCGGCGCCGATCGACACCGGTGACGGCCTGCGCCGCCTGGCCCAGGTGCGCGTCGAGCTGTCGGTCGAGATCGGCCGCACGTCGATGTCGCTCGGAGAGGCGCTGGCGCTCGGCCCCGGGTCCGTCATCGCGCTGGACCGCATGGCCGACCAGCCCGTGGACCTGCTCGTCAACGGCAAGCTCGTGGCGCGCGGCGAGGTCGTCGTGATCGATTCCGAATACGGCCTGCGGGTCACCGAGGTCGTCGGCGCCGAGGCGCAGACCGCCGAGGCTCCGCCGGTCGCGGCCGCTCCGCCGGTCGAAGCGGTGCCGGCGCAGGACGCGCCGATCGATCAGGCGGCCATCGACGCCGCCATCGCCGCTGCCGCTGCCGCCGCGTAGCACCTGGCGCCGCCGCCGCTGAGCGGCCGTGTTCCAGGGGCCTCGCTGGTAGGGTCGCGGCGTCTTCAGGAAGCGGGCGCTGTGTCAACGAATCCACGGACGGCTCCTCCCGTCGCGCAGGCCGTACGCCGTCTCACCGGCCAGGGCTCTGACGCGCGCCGGGACGCACCCGCGCACGCCATCGACCGGCTGGCGGAGCTGTTCGACCGCTGCGCCGACGCGGTGGTCGTCATCGGGCTCGACGGGCAGGTCGTGGAGGCGGGCAGTGGCGCTCGCGCGGCGCTCGGCCTGGTGCCAGGGGATCCCGTCGACCAGCTGTTCGATGCCGGTGAGCGCCCGCGCGCGGCCGCCGAGATCATCCCGCGCGCCGTGCGCGAGGGCCGGTGGGACGGGACCCTGACGGTCCGCTGGAACGGTGAGCCGGTCACAGGCAGGGCGGTGCTGTTCGGGCACCGGGCCCCGGAGGGGCAGCTGCTGGCGACGTCCGTGATCGTGGCGGCACCCACCGTCGAGACCGCCGCGACGTTCGACGATCTGCACGCCGGGTCGCTGGGCCTCGCCGAAGCGCTGGGCCTCGCCCTGGGCGCCGCTCGGGCGCTGGCGGCCGTCCACCGCCACGGGCTCGTGCACCGCGACCTGCAGGCCCGCTCCTTCCTGCTGCCGGAGGCCGAGGCCGACGTGCGCGTGACGGGCCTCTGGTCTGCCCGTCCGCTCGCCCCCGGAATGCTGCCCGCCCGCGAGGTCACGGCCGGGCTCGAGGGCGCGCTTCCGTACCTGTCGCCGGAGCTGACCGGCCGGGTCAACCGCCCCGTGGACCGCCGGTCCGACCTCTATTCCCTCGGCGTCGTCCTGTACGAGCTGCTGTCGGGACGCCTGCCGCTGGAGGCCGACGACACGCTGGAATGGGTGCACGCCCACGTCGCGCGGGTCCCGGAGTCACTGCGGGCCCACACGCCAGCGATCCCCGAGGTCGTCGACCGCATCGTCATGCGGCTGCTGGCCAAGAGCCCCGAGGACCGCTACCAGAGCGCCGCGGGGGTGGTCGCGGACCTCGGGCGCTGTGTCGCCGATCTGCGCGACACGGGCGTGGTCGGGCCGTTCGCGCTCGGGTCCCAGGACGTCTCCGACGTGTTCGCCGTGCCGCAGCGCCTGTACGGGCGCACGACCGAGAGCGACGCGCTGCTCGGCGCGTTCACGCGTGTGACCTCCACGCGCCGCAGTGAGCTGGTCCTCGTCTCCGGGCCGGCGGGCGTCGGGAAGTCCTCGCTCGTCCAGTCGCTGCGCGAGTCCGTCGGGCAGACCCGCGGCACGTTCGTGACCGGCAAGCTCGACGGTGTCGCGCGCGACGTGCCGTACGCGCCGTTCGCGCAGGCCCTCGGGGAGCTCGTGCAGCAGGCGCTCGCCGAGCCGCCCGCCCGCCTGCGGGCGCGGACCGAGCAGCTGCGCGCCGCGGTCGGCGCCAACGGCCGCATCATCTGCGACCTCGTCCCACGCGCCGAGCTGCTGCTGGGCCCGTGCCCGCCGGTCGGCGACCTCCCGCTGGCCGAGGCGCAACGGCGCGTCCACCGTGTCGTCGGCGACGTCATCGACGTCTTCGCGACCGAGCACCCGGTCGTCCTGTTCGTCGACGACCTGCACTGGGCCGACCCCGCGACGGTGCAGCTCCTGGTCGACCTCGCGGGGCGCGACCGCCCGACGCGGCTCCTGCTGGTCGGCGGGTACCGGGACGACGAGCTCGAGCCCACCCATCCGCTGACGCTCGCGCTGCACGAGCTGCGCGGGTCCGCCGGCGTGCTGGAACTCCCCCTGGGTCCGCTCGACGCGCCCGCCCTGCAGCGCCTGCTCGACGACACCCTGCGCGCGCCGCCGGCGGCCTGCGCGGCGCTGGCGGCGCTCGTGCGCGACAAGACCGGCGGCACGCCCTACTACGTGCTGCAGTTCCTCCACGCCCTGCACCAGCGCGGGCTCATCTCGCTCGACCCGCTCGGCGGGGGGTGGCGCTGGGACCGGGACGAGATTGCCGGCGCGGACGTCACGGACAACGTCGTCGACATCATGACCGAGCGCCTCCGGCGTCTCCCGCCCGCCACGCAGGAGGTCCTGACCATCGCTGCCTGCCTGGGCGACCGCTGCGATCTTGCGACGCTCGCGGTCGCGGCGCGGCGACCCGAGCGCGACGTCGAATCGGACCTGTGGGACGCGCTGCGCGAGCGGCTGCTCGTCGCGCGCGAACCCGGCTACCGGTTCTCGCACGACCGGGTGCGCCAGGCGGCGTACGCGCTCATCGCTCCGTCCGAGGCGCCCGCGGTCCACCTCGCGATCGGCCGGGCGCTGCTCGCGGACGCGCCCGCGGAGGTGCTCGAGGCCCGGGTCTTCGGGATCGTCGGTCACCTGAACGCCGGGGCCGGGCTCGTCGACGACCCCGCCGAGCGGCTGCGGTGCGCGGAGCTGAACCTCCTGGCCGGCCACCGCGCCATGGCGGCGACGGCGCTGCGGTCGGCCGCCCGGTACCTGCGCACCGGCATCGAGTTCCTGCCCGAGGACGCCTGGGAGGTCGCGCCCAGGCTGAGCCTCGATCTGCACCTCGGGTGCGCGCGGTGCGAGCACGCGGGTGGCGATCTGGAGGAGACCGAGCGGCTGGTGGACCTGCTGCTCGCGCACGCCCGCGAGCCCGGCGACATCGCGGCCGCCGCGCAGATGCGGGTGGAGACGCGGCTGGCGCGCAGCCAGCCGGCGGAGGCCGCGCAGGCCGGCATCGACGCCCTCGCCCGGCTCGGCGTCGGGCTGGACCCGGATCTCTCCGACGAGGAGATCGACGCGGTGGCCGCACGCATGTGGGACCTGCTCGGCGGCCGCCCGATCGAGTCCCTGCTCGAGCTCCCGGTGACGGACGACCCGCGCATCAACGCGGTCGCCGGGCTGCTGGCCCCGGTGATGACGGCCGCATTCCTGGGCGGCTCCACGAACCTCGGGATCCGGCTCATGCTCGAGAGCGCGCTCATGAGCCTGGAGCACGGCAATGCCGCGCTGTCCCCGCTGCTGCACGCGCTGCTCGGCTCGGTGCTCGCCGCACGCTTCGGCCGTCCCGAGGAGGGCCGGCGCCTCGGGCATGCCGCGCACGCGCTGGCCGAGGCCGCCGGGATCGATGCCCTGGCTGCGCAGACCGGGGTCTACGTCGGACTGGGCAGCGTCTGGACCGACCCGTATCCGGACTGCCTGCCGTTCATCCGCGCGGGCTTCGAGCATGGCGTCGCCGTCGGCGACCTCGCCCACGCGGCGTACTGCGGGTTCTTCTCCCTGGTCATCCGCTTCGCGGCGGGCGACGCGCTCGACGAGGTGCTGCGCGACGCCGAACCGCGGTTCGCCTTCGCCGAGCAGATGAAGCTGCCGGAGAACCAGGACGCGCTGTGGATCGTCGAGCGCGCGGCGCGCAGCCTGCGGGGCGAGACGTCGGCCCTCGGCGACTACGGCGGCGCCGACTTCGACGACGAGGCGTTCGCCGACCGGCTGCGCACGAGCCGCCCGCCGTTCTACCTGGCGATCGACACGCTGCATCGCCTCGGCGTCCTCGTGATCGCGCACCGCGTCGACGACGCGCTCGCGGCGGCGCAGCAGTTCGACGAGGTCAGCTGGGCGGTGGCGTACCACCCGATGCTCGCGCTCCAAGAGCCGTACGGCGCGCTCGCGCGGGCGGCGGCGTGGGACGCCGCGTCGCCCGCGGACCGCGACGAGATCCGGGCGCGGCTCATCGCGGCCGTCGCACGCCTGGACGCATGGGCGGTGCACGGGCCCGGCAACTTCCTGGCGCCGGCCCAGCTCGTGGCGGCCGAGCTCGCCCGGATCGAGGGTCGGGTCGAGGACGCGGCGCGGGCGTACGAGGCCGCGATCACCGCCGCCGCAGGGTCCGGGCTCATCCACTACGAGGCGCTCGCGCGAGAACGTGCCGGTCGCTGGTACCTGGGGCGCGACCTGGCGTCGGTGGGCCTGGCCTGCCTGCGTGACGCGCGCGACCGCTACGCGCGCTGGGGGGCGACCGCGAAGGTGGCGCAGCTGGAAGCCGAGTTCGCCGCCCTGGCCGCGGTGCCCGCCGGGATGCCGGCGGGCGCGCCCGCGCTCGACGCCCTCGCGGTCGCGCGCAGCTCCCAGGCGATCTCCGGCGAGCTCGACCTCGAACAGCTCCCCGCGACGCTCCTGCGCCTGGCGGTCGCCGCGGCGGGCGCCCAGGCGGGCCGGCTGCTGCTCGTCGACGACGACGGCCGGATCGACGTGGTCGCGGTCGCCGAGACCGCCCACGACGAGGTGCACGTCCGCCGCGCGGCGGCCGACGATGACGACGGCGTGCCGCACGCCGTGACCGACTACGTCCTGCGGACCCGCGAGCGCGTCCTGCTGCGCGACGCGCGCGCCGACCCGACCTTCGGCTCCGACGCCGTCATCACCGCCCGCGGCATCCGCTCGCTGCTCTGCCAGCCCGTGGTGCGCCACAGCGCGCTCGTCGGCCTGCTGCTGCTCGAGCACCGGCTCGTCGACGATGCGTTCCCGGAGGACCGGCTCGCGGCCGTGGAGATCCTCGCCGCCCAGGCCGCGATCTCCGTGGAGACCGCGCGGCTCTACCAGGACGTGCGCGAGGAGAACCGGATCCGCCGCCGCACGGAGGGCGAGCTGCGCGCCAGCGAGGAGCAGTTCCGCACGCTCGTCGAGTCGGCGCCCGACGCGATTCTCATCACCGACGAGCGCGGCCGGATCGTGCTCGTCAACTCGCGGGTCGAGCAGCTGTTCGGCTACACGCGCGACGCGTTGGAGGGCAGCCCGGCGGAGGAGCTCGTCGGCGAGATCGACTGGACACGCGTCGCGCTCTCCGCCGAGGGGACCGCGACCCTGGAACTGGAGCGGGCGGGCCGCCGGCGCGACGGCGCGTCGTTCCCCGTGGAGGTCACCCTCAGCCCGCTCGAACGCCCCGGCGCGACGTGGACGATCGGGATCGTCCGTGACGTCACCGAGCGCAAGCGCCTCGAGCACGAGCTGGAGTTCGCGGCTGACCACGACGCGCTCACCGGCCTGCTCAACCGCCCGCGGTTCGAGCGCGAGCTGGCCTCGGCGCTGGAGCGGGTGGGGCGCAACGCCAGCGCGGCGGTGCTGCTCGTGCTCGACCTCGACCACATCCGGGACATCAACGACAGCCTGGGCCCGCAGGTCGGCGACGAGCTCATCCGCGCGCTCGCCCACGCGCTGCGCGAGCGCCTGCGCCCGACGGACATCCTCGCGCGGCTGGGCGGCGACGAGTACGCGTTCATCCTGTCGCGCACCGACGTGCCCGGCGCGCAGGTCGTGGGCGACGAGCTGCTCGAACTGGTCCGCACGCACGCGCTGGTCAGCGACGGGGCGCGGGTGCGGACGACGGCGAGCATCGGCATCGCCCCGATCACCGTGGACGCGGGCAACGCGCAGGACCTGCTGGCCGCGGCGGACATCGCACTCGACCAGGCCAAGGAGGCCGGCCGGGACCGCGCGGTCGTCTACACGCCGGATGACGGTCGTCGCGCCGCCGCGCGCCACACGTGGTCGGAGCGGATCCGCCACGCGCTCGAGCACGAGGAGTTCACGCTGCACGAGCAGCCCATCCTCGACCTGCGCACCAACGAGGTCACGCACGCCGAGCTGCTGATCCGCCTCGAGGACCACGGCGAGCTCATCGCGCCGGCCGAGTTCCTGCCGACCGCCGAGCGCACCGGGCTCATCACGGCGATCGACCGCTGGGTGATCCGGGAGGGCGCGCGGCTGGCGGCGACGAGTGGCGGGCGGCTGCTGGAGCTCAACCTGTCGGCGAAGTCGCTCGCGGATGCGGAGCTGCCCGCCTACATCCAGCAGGAGGTCGAGGCCGCGGGTGCCGATCCGGCGAACCTCGTCTTCGAGATCACCGAGACCGCGGCGATCGCGAACCTGCCGAGTGCGGCGGCGCTCGCCGAGCGGCTCACCGCGCTCGGCTGCCACTTCGCGCTCGACGACTTCGGGGTCGGGTTCGGCAGCTTCTACTACCTCAAGCGCCTGCCGCTGCACTACATCAAGATCGACGGGGACTTCATCCAGACGCTCACGCGCAGCCCCACCGACCAGCACGTGACGAAGGCGATCGTCGGCGTCGCGCAGGGGCTGGGGCTGAAGACGATCGCGGAGTTCGTCGAGGACGCCGAGACGCTCGAGCTCCTGCGGACCTACGGCGTCGACTATGCGCAGGGCTTCCACGTCGGGCGCCCCGGTCCGGTGGACTGAACCGGGCGTCGGCCACCGCGCCGGGTACCGTTGGCGGCATGACGGTCGGCGAGCTGTTGCAGCGCACGCGGGCGGGCGGCGCGGCGCGCGCGGAGCTCACGGCCGCGCGCGGGAGCGCGGGAAGCGTGCGGTTCACGGGCACGTGCGACTTCGCCCGCGGGCTCACGACGCTCGAGCGCGACGCCCCGGACCTGCGGCCGCTGTGGGTCGAGCTCGTCGGCGAGGAGGTCGGCCTGACCGCCGGGGGCGAGCCCGAGCAGCGCCACGTCGACCCCGACTGGGCCGGCCGCGACGTCGGGCGTTCGGGCGCGGGGCTGCTCGGCCTGCTGGAGGCGATCACCGAACACGAACTCGCCCCGGGCGCGGCGGCGGAGCTGCCGGCCGGGGATCCGGCGCGCTGGGTCCGGACGCTCGTGCTGCGCGTCACCGGGATCCCACTGCCGAACGGGCGGCGTGCCGCCGCGCTGCGGATCGCGGCCGACGCCCAAGGCCGGCTGGAGGAGCTCGACGTCACCGAGCGCCGCCTGCTCGGCGGCGCGCCGCGGGTGACGCACTCGCTGCGTCTCAGCGCCTGGCGCTGACGATTCAAACGTCGATCGGACAAATGTCCACCGGGCCTCTCAAGCCCGGTGCGTGGTTGCCGACGAAGGGATGGACGCCGGCCCCCTCCCCGACGTCACCCCTCCACACCAATGATTCGCCTCCGCCTCTCGGCCGTCTCCGCGGCCGCTGTCACCTGTCTGCTGCTTCCGGCCGCCACCTTCGCGGCTGAAGGCACGAAGACCACCCCTGCGCCCAAGGCTCCGACCGGCGAGGACACGCCGATCAAGGTCCCGACGGACGACGGTGGCGCCGCGGCGACCGCGACGAGCAGCTCGAACGTCGTCCGCACGTTCGTCGGCCTCGCGATCGTCCTCGCCGTCATCTACGGCCTCTACTGGGTGCTGCGCCAGATCAAGGCCAGCCGCGAGGAGGCCACGAAGGGCGACGGCCTCGCCACCGTGGCGTCCATCGGCCTGGGCGCGAACCGCGCACTGCACCTGGTCCGCGCCGGTGAGGACTACATCCTCGTCGGCGTCGGCGAGCACGCGATCACGCCGATCCGCACCTATACCGCGGCCGAGGCGATCCTCGCCGGCCTGGTGCCCGACCCCGAGCAGGACGGCGTCATCGAGGGCTCGGCCACCGAGACCGGCGCGAAGGCCGCGATGCCCGCCCTGCTGCGCAAGGTCCTGGCCGCCGGCGGCGCGCCGGGCGCGCAGACCGCGTCGACGAAGCCCAACCAGCTGACCGTGCAGGCGCTGCTCGGCAGCATCCGTGAGAAGACGGTGCGGTCATGACGGGCGACGGCGGCAACGCGGTCGAACTCCTCATCCTGATCGGCGGGGTCGCGCTGATCCCGGCGCTGCTGTTCTGCGTCACCGGCTTCACGCGCATCCTCGTCGTCCTCGGCTTCATCCGCACCGGCCTCGGCACGCCGACCGCGCCGCCGAACCAGGTCCTCGTGGGCATCGCCCTCTTCCTGACGATCTTCGTCATGGCCCCGACCTTCAAGGAGATCAAGACCGACGCCGTCGACCCGCTGATGGACAAGAAGATCACGCAGGAGCAGGCGCTCAAGCGCGCCGAGATGCCGATGCGCGAGTTCATGTTCAAGCAGACGCGCGACCGCGACATCGCCCTGTTCATGAAGCTCGGCAAGCTCGAGCCGCCGCGGACGCGCAAGGACGTCCCGACCTACGTCCTGATCCCCGCGTTCATCATCAGCGAGCTGAAGACGGCCTTCCAGATCGGATTCCTGATCTTCCTGCCGTTCCTCGTGATCGACCTGGTGATCGCCTCGACCCTCATGTCGATGGGCATGGTCATGCTGCCGCCGGTCTTCATCTCACTGCCGTTCAAGATCCTGCTCTTCGTCCTCGTCGACGGCTGGAACCTCGTCACGCAGGCCCTGGTGGAGAGCTTCGGATGACGAACGACACCGTCATCAGCCTCATGACGTCCGCGATGGAGCTCGCGCTGAAGATCTCGGCGCCGATCCTCATCGTCGGCCTCGTGGTCGGCGTGATCATCTCGATCTTCCAGGCGATCACGCAGATCCAGGAGCAGACGCTCGCGTTCGTCCCCAAGCTGCTCGCCACCGCCGCGGTGCTCGTCATCGCCGGCCCGTGGCTGCTCAACGAGCTCCTGAGCTACACGCGGGAACTCTGGAGCTCCATCCCGACCCTGATCGGGTCATGACGGGCGCAGAGACGCTGCTCCAGCAGTTCGGCGAGCAGCAGGTGCTCGGCTTCTTCGCGGTCCTCGCACGCGTGGTGCCGCTCTTCATCGTCGCGCCGCTGTTCAGCTCGCGCTCGATGCCCCCGCGCGTGCGGGGTGTGGCGGCCGTCGGCATCGCGTTCGGCCTCGCGCCGATCGTCGCGCGTGGCGCCGTGATGCCCACCGACGTGCTCGGGATCGCGTTCCTCATGGGCAAGGAGCTGCTGATCGGCTTCTCCTACGCCTTCGTGCTCGCCTGCCTGTTCGCGGCGGTGGCCACCGCCGGCACGCTCCTGGACTTCAGCGTCGGCTTCGCGTTCGGCGCGGCGATCGACCCGCTGACCGGCAACAACTCCGCGGTCATCTCGCAGATGTACGTCATGTTCGCCACGGCGATCTTCGTCATCGTCGGCGGCGTCGAGTGGGTGGTGCAGGGCCTCGCGCGCACCTACGACCTGGTGGGCATCACTGAGATGCCTGACCTCGGCACGATGGTCGACGGCGCCGTCACCTCGTTCCTGCAGATCTTCGTGTCGGCCATCGAGATCTGCGGGCCGATCCTCCTGGCCATGATCATCACCGACGCCGCGTTCGGCATGGTCAGCCGCGTCGCGCCGTCCCTGAACGTCTTCGCCGTCGGCTTCGCCGTGAAGATCGGCGTGGGCCTCCTCCTCCTCGCCCTGACCTTCCCCTACGTCGGCACCTGGATCGGCGACGAGGTCCAGGGCTCCGTCACCGACGCGCTGCGCACCCTGAAGGTGGCCTGAGCCATGGCGGGTGAGAAGACAGAAAAGGCGACACCCAAGAAGAAGGAAGACTCCCGCCAGCAGGGCACCGTCGCGAAGTCCCAGGACCTCAACGCGGCGGTCATCACGATCGTCGGCCTGTTCGTCATCGGGCTCACCGGCCAGAAGATGGTCGAGCTCATGGCCGAGCTCACGCGCGAGTCGCTGACGAAGATCGCCAACCCGCAGAACGTCACCCGCGAGGGGATCGGCCCGCTCGTCTCCGAGGCGGGCATGGTCACCCTCCAGTGCATCCTGCCGATCGCGCTGGCGTGTGTCGTCGCCGGCGTCGTGATCCTCGTCGCCCAGGTGGGCTTCAAGATCACCCCGAAGGCCATTCAGCCCAACCCGAAGAAGCTGGACCCGCTCAAGGGCGCCAAGCAGGTCTTCGGCCCCAACGCCGCGGTCGAGGGGATCAAGTCGATCCTCAAGGTCGTCTTCGTCGCGGGCCCCGCGCTGATGGTCGTCATGCCCGTGATGCCGCAGATCGCGTCGATGGTCGGCATCGGCCCGATCGAGCTGGGGATCCTGACCAACGAGCTGATCATGAAGATCGCGCGCAACGTCGCGGTGGCCTACATCGTCCTCGGAATCGCGGACTACATCTACCAGAAGCACCGCACCGAGAAGGAAATGAAGATGGACAAGCAGGAGGTCAAGGACGAGACCAAGAACATGTCGCTCCCGCCCGAGGTCAAGATGGCCCAGAAGCGCAAGGCCTTCGAGCTGTCCCGGGCGCGCATGATGTCCGCGGTGCCCGACGCCGACGTCGTCGTCACCAACCCGACGCACTTCTCCGTCGCGCTGAAGTACTCCGACGGCATGCTGGCCCCCGAGGTCGTGGCCAAGGGCCAGGATCTCGTCGCCTTCCGCATCCGTGAGCTCGCGGCCGAGCACGGCGTCCCGGTCGTCCCCGACCCGCCGCTCGCGCGTGGGCTGCACAAGACGGTCGAGGTCGGCCAGCAGATCCCCGAGGACTTCTTCCAGGCCGTCGCCCATGTGCTGGCCTTCGTGTACCGCACCCGCCCGATGCGTCAGAGCGTGGCCGCATGAACGGGTTCATGAAGAAGGCGGGGAAGTACACCGACATCGTCGCGGCGCTGCTCGTCGTGATGGTCGTCGTGATGATGATCGTCCCGCTGCCGCCGGTGCTGCTGGACTTCCTGATCACCATCAACATCAGCGTGGCGCTGGCGACCGTGATCACGACGCTCTACGTCCCGCGCGCGCTGGACTTCTCGGCGTTCCCGTCACTGCTGCTGCTCACCACGCTCTTCCGGCTGGCGATCAACATCAGCGTCACCCGACTGATCCTGCTCGAGGGCGACGCCGGCCACGTCGTCGAGGCGTTCGGCAACTTCGTCGTCGGCGGCAACGTGGTCGTCGGCCTCATCATCTTCGTCGTCCTCGTCGTGATCCAGTTCATGGTCATCACGGCGGGCGCCGGACGCGTCGCGGAGGTCGGGGCACGGTTCACCCTCGACGCCATGCCGGGCAAGCAGATGGCGATCGACGCCGACCTGAACAACGGCCAGATCACCGAGGACGAGGCCCGCACCCGGCGCGACGACATCCAGCGCGAGGCGGACTTCTTCGGCTCGATGGACGGCGCCTCGAAGTTCATCAAGGGCGACGCGATGGCGGCCATCGTCATCACGCTCATCAACCTCATCGGCGGCATCATCGTCGGCGTCCTGCAGCAGGGCATGCCGTTCGGCGAGGCCGCGCAGCACTTCTCGCTGCTGACCGTCGGCGACGGCCTCGCCGCCCAGATCCCGGCGCTGCTCATCAGCGTCGCGATGGGCATCATCGTCACGCGCGCCGCCGACACCGGGGACGACCTCGGCTCGGACCTCGCCGCCCAGCTCGTCAAGCAGCGCAAGGCGCCGATGGTCGCCGGTGGCGTGATCATGGCCTTCGCGCTCGTGCCGGCGCTCCCGAAGATCCCGTTCCTGCTGATCGGCGGGATCTTCTTCGCCATCGGCTGGACGCTGAACAAGCAATCCAAGGAGGAGGAGGCGGCCGAGGTCGCGCTCGCGGCGCAGGAGGCGCTGCCCGCTGCCAAGCCCGCGTCCGAGGATCCGCGCGCGGCGCTGAACATCGACCCGCTCGAGCTGGCGATCGGCTTCG
>JAEMQS010000177.1 GCA_016463765.1 Solirubrobacteraceae bacterium | reverse complement strand
GCCGCCAACGGCCGACCACCCATCACCCGCGTTCACTAAGTCCGCGGGCAGGACAACTAGCCGGAGCAGTTTTCACCTGATCATCACCTGAGGTTTAGGGCGCGTTGAGAACGAGGCGGGAATCTGATTCCTGCGACGTGTGGAAACGCGACGCGACCCTCCTCCCTCAGTAGAAGTGACGCCGGGCCCGCGAGAGCGGGCCCGGTGTGGTTAAACGAGCGTGTCGATCGCCCGCGACAACTCAATGTCGCGCATCGTGATCCCGCCCTCGGTGTGCGTCGAGATGCGGACCTGCACCTTGCGGTAGCTGTGGATGAGGATGTCGGGGTGGTGGTCGGCCTTGTCGGCGTCGATCGCGACCCGGTTGACGAACGCCACGGCGTCGGTGAAGTTCGCGAACTCGAAGTCGCGCACGACCGTGTTCCCGTCCTTGCGCCACTGCGTGCCGTCCAGCAGTGCCCCGATCGCCTCGTCGTGCAGCAGTGCCATCTAGTCTCCTTGGCTCGGATGCGGATCGTCAGCCTGGTTCCACACGCCACCGAACTCCTCTTCGCCCTGGGACTGGGCGATCAGGTCGTCGCGGTGACGCACGAGTGTGACTATCCCATCGCCGCGCAGGAATTGCCGAAGGTCACGCGCGACAAGCTGCCGTTCGCCGACCGCGACGAGCCGGCGAGCGCGCGCGAGATCGACGAAGCGGTGCGCGCGGCGACCCAGGGCGGCGACCCGATCTACGAGCTCGACGAGGAGGCAGTGCGCGAGCTGGAGCCTGATCTCATCGTGACTCAGGGCCTCTGCCCGGTGTGCGCGGTCGATGTCGAGGACGTCGAGGCGCTCGCGCAGTCCATGCCGTCCTGCCCCCGCGTCGTGGCCCTCGACCCCACGACGTACGGCGAGACGCTCGCGGACGTTCGTACGATCGCCCAGGTCACGGGCGCGAAGGACGCGGCCCTCGACCTCATCGCGCGTGCGGCGGGCCGGGTCGATGCCGTGCGGCTGGCGGTCCGCGGTGCCGAGCGCCCGCGTGTCGCGGCGATCGAATGGTTCGACCCCGTCTTCATCGCCGGGCACTGGACGCCGCAACTCATCGAGATGGCGGGCGGATTCGACGCGCTCGGCTTCGCCGGCGAGCACTCCGAGCAGACGACGTGGGACCTCGTCACGGCCGCCAAGCCCGACGTCATCGTCTGCATGCCGTGCGGCTACGACCTCAACCGCGCCGACGACGAGGCCATGCGGTACGCCGACGCGCTGCGCGAGACCGGCGCGCCGCGCATCGTGGCCGTCGACGGATCGGCGTACTTCTCGCGGCCCGGACCGCGGCTGGTCGACGGGCTGGAGCTCCTCGGCCACATCCTGCATCCCGATCGCGTGCCCCAGCCCCAGACGGGCGCGGTGGCGCGTGAGATCGAGGTGTACGGGCCGGTGCGCTGACACCAGCGGCACGTTTTCTCGAGAAGGTGCGTGATCTTCGCGGCCGCGCGCCGTTGAGAGGACATGCCCTACGTCCGCTGTCGCGACTGCACCACCCGCGTCTATCGCGCGCCATCCGCGCACACCGAGCCCTGCCCGGTCTGTGAGACCCCGTTGCCCGGTCGGCGCCGCCGTGCCGCGGCACCGCGGCCGCAGGCGGGGCGCGCGACCGCGGCTACAGCAGCGCGCCGTTCCTGAGCGCGTACTCGGCCGCGAAGATGCACCCGATCGCGGCGGCGACACCCATGCCGATCACGATCCCCAGCGCCACGTTGCTCATCTGCTTCGACCCCTGGCGCGGGGCCCAGACGAGCAGCAGGTAGCCGGCCGCCGCGCCGAACACCAGGCCGCCGAGGTGACCGCCGATCGAGATGTTCGGGACCACGAAGGTGATCACCAGGTTGATGACCAGCAGCATCCCGAGCCCCGACTGCATGATGCCGATGCCCTGAGAGCGCTCGGCCACCACGGCCGCGCCGATGAGCCCGAAGACCGCGCCGGATGCACCGACCGTGGGGTCGAACGGCGAGAGCAGCATCACGCCGAGCGATCCGCCGAGCAGCGACGTGAAGTACAGCGCGCCGAAGCGCACCTTCCCGATCGCCGGCTCCATCATCGAGCCGAGGTAATAGAGCATGTACATGTTGAAGCCGACGTGCAGGAGCCCAGCGTGGAGGAAGCCACCGGTCACGATCCGGTACCACTGACCCTCCGCGACACCGACGACCTCGCCACCGCTGAGCCCGGCGCCGAGCAGCGCGCCTTCGCTGAACACCGAACCGCCCGCCTGCAGGCCGGTCCCGCCGAACATCTCCGCCAGGAAGACGATGATGTTGATGCCGATCAGCGTGAACGTCAGCGTCGGATCGGCCGTGAGGTTGCGCGCGGTGCGCACCTCGGTGCGCTGCTTGCTGCAGTCCGGGCAGCGCATGCCGACCGGGGTCGGCGTCATGCAGTCGGGGCAGATGGGATTGCCACACGACGAGCACGAGACACCGGTCTCGCGGTCGGGGTGGCGGTAGCAGGTCTGGGTCCCCAGGGCGGACATCGTGCGGCGACGCTAGCAGTCAGTTCTCAAGCGGATCTGAAGCGCGCGCGCCAGCTCAGCGGCGGAGCAGCTTGCGTGCTTCGGAGGCGACGGCGTCTGCCGTCTTGCGGGCCTGGACCGCCGGGTTGCGGCTCTGCTGCTTCTTCTTCTGCGAGGCCCGCACACGCAGCACGACGAGCGCCGTGCCCGCGGAGGCACCCACGGCGCTGGCGACCACAGGCCGCACCCAGTTGCGCGGGTCCTTCATCGCGCGCAGCTCCCAGCCCTCGAGCTCGTCGACGGCGGCGTCGGTCAGGGTCTGCAGCGTCGTCTCGAAGCGCTCGGCAAGCCGCTCGGGCGGCTCGACCGGCGTGAACGCGCGGCGCAGCAGGGCCTCGACGTCATAGGCGTCCGTGCTCACGCTCCATCACCTCCTGCAGCTGCTTGATGGCGCGGTGGATGAGCACCTTCGTGGCGCCGTCGGTCTTGCCCATCGCCCGCGCGATCTCGCGGTTGTCCATGCCCAGCGCGAAGCGCATGATCAGCGCCTCGCGGCGGTCGTCCGGCAGTTCCTTCACACCTTCCAGGACGCGTGCCAGCTCGTCGCGGCCCTCGACGAGGTCCTCGGTCGTGTGCGTCGCCGAGAGGTGCTGCGTGTCGTCGATCGGCGTCTGCGGCTTGCGCGACCGGTCGCGGTAGAGGTTCGCGGCGAGGTTGTGCGCGATCCGGATGAGCCAGGGCCGCAGCGGCCGGCCGTCGGACTCGCGCTGCGCGCGCTCGAAGTGCCGGTAGGCCTGCAGGAACGTCTGCTCGGTGAGGTCCTCGGCGTCGTGGTGGTTGCCCACCCGGTAGTACGAGTACGAGTAGACGTCGCGCAGATGCGCCTTGTACAGGGCGGAGAACTGCTCGTCGAGCCGGCGTTTGGCGTCCGCGTCCTGCACGCATGCCAGCGTACTCCGCCCGGCCGCCTACGCCGCGACCGTCGGACGATCGGGGGACGTGACACCCGCGGCCCACTGGTCCGGCGCGATCCTGCCGCCGACGAGATCGGCCAGCGCGATCAGCGTGGGTGCGGGAACCCCGGTGCGCTGCAGCGCGTCGGCGAGCAGCGAGACGGTGTCGAGGCTCTCGGGGGTCTGGCCGAGCTGCGACTCGATCGCGCCCGCCGGCACCCCGTTGGCCAGCAGCTCCCCGGCGCGCCGGTTGCGGCTGGACTCGGCGACGACGGTGGCGACGAGGTCGCCCGCGCCGGCCAGGCCGGAGAAGCTCTCGGGCTGGGCCCCGCACGCACGCGCATAGGCGTCGACCTCGGCGAAGACCTTGCCCGCGGCGGCGCCCGCCGCGTTCGGCCCGGCGCCCACGCTGGCGGCCGCCGCGAGCACCGCGGCGTTCTTCGCGACGCCGGCGAGCTCGACGCCCGTGACGTCCGTGGACACCGTCACCTGCAGGCGCGCGCTGCGCAGCGTGTCGCGCAGCACCGCGCCGCACACGGGGTCGCTGCACGCGAGCACGACGGCGGCGCCGTGGGCCAGCACGTCGGCGGCGAGCGCCGGCCCGCCGAGCGTCGCGACGGCGCGGGCGCGGACCCGCTCGGAGACGTAGGCGCTGGGCAG
>JAEMQS010000176.1 GCA_016463765.1 Solirubrobacteraceae bacterium | reverse complement strand
GCACGGCGCGCAGCGCGATGGCCGACACGGCCGGGTTGAACAGGCCGGTGCCGATGAGCGCGATCACCGAGACCGGCAGCATCACCGTCCACGCCGAGTCGGTCTGCAGGAGCAGGCCGAGTGCCATGCCGACGCCGACCAGCAGCAGGCCCACGGTGACCATCACCGGGTGCGAGATCCGGTCGCCGAGCGACGCGGTGGCACCCGACACGATGAACATCACGATCGTGCCGGGCAGGTAGACCAGGCCGGCCTCGATCGCGGAGAGCCCGAGGATCTGCTGGAGGTACAGCGTCGTGTAGAGGAACACGGCGAAGAACGACGAGCTGATCGCGAACGCCGCGACCTGGGCACCGGTGAACGCCCGGTTGCGGAACAGCCCGAGCGGCAGCATCGGGTGCGCGACCCGCAGCTCGATCACCGCGAACACGGCGAGCATCACGAGGCCGCCGCCGAGCATCGCGACGATCTGGGTCGAACCCCACCCGACCTCGTTGCCACGCAGCAGCCCGGTCACGACCAGGACGAGCGCGACGGCGAGCGCCGCCTGGCCGGGCCAGTCCACCGGACGAGCGAGCGGGTCGACCGACTCGCGCACCTTCAGGAGCGTGATCGCGATGATCGCGATGCCGATCGGCACGTTGATCAGGAAGATCCACTCCCAGCCGAGGCCGGTCGTCAGCGCGCCACCGACGAGCGGGCCGATGGCGAACGCGGCGCCGATCGTGGCGCCGTACGCGGCGAGGGCGCCGGCGCGCTCCTCGTCACTCGGAAACGCGTCCGCGAGCAGTGCGAGCGACACGGCGAACATCGCGGCGGCGCCGAGTCCCTGCACCGCGCGGGCGATGTCGAGCGCGACGATCCCGCCGGCCATGGCGCACGCCGCTGACGCGGCGGTGAACACCGCGAGGCCCGCGATGAAGACCCGTTTGCGCCCGAGCCGGTCGGCGAGGGATCCGGTCGTGAGCACGACCGCCGCGAGGGCGACAATATACGCGTCGACCACCCACTGCAGGCCGGTCAACCCTGCATCAAGGTCGGCGGCGATGTCGGAGAGGGCCGTGTTCACCACGGCGATGTCGAGCATGAGCATCGCGGTGGCGGCGCACACGACGAGCAGGGTCCAGCGCTGGCGGGACATGGCGGTCCTTTCGGAAGGAGACGGTGGTCATCGACCGTGATCCTTCAGGCCCGCCGCCCCCCTGCCATCAGGTGCCACCCCGAACCGGACCCCAAGGTTTACGGGGGTCCCCCGGACATGCGCGCGCCTATCGACGGGTTGTCCAGAAGTCCGTGGACGGAGTCGCAGACGCGGTCGTCCCGGCCGATCAGAGGGGAAGCGACCGCCCGCGTGGGCGCTCCTGCCCGTCCTCCCGCCCGGCAACCCAGCACCCACTCACATGCGACGACTGCTCACCTGCTGCACCCTTCTTCTCGCCTTCGCGGCCGCGCCCAGCGCGGCCCAGGCGGCCGAGGCCGGACTCAACGTCCAGGGCATCGACAACGGCGGCAACGACGAGGCGATGACCATGCTCGCCGACACCGGCTCCAAGTGGGCCCGTCACTTCCTGCAGTGGGACCGCTTCGAGCCGACGAAGGGCACGCTCGACCCGTCACTCGTCGCCCACTACAAGCAGACGATGGACCGCGAGCAGGCCATGGGCGTCAAGACGATGCTCACGGTCGTGCGCTCGCCGACCTGGGCCAGCGGCTCGGCCGACCCGTACAGCCCGCCGGCCGATCCCAAGGACTTCGCGAACTTCATGAAGCTGCTCTCGCGCGAGCTCGCCGGCCGCGTCGAGGTCTACGAGATCTGGAACGAGCAGGACGAGGCGATCTTCTGGAAGGGCGCGGTCGACGCCGGCCGCTACACCGAGATGCTGAAGGCCGCCTACCCGGCCATCAAGGAGGTCGACCCCAACGTGAAGGTCGCGTTCGGCCCGACCACCGGCAACAACTACACGTACCTCGAGCAGGCGTACGCCGCGGGCGCGAAGGGCTTCTTCGACGCGGTGTCCGTCCACACCGACACGGCCTGCAACATCGCGTCGCCGAACGAGTTCTACAAGGAGCCGAACGGCCGCATCGGGCAGTTCCCGTTCCTCGGGTACCGCGAGGTGCGCGCGTCGATGCTGGCCAACGGTGACGACAAGCCGATCTACATGTCCGAGCTGGGCTGGTCGACGACGAAGACCACCTGCGCCCGCGGCGCCTGGGCCAACCAGAAGCCGGCCGGCGTGACGGAGTCCAAGCAGGCGGCGTACCTCTCGCAGGCCTACCACTGCCTCGCCGCGGATCCGTACGTCGAGATCGCGATCTGGTTCGAGGCCAAGGACCGCGCGGTCGAAGACTCCGAGCTCACCCGGTACGGCCTGCGCCGTCCCGACGGGCAGAACAAGCCGGCGTACGCGGCGTTCAAGGACTACGCCCGCGGCGGGGACAAGCTCACCGGCCCCTGCGGCGACTTCAGCCCGCCGTCGATCAAGATCCACTCGCCGGGCGCGAACCGCAAGGTGTTCGACAAGTTCATCTTCAAGGCCGACACGCCCGACAAGGACGTCGCCCGGATGACCTTCTCCGTCGATGGCGTGGAGATCGAGAACTTCACCCCGCCGAAGGGCTCGCCGGTCGGCACGGTGCGCGACTACATCAAGGAGCCCGCGTACCGCAACTGGCAGGGCGTCCGCAAGCTGCCGTTCGGCCCGCACACGCTGACCGTCGAGGCGAAGGACCTGTCCGGCAACGTGAGCGAGCAGAGCATCCAGTTCTTCCGCGTCGACCCGAGCAAGCTGCCGCCGACGACGACGACGTTCACGAAGGTCGCGCTGCAGAAGAGCAAGAAGGACAAGCGCAAGGTCAGCCTCAAGGGCAAGCTCATCGCCCCCGAGCTGGACTTCGGCATCCCGGGCAAGGTCACCGTCAAGTGGGAGGCCAACCGCAAGGGCAAGTGGAAGAAGATCCACGGCGGGACGAAGAACGCCAACAAGGCCTTCGCCTTCAACCAGAAGCTGAAGTTCGCCGGCAAGTGGCGCGTCCGCCTGGACTTCCAGGGCAAGAAGCCCTACCGCTCGACCAAGAGCTGCACCATCGCGTTCAGCGTCACGAAGCAGGGCGTGAAGGCCGCGAAGACCGGCAAGTACGCCCTGGGGTGCAAGGAGACCTCGACGGTCGCCAAGCGCTGAGCACCCCGGTGCTACCAATGCACCTCGAAACGTGATTCTATAGACAGGGTGTCCAGGAGGGACACCCTGTCCGCATGCGACGACTGCTCACCTGTCTCATCCTGGTGATCGCGTTCGCCGCCGTCCCCGCGACGGCGTCGGCCGCCGAACCCGGCCTCAACGTTCCCGGCGCCGACAATGGCGGTGGCGACGAGGCGATGGCGATGCTCCAGGACACGGGCTCGAAGTGGGCCCGGCACTTCCTGCAGTGGGATCGCTTCGAGCCCGCCAAGGGGCGGCTCGACCAGGGGCTCGTCGAGGCGTACAAGCGCACGATGGACCGCGAGCAGGCGATCGGCGTCAAGACGATGCTCACGGTCGTGCGCTCGCCGACCTGGGCCAGCGGTTCGGCCGACCCGTACAGCCCGCCGGCCAATCCGAAGGACTTCGCCGACTTCATGGCGCGGATCAGCCGCGAGTTCGCCGGTCGTGTCGAGGTCTTCGAGATCTGGAACGAGCAGGACGAGGCGATCTTCTGGAAGGGCGCGGTCGACGCCGCGCGCTACACGGAGCTGCTGCAGGCGGCGTACCCGGCGATCAAGGCGATCGACCCGAACGTGAAGGTCGCATTCGGTCCGACGACGGGCAACAACTACGCCTACCTCGAGCAGGCGTACGCGGCCGGCGCGAAGGGCTCCTTCGACGCGGTCTCCGTGCACACGGACACGGCGTGCAGCATCACCTCGCCGAACCAGTTCTACAAGGAGAACAACCGCATCGCGCAGTTCTCGTTCCTGGGGTACCGCGAGGTGCGCGCGACGATGCTCGCCAACGGCGACGACAAGCCGATCTACATGTCCGAGCTGGGGTGGTCGACCACGACGACGACGTGCGGGCGCGGGGCCTTCGCCGGCCAGAAGGCGGCGGGCGTCAGCGAGTCTCAGCAGGCCGCGTTCCTGCAGCAGGCCTACCACTGCCTGGCCGAGGATCCGTACG
>JAEMQS010000175.1 GCA_016463765.1 Solirubrobacteraceae bacterium | reverse complement strand
GGCCATGAACCGCCGCCCGCAGCTGGAGCTGATCGCCCCGAGCGCCTCCCCGGAGGAGGCCGCCGCGATCGTCGCCGCGCTCGAGCAGTTCATGCGCAACCACGCGCCCGTGATCGTCTCGGCCGATGCGCCGCGGAACCCCTGGCAGCGCAACGCGCTGCTGGAGTCCGCCGGCTACGGCGGGGTCGACCGGGACCCGTGGGGCGACCCGCACCCCTGGGGCTAGCCCCACCACCCGCCAGACGTTGGTCCAGCGAGCCCCTCCGAGGGGTTCATTTCCCCTGGGTTCGGTCGAGAATAGGGAATCCTGATCCGATTTGGGTATATTTCCCCACCCGGGTCCGCCAAGACCCTCGCGTACGCGAACCACCACGGAGATCTCACCCTGATGGAGCCGACCAGCACCCCGAGCAGACCGCACGGCCCCCGCGGATCCCTCAAGGCCCCCGAGGTCTACGAGAACGTCCCCGGCCACATCATCCCGATCCTCCAGGAGGAGTTCGCGGACTTCGAGGTCGAGTCGGAGAAGTTCCTCGGCGGCGAGACGCCCGAGCCGCAGTTCATCGGGTTCCGCCTGAAGCAGGGCGTCTACGGCCAGCGCCAGCCCGACGTGAACATGATCCGCGTGAAGCTGCCCTGGGGCGGCGTCACGCCCGAGCAGCTCGAGGCCTTCGCCGACGTCGTCGAGAACTACGTCCCGAAGAACAAGGCGCACCTCACCACGCGCCAGTGCATCCAGATGCACGACGTGCCGCTGCGCAACATGACGCCGCTCATGACCCGCATCGCGGAGTCCGGCCTCTCCTCCCGCGAGGGCTGCGGCAACACGGTGCGCAACGTCACCGGCGACCCGTGGGCCGGCATCGCGCACGACGAGACGTTCGACCCGACGCCGTACGCCGGCGCGTACGTCCGCTACTTCGTGCGTCACCCCACGACGCAGCTCATGCCGCGCAAGGTCAAGACCGCGTTCGCCGCGTCGGACGCCGACCGTGCCATCACCGGCATCCACGACATCGCCTTCATCCCGCGCATCCGCGACGGCGTGAAGGGCTTCGAGATCCGCGTCGGCGGCGGCACGTCGATCATGCCGCGCGTCGCGCCCACGCTCACCGAGTTCGCGACGGTTGACGACGGCGAATACCTGAAGATCGCCGAGGCCGTCTTCCGCATCTTCGACGCCCAGGACTGGCTGCGCGTCAACCGCGCGCGTGCCCGCATGAAGGTCTTCGTCGACAAGTTCGGCATCGAGGAGCTGCAGCGTCAGGTCGACGAGCAGCTCCAGGGCGACTGGGTCAACGAGCGCAACTTCGACCCGCAGCCCCTCCTGTTCCTCATGGACGAGGAGGCGCACGTCCCGCCGGTTCCGGAGACGTACGGCACCCCGACGCCCGATGACGCGGCCGAGTTCGCCCGCTTCAGCGAGGCCAGCGTCCGCAAGCAGCGCCAGGAGGGCTTCTCCTCCATCGAGATCAAGGTCACCCGCGGCGACCTCTCGCCCGAGCAGCTGCGCGGCGTCGCCGACGTCGCCCGCCGCTTCTCGGCCGGCTGGATGCGCGCGACGGTGTTCCAGAACCTCGTGCTGCGCTGGGTCCGTGACGAGTCGGTCTACGACGCCTGGAAGGCGCTCGGCGAGCTGGGTCTGAACGACATCGGCGCGCAGGAGATCAACGACGTCGTCTCGTGCCCGGGCACCGACAGCTGCAAGCTCGGCATCACGTCGTCGATGGGCCTGAACCGCGCGGTGCAGGCGAAGGTCGAGTCGATGAACATCACCGACCCGCTGACCCGCGGCATCCACATCAAGATGAGCGGCTGCCCGAACGGGTGCTCGCAGCACCACATCGGAAACATCGGGTTCTACGGCGCGTCGATCAAGGTCGGCGAGCACACCCTCCCGGCGTACGTCGCGCACATCGGCGGCAACTACGAGGGCGGCGACGTCGTCTTCGGCACGCGCCTGAAGGTGCGCCTGCCCGCGAAGCGCGTCCCCGAGGCCGTCGAGCGGTGGCTGACGATGTACCAGGCCGAGCGCAGCTCGGACACCGAGACGTTCAACCAGTACGCCGAGCGCATCGGGACCAAGCGCTTCGAGGACGAGGTCCGCGACCTCTCCATCGCCGTCGACTTCTCGGTCGAGACGATGCAGATGTTCATCGACTGGAACCGCGACGTGCCCTTCGTGGTGCAGCGCGGCGAGGGCGAGTGCGCGGTCTGAGCCCCACCGACCTGCCGGACCTCGAGGCGTTCGATGTCGACGCCGTGCTTCGCCATGCCGGCGAGCAGCACGGCGCCGGCCTCGTCCTCCTCTGCTCCTTCCAGAAGGAGGAGAGCGTCCTGGTCGACGCGGTGTCGCGCGTGGCGCCGCAGACGCGCATCGTCACGATCGACACCGGCGTGCTGTTCCCGGAGACCCTCGCCGCCTGGAAGGCGTTCGAGGACCGCTTCGGCGTGCACGTCGACGTCGAGGACGCCTCGCGGCCGGGCAACCCGTGGACCGGTCCGGAGGACTGCTGCGGCTCGGAGAAGGTCGCCGGGCTCGAGCGGGCGCTGAGCGACGCGACGGCGTGGATCACGGGCATCCGCCGCGAGCAGTCGCCGACCCGCGCGAACGCGAAGAAGCTCGAGTGGGACGAGAAGCGCGGCATCCCGAAGTACAACCCGCTCGCGGACTGGACGGACAAGGACCTCTGGACGCACATCGCCGCGCGCGATCTGCCCTACCACGAGCTCCACGACCAGGGCTACTCGTCGATCGGGTGCGCGCCGTGCACGCAGCCGGGCGACGGGCGCGAGGGCCGCTGGGCCGGGCAGGACAAGACCGAGTGCGGCTTGCACGTGCAGGAGATCGGCTGACCCGATGGACCCGCTGATCGTCCTGTTCGGTCTGGGCGTCGGCGTGCTCGTGGGCATGACCGGCATCGGCGGCGGCTCGCTCATGGCGCCGCTGCTGATCCTCGGCGCCGGCGTGCAGCCGGTGGTCGCCATCGGCACCGACCTCGCGTACGGCGCCATCACGAAGACCGTCGGCGGCTGGCGCCACCTGCGCGCCGGGACCGTCGACATGGGCCTCTCGATCTGGCTGGCCGTCGGCTCGGTGCCGGGCTCGCTGGTCGGCGTCTACGCCCTGGACCGCCTGCACGGCGCGTACGGCGAGGACTTCGACCCCATCCTGCTCACGCTCGTCGCGAGCATGCTGCTCGTCGTCGCGCTGGCGATCCTGTTCCGCGCGCTCTTCCTCACGAAGCTCATCGCCCGCGAGCGCGACACCGTCGAGCTGAGCCGCGGCACCAAGGCGCTGGCCATCGGCATCGGCGCGGTCATCGGCGTGCTGCTCGGGCTCACGAGCGTCGGCTCGGGCGCGCTCATCGGCCTGGCGCTCATCCTCATCTTCCACATGACCCCGCACCGCGTCGTGGGCACGGATGTCTTCCACGCCGCCGTGCTGCTGTGGGTCGCGGGCCTGGCGCACTTCGCCAGCGGCAACGTCGATCTCGTGCTCACCGCGAACATCCTCGCGGGCTCGATCCCCGGGGTCTGGTTCGGCACCTGGCTCATGCAGCGCGTGCCGGCCAACGGCCTGCGGCCGGTGCTCGGCTGCGTGCTGCTCGGCTCGGCCCTGGCGGTCATGAGCAAGGCCGGCGTCGACGTGCCGGTCGCGGCCATCGTCGGCATCCCGCTGGCCGTCGGTCTCTTCGCGGCGATCGTGTACCGCGTTCGTCCCCCCGCACCCCAACCCACCCGAGAGGCGGTGGCACCCGCATGAGCAGGACGCTGACCCATCTGGACGCGCTCGAATCCGAGGCGATCCACATCATGCGCGAGGTCGCCGCGGAGCTCGAGAAGCCCGTGCTGCTCTTCAGCGGCGGCAAGGACTCGATCGTCCTGCTGCGCCTGGCGGAGAAGGCCTTCCGCCCCGGGAAGTTCCCGTTCCCGCTCATGCACGTCGACACGGGGCACAACTTCCCCGAGGTCATCGAGTACCGCGACCGGCGGGTCGCCGAGCTGGGCGAGCGGCTGATCGTCGCGAGCGTGCAGGAGTCGATCGACGCCGGCCGCGTGACCGAGGAGACGGGCGTGGGCGCGTCGCGCAACCGCCTGCAGACGACGACGCTGCTCGACGCGATCGAGGAGCACGGCTTCGACGCCGCCTTCGGTGGCGCGCGCCGCGACGAGGAGCGCGCCCG
>JAEMQS010000174.1 GCA_016463765.1 Solirubrobacteraceae bacterium | reverse complement strand
GCCCTCCTGACGTTCGTCCCCGCCCTCCTGCTCGGGCCGGTGGCCCAGGGCCTGACCGATCGGCTCTTCTGATGCGAACTGACCTCCGCGCCGCCCTCATCGCCGTCGTGCTCTTCACCGCGCTGTGCGGCCTCGCCTATCCCCTCGCCATCACCGGCATCGCCCAGGTCACCATGCCCGGGAAGGCGAACGGATCGCAGATCGAACGCGACGCCGAGACCGTCGGGTCCGAGCTCATCGGGCAGGACTTCGATGGCGACGTGCGGTACTTCCAGAGCCGTCCGTCGGCGACCGACTACGCCGCCGACGCGACGGGCTTCAACAACCTCGGCCCCAACCAGCAGGCCCTCGCCGACCAGCTCACCGACGCCGCCGCCGTCTACGCCGAGCGTGAGGGCATCAGCGTCGAGGACATCCCGCCCGACGCGGTGACCACGTCGGCGTCCGGTGTCGACGCCCACATCTCACCCGAGAACGCCGAGATCCAGGCGCGCCGCGTGGCCCGCGAGCGCGGCCTGTCCCCTGACCGGGTCGCCGACCTGATCGACGAGCACACCGCCGGCCGGGCCCTCGGCTTCATGGGCGAGCCCGGCGTGAACGTCCTGACGCTGAACCTCGCCCTCGATGAGGAGACCCGATGACGCTGCCGCTCGGTCCCGCGCTGCTCGACAGCCTGCGCAAGCTCGACCCGCGGGCGATGGTCCGCAACCCGGTGATGTTCGTCGTCGAGATCGGCGCGGCGATCACGACCTTCGTGTGGCTGTCCGGCACCGGCACCGACCCGGGGTGGTTCACGCTCACCGTCGCGATCTGGCTGTGGCTCACGGTTATCTTCGGCAACCTCGCCGAGGCGCTGGCCGAGGGCCGCGGCAAGGCGCAGGCGGCGACGCTGCGGGCCATGCGGGCGACCACCACCGCCATCCTGCGCGACGGGACCGAGGTGCCCGCGCAGACGCTCCGTCCCGGCGACGTCGTCGTCGTCGAGGCCGGCCAGGCGATCCCCGGTGACGGCACCGTCATCGAAGGAATCGCGTCGGTCGACGAGTCGGCCATCACCGGCGAGTCGGCCCCGGTCATCCGCGAGGCGGGCGGCGACCGCAGCGCGGTCACGGGCGGCACGCGCGTGCTCAGCGACCGCATCGTCGTCGAGATCACCCAGGAGCCGGGCTCCTCGTTCATCGACCGGATGATCGGCCTCGTCGAGGGGGCGTCGCGGCGCAAGACGCCGAACGAGATCGCCCTCGGCATCCTGCTCGCGGCACTCACGGCCATCTTCGTCGTCGTCGTCGTGACGCTGCGGCCGATCGCGGACTTCGCGGGCACGACCATCTCCACCGTGACGCTCATCGCGCTGCTCGTCGCGCTCATCCCGACGACCATCGGCGCGCTCCTCTCGGCGATCGGCATCGCCGGGATGGACCGGCTCGTGCGCCGCAACGTCCTCGCGCTGTCCGGTCGCGCCGTCGAGGCCTCCGGGGACGTCGACGTCCTGCTGCTCGACAAGACCGGCACGATCACGCTCGGCAACCGCCAAGCCGCGTCGTTTCACCCCATGCCGGGGGTGACCGAGCAGGACCTCGCCGAGGCGGCGCAGCTCGCGTCGCTGGCCGACGAGACGCCCGAGGGACGGTCGATCGTCGTCCTCGCCAAGGACTACGGGGTCCGCGAGCGCGAACTGGCCGGCCACGAGGCCGAGTTCGTCCCGTTCACCGCGCAGACCCGCATGAGCGGGGTCGATGTCGACGGCCACCGCCTGCGCAAGGGCGCGGGTGACGCCATCCAGCGCTGGATCGGCGAGGAGGGCGGCAGCACACCGCCGCAGCTGCGGGAGGAGCTCGACCGCATCGGCCGCGAGGGCGGCACCCCGCTGGCTGTTGCGCGCGACAGCCAGGTCCTCGGGGTCGTCTACCTCAAGGACGTCATCAAGGACGGCATGCGCGAGCGGTTCGACCAGCTCCGCGCGATGGGCATCCGCACGGTGATGGTCACGGGGGACAACCAGCTCACCGCCGCGAAGATCGCCGAGGAGTCGGGCGTCGACGACTTCCTTGCCGAGGCGACCCCCGAGCGCAAGCTCGCGCTCATCGCCGAGCACCAGGAGCAGGGCCGGCTCGTCGCCATGACCGGCGACGGGACGAACGACGCGCCCGCGCTCGCGCAGGCCGACGTCGGCGTCGCGATGAACACGGGCACCCAGGCTGCCCGCGAGGCGGGGAACATGGTCGACCTCGACAGCAACCCGACGAAGCTCATCGAGATCGTCGAGGTCGGCAAGCAGCTGCTCATCACCCGGGGCGCGCTGACGACGTTCTCCATCGCCAACGACATCGCCAAGTACTTCGCGATCCTGCCGGCGATCTTCGCGGCCACGTACGCCGCGGCCGGCGAGGAGACCGGTCCGTTGGATGCCCTGAACATCATGGGCCTGGGCACGCCGCAGTCGGCGATCATCAGCGCGATCGTCTTCAACGCGATCGTCATCCCGCTGCTCGTGCCGCTCGCGCTGCGGGGCGTGCGGTACAAGCCGTCGGGCGCCACGGCGCTCCTGCGGCGCAACCTCCTGGTCTATGGCCTGGGCGGTATCGCGGCCCCGTTCGTGGGGATCAAGCTCATCGACCTCGTCGTGCACAACCTGCTCGGGGCATGATCGACACGTGGCGCGTGGCCGGCATCGCATCTACCTCGGCATGGCCGCGGGCGTCGGCAAGACGTTCCGCATGCTCGCCGACGGGCGCGCGGAGCAGGCGAGCGGCCGCGATGTCGTGATCGGCTACCTCGAACCGCACGGCCGGGCCGAGACCGAGGAGCAGGCCCGAGGGCTGGAATGTGTGCCGCACCGGCGGATCACGTACCGCGACCGCACGCTCGACGAAGTCGACCTCCCGGGCGTACTGGAGCGCCGGCCCGAGCTCTGCCTCATCGACGAACTGGCCCACACCAACGCGCCCGGTGTGGAGCACGCCAAGCGCTGGCAGGACGTGGACGCCGTGCTCGCCGCGGGGATCGACGTGTGGTCGACGGTCAACGTCCAGCACCTCGAATCGCTGAACGACCAGGTCCAGCAGCTGACCGGCGTGAAGGTGCGGGAGACCCTGCCCGACCGGGTGCTCGCCGACGCCGACGAGGTCCTGCTCATCGATCTGCCGCCCGACCAGCTCATCGCGCGGCTCCAGGCGGGGAAGGTCTATCCGGCCGAGCGGGTGGCGGCCGCGCTGAACGGGTTCTTCAAGACCGAGCACCTCGCGGCGCTGCGGGAGGTCGCGCTGCGGCAGGTCGCCGAGGAGGTGCAGGAGAAGCGCCTGCTCGTCGACCGGCCCGTCCGTTCCGCGACGCGTGACGACCGGATGAAGACGAGCCCGGCCGCGGTCGCCGTGGGCGAGCGGCTGCTGGCGCTCGTGACCCCGAGCCCGCGGTCGCAGCGCGTGGTCCGCCGTGCGTTCCGGTCCTCCCAGCGGTTGGGCGCCGAGCTCGACCTGCTGTGGGTCGCGCCCGCGGGCCGTGAGCCCGACGACGTGCAGCGCGAACAGCTCGAGGCACTACGCCGGCTGGCGTCGGTGCTCGGCGCGCACCTGCTCGTCGAGCCCGGTGACGACGTCGTGCAGACCGTCAAGCGCGTGGCCGCCGAGCGCGGGACGACCTACGTCCTGATGGGCGTCCCGGCACGCCGGACCGGCGCGCGGCGCCTCACGGAACCGCTGCCGATGCGCCTGGTGCGCGCGCTGCCCGGCATCGACGTGCGGATCGTGGCCGACCGCTCGCACCGTGAGGAGCGCTCGACATGACGCTGCTGGAGCTCGTCGCCATCCCGCTGGCGATCGCCGTCGCGGTCATGGCCGTCCTGCTGCTCCGGCGGCGGCGGGCGGCCGAACTGGACCCGGCCGCCCACCGGATCCTGTTTCCCTTTGTCGGCTCGGCGGTGTCGCAGCGCGCGCTCGACGCGACCCTGCGCCTCGCCCGCGCGGAGGACGCGGTCCTCGTCCCGGCGTACCTCGCGCCCGTGCCGCTGGACCTCCCGCTCACCGCGGCGATGCCGGGGGCGGCACTGGCGGCCATGCCGGTCTTCGAGGCGATCGAGCAGCGCGCCGCCACGCAGGGCATCGCCGTCGACACCCGCATCGAGCGGGGCCGCACCGTCCGCCACGCGCTTCGTGAGGCCATCGCGCAGGAGCGGTTCGACCGGATCGTCGTCGCCGTGGCCACGCCGGAGACCGACGG
>JAEMQS010000072.1 GCA_016463765.1 Solirubrobacteraceae bacterium | reverse complement strand
GGGAGACCTCCGAAGGGAACACCGTTCTTATGAACCTCCATCGCATCATCGTCCTTGCCATCGTGGCCCTCTTGGCCCTGCCTGGCGCCGCCGTGGCCCAGGACGCTACGCAGGACGGCTATGGCGACGACAGCGGCCAGGTCCAGGACACGGTCACCGAGACCACCGAGACCGAAGAGGAGCCCGCCGTGGCCGGCGAATCCGCGGCTCCGACCGCTGCGGCCGCCCCGCAGCCCACCCAGGAGACGCTGCCCTTCACGGGTGACGATGAGGTCATCATCGCCCTGGCCGGCGCGCTGCTCCTCGGCACGGGCCTCGCGATGCGCCACGTCGCGCGCGCCAGTTAGCACCCACGCCAACACGTGCAGTCTTGAACGGGCGCCTCAGGGCGCCCGTTCGCGTTTCGGCGCCAGGCGGCGTCGTGTTGTTGCATGAGCAACTAGACTGCCTTCGGCATGGCGATCTTCTGGCGTCTTCTCGGTTTCCTGCGCCCGCACAAAGTGGGCGTGTGGGCCTCCCTGCTCTTCGCGATGGCCGCGATGGGCTTCACCGTCGCGATTCCCGCGCTGACGGGCGCCGTCGTCACCGCCATCCAGGAGGGCGACGCCGACAAGGTGCGGACCTTCGGGCTCTTCATCCTGGGCGCGGCGTTCGGCCGCTGGATCCTCACGGTCATCCGGCGGCTCATCGCCGGGCGCGTCTCCCTCGGCGTGGAGTTCGATCTGCGCCAGCGCGTGTACACGCACCTGCAGGGCCTCGAGCTCGGGTTCTTCGATCGCCAGCAGACCGGCCAGCTCATGTCCCGCGCGACGGTCGACCTCCAGGCCGTCCGGTTCTTCCTCGGGTACGGCCTGATCTTCATCACCCAGTCCGCGCTGACGATCGTCTTCACCGCCGTCGCGATGTTCGTCATCGACCCGGCCCTCGCCGCCGTCTCCCTGGTCCCCGTCCCCTTCGTGGTGTGGATCGCGTTCCGGTACGGCCGGATCGCCCGCCCGGCGCAGCAGGAGGTCCAGCAGCGGCTCGCCGAGACGACCGCCGAGGCCGAGGAGACCATCGGCGGCGTGCGGATCGTCAAGGCGTTCGCGCGGGAGGACCGCCAGCAGGCACGGTTCGAGCACGCCGTCGGCCGCGTCTTCGACCAGTCGATGTACGCGACGCGCCTTCGGGCCTTCTACCAGCCCCTGATCGGGTTCCTCCCCCAGCTCGGCCTGGCGCTGCTGCTGGTCTTCGGCGGCACCCAGGTCATCAACGGCTCGATGAGCCTCGGCCACTTCACGGCGTTCTACACCTACCTCGTCACGCTGCTCGGCCCGATGCGGATGCTCGGCATGGCGCTCGGCATGGCCCAGCGCGCCGTGGCCTCGGGCGCACGGCTCTTCGAGATCCTCGACCGCGAGCCGCGCATCACGACGCCCGCGGGTGCGCCGCCGCTGCCCGAAGGCGCGGGCCGCGTCGAGCTGCGCGGCGTCACGCTGGACTACGACCCGGAGCGGGGCACGGCGCCCGCGCTGCAGGGCGTCGACCTCACCGTCGAGGCAGGCACGACGATCGCGCTCGTCGGGGGCACGGGATCGGGCAAGACCTCGCTCGTCGCCCTGCTGCCGCGGCTGTACGACCCCACCGCGGGTGCGGTCCTGATCGACGGCGCTGACGTCCGCGAGGTCGACATCGACGCGCTGCGTGCGGACATCGCGGTGGTCGACGACGACCCGTTCCTGTTCAGCGCCACGGTGCGCGAGAACATCGCATACGCGCGCCCCGACGCCACGGACGCCGAGGTCGAGGAGGCGGCACGCCGCGCGCAGGCCGCCGAGTTCATCGACCGTCTGCCGGACGGGTACGAGACCCGGGTCGGCGAGCGTGGCCTGACCCTCTCGGGCGGCCAGCGCCAGCGCGTCGCCATCGCCCGTGCGCTGCTGGCCGAGCCGCGGATCCTCGTCCTCGACGACGCGACGTCGGCCGTCGACGCGTCGACCGAGCAGCAGATCAAGCTCGCCCTGCGCGAGGCGATGCAGGGGCGGACGACGTTCATCATCGCCCACCGCCTGTCGACGATCGCGCTGGCCGACGAGATCGCCGTGCTCGAAGACGGCGAGCTCGTGTGCCACGGCACGCACGACGAGCTGCTCGAGCACAACGCCCTGTATCGCGAGATCGTCGAGAAGGGCCTGCCCGACCAGGTCTTCCTCAACCGCAAGCCGGCGGAACCGGAAGTGGCCGGGTTGTGACCGTGACATCGCTCGGCCAGAGGCCTCGGATGTCATTGGGAGAACTCGCCCAGGGGCTCCTTCTCCCGGGCTGGCGGCTCCCATGATTCGATGGTCTGACATTCGGCGGCGGTGGCGCCAGACCGGTGGTCGCGGCACGAAGCTCCGTGGGCTGCTCCAGCTCCTGCGCCCCTACCGGGCGAAGGTCATCCTCATGTTCGGCGCGCTCATCTTCGCGACCGCCGCGTCGCTGGCCCCCGCGCCGCTCGTCGCCGTCGCGATCGACAAGGGCATCACCGCGAAGGACGAGCAGGTCCTCTACCTGGTCACCGGCGCGTTCGTCGCCGCCGCCGTCATCTACTGGCTGGCCACGTACCTGCAGACCTATCTGACCGGCTGGGTCGGCCAGCGCGCGCTGCAGGACCTGCGCCTGCGGATGTTCGCCCACCTCCAGACGATGCCCGTCGGCTTCTTCGAGCGCCGCCGCGCCGGCGTCCTCATCAGCCGGCTGACGAACGACGTCCAGGCGCTGGACTCGCTCGTGACCGACTCGGTCACCACGCTGTTCCAGGCGACGCTGACGCTCGTGGGCACGATGGTCATCCTGCTGCTCCTCGACGTGCAGCTGGCGCTCATGGTCTTCCTGATCTTCCCGATCATGCTCATCGCGTCGCTGGCGTTCCGGATCATCAGCGCCGATGCGTACCGCCGGACGCGCGAGACGATCGGCTCGATCACCGCCTACCTCCAGGAGACGCTGTCGGGCATCCGCGTCGTGCGGACCTTCGGTCAGGAGCCCCGGCACGTCCGCGAGTTCTCCGGGCTGAACGGCCAGAACCGCGACGCGAACATGACGACGGTCAACCTCAACGCCGCGTACTTCCCCGCGGTCGAGATGGTCGGCTCGGCCGCCACCGTCGCCGTGATCCTGGTCGGCGGGTCGCAGGCGGTGCAGGGCGACATCAGCATCGGCGTGCTCGTCGCGTTCATCGGGGCGCTGAACGGCTTCTTCGACCCGATCCAGCAGCTCTCGCAGCTCTACACCACGTACCAGGCGGGCATGGCGGCGCTCGACAAGATCTTCGAACTGCTCGACGAGGAGTCCGACCTCGTCGACAAGCCCGGTGCGCTCGTGCTGCCGACGCTGCGGGGCGAGATCGAGTTCCGCGACGTGACATTCCAGTACCGCGCCGACGAGCCCGACCACGCGCCGGCGATGGACGGCATCTCCCTGCACATCCCGCCGGGGCAGACCGTTGCCCTCGTGGGCGAGACCGGCGCGGGCAAGTCGACGTTCGCCAAGCTCGTCGCGCGGTTCTACGACCCCACCTCCGGTGCGGTGCTCGTCGACGGCCACGACCTGCGCGACGTCGCCTCGTCGTCCCTGCGTGGTCAGCTCGGCATCGTGCCGCAGGAGGGCTTCCTGTTCAGCGGCACCGTCTACGACAACATCGCCTTCGGGCGCGCCGAGGCGACCGAGGAGGAGGTCCACGACGCCGCGCGCACCGTCGGCGCCCACGACTTCATCACCAAGCTCGAGCACGGCTACGACACCGAGGTCGGCGAGCGCGGCGTCCAGCTGTCGGCCGGGCAACGCCAGCTGCTCGCCTTCGCCCGCGCGCTCGTGGCCGACCCGCGCATCCTCATCCTCGACGAGGCCACGTCGAACGTGGATCTGCACTCCGAGACGAAGATCGAGCAGGGCCTGCGCCGGCTGCTGGCCGGCCGGACGTCGATCGTGATCGCCCACCGCCTGTCGACCATCCGCCAGGCGGGCCGCATCGTCGTCCTCGAGCACGGCAAGATCGTCGAGCAGGGCACGCACGACGAGCTCCTCGACGCCGAGGGCGCGTACTGGCGCCTCTACCGCGACTGGATGGAGCAGGCCGCGGCCTAGGGCGCCCCGGCGTAGACGACGACCGTCTCCCCCCGCGGCCCCTTCCCCTCGCCGGTCTCCTCCAGGCCGAGCTTGGCGGCCACCGCGCGAGACCGGTCGTTGGCCGGACGGATCAGCGCGACGATGCGCGTCAGGCCGAGACGGTCCGCCGCGTCGGCGGCGACGGCGCGAGCCCCCTCGGTCGCGTAGCCCTGGCCCCACGCCGCGCGCCGCAGACGCCAGCCGATCTCGGTGGCGCCGCCCTCGACGCTGTGCGCGGGCACGGGCGCCGTGCCGATGAAGCCGAGGTACGCCCCGGTGGCGGCCTCCTCCGCGGTGAACAGCCCCGCGGCGTCCTGGCGCCACCGCTCGAGGAGCGTGGCGAACCCGAGCTCGGCGCTGGCCCGGTCGATCGGGCGGCCCAGCCCGATGTGGCGCATGACCTCCGGGTCGGCGCACATGAGCGCGAACGGCTCGAGGTCGGCCGCGACGGGCCGGCGCAGCAGCAGGCGCTCGGTGCGCAGCTCGATCAGCGGCCCGACCGGCATGCCGCGGTCCAGGCGGCGGTGAGCGCCTCGCCCTCGGTCTCGGTCAGCGGCGGCCCGGGAAGCGGCGTGGCCCGCGGGGCCCGCAGCCCGTCGAGCAGGATGGCGAGGTGACGGCGCCAGTAGTCCGGGGCGATGTCGCCGGTGATCTCGACGGCGCGGCCCGCGCCCCAGACCTGCACCGTGAGATCCTCGACCGTGATGTCGTCGCGCAGCGCGCCGGCGTCCTGCGCGCGGGTGAGGATGCGGACGAGCTGCGGGCGCAGGCGCTCGCGCAGCGACGGACGGCCGGTCGCCGCCATGCGGTCGGCGACGAGGGCCTTGAACCCCCGGTCACGGGCGTGGCGCTCCAGGAGCCCGCCGAGGAGCAGGACGAAGCCCTCCCACGGGTCGTCCTCGGCTTCCGCCTCGGCGACCAGCCCGGCGATCTCGTCCGCGCGGCGATCGACGACGGCGTCGATGAGCGCCTCCTTCGTGGGGAAGCGGCGGTACAGCGTGCCGACGCCCACCCCGGCGCGCCGGGCGATGTCGTCGACGCCCGCCTCGACGCCGTCCTCGGCGAACGCGTCGCGCGCCGCGTCGAGGATGCGCTCGAGGTTGCGCTGCGCGTCGCGCCGCAGGGGCGCGGTCTCGGATGGCGATGTGGGCATCGTCCACCGATTCTAGCCGGAAAGCGGAACCCCTCCTCCGCTTGCTGCTAGCGTGTTCGAGAAAGCGGAGTCTCTACTCCGGATACGACCCTCCCCGCCGCACATGCCCAAGCCCCGCAGCCACTACGGCCTCACCTTCTTCGCCCTGGCCACCGGCGCCATCGCGTTCACCCTGCTCCAGTCGATGGTCTCGCCGGCGCTGCCGGAGATCCAGCGCGAGCTCGGCACCACGACGAGCATGGTCACGTGGGTGCTGACGGGTTTCCTGCTCTCCGCGTCGGTCGCCACGCCGATCCTCGGCCGCCTCGGCGACATGTTCGGCAAGGAGCGCATGCTGCTCGTCGCCCTCGGCGGCCTGTGGCTCGGCACGCTCGTCGCCGCCCTGGCCAGCTCGATCGAGATGCTCATCGCCGGCCGCCTCATCCAGGGCGTCGGCGGTGCGGTGTTCCCGCTCTCCTTCGGGATCATCCGCGACGAGTTCCCCGCCGCCCGCGTGCCGACGGGCATCGCGATGGTGTCGGCGATCATGGGCATCGGCGCCGGCGCCGGCATCGTGCTCGCGGGCCCGATCGTCGACGGGCTCTCCTACCACTGGCTGTTCTGGTTCCCGCTCGTCGCCATCACGATCGCGTTCGCGATGGCCGTCCGCTTCGTGCCGGAATCGCCGATCAAGACGCCGGGCCGCATCAACTGGACGGGCGCGTTCCTGCTCTCCGGGTGGCTCGTGACCCTGCTCTACGGCATCAGCCGCGCATCGGACTGGGGCTGGCTCTCCCCCGCGTTCCTCGGGATGATGGGCCTCGCCGCCGTCCTCGCCGGGCTGTGGGCCCGCAACGAACTACGCGCCGACGAGCCGCTCATCGACATGCGGATGCTCCAGCAGCGCGGCGTGTGGACGACCAACCTCACCGGGCTGCTCCTGGGCTTCGGCATGTTCGGGTCGTTCGTCCTGATCCCGCAGCTCGCGCAGCTCCCCGAGTCGACCGGCTACGGGTTCGGCGCCAGCGTCACCCAGTCGGGGCTGTTCATGCTGCCGACCACCGTGATGATGCTGCTCGTCAGCCCGATCGCCGGGCGGCTCACCGAGAAGGTCGGCGCGAAGGTGCCGCTCGTGATCGGGACCGCGCTCGCGTCGCTCTCGTTCCTGCTGCTGGCCGTCGCCCACAGCGAGCGGATCGACCTCTACCTCGCGGCCGCGCTCCTCGGCGCGGGCATCGGGATGTCGTTCGCCTCGATGGCGAACCTGATCGTGAGCTTCGTGCCCGCCCGCCAGACCGGCGCGGCCACGGGGATGAACACGATCACGCGGACGGTCGGCGGCTCGCTGGGCGCCCAGATCCTCGCGAGCGTGCTGGCGGCGAACGTCGCGTCGACCGGGCTCCCGCTCGGCGTCGGGTTCACCACGGGGTTCACCGTGAGTGCCGTTGCCGTCGGCCTCGCCTTCCTCGCGGCGCTCGCGGTGCCGTCGCCGCGCACGGCCACCGCGGCGATCCCGGCGCCCTCCGCCGCCTGAGAAACATCAGGGGTTCGGCCTGGGGTGACCCCTGATGGCAGGGGTCACCCGCGGATCTAGGTTGCGGGTCATGAGCCACCGCACCCGCATGACCGCCCTCGTGATCGCCGCCGCGTCCGCCGCCATCGGCGCGCCGGCCGCGCTCGCCGCCACCCCCACCGTCGCCTATATCGACGGCCATGATCTGTGGTTCGCGTCCGCCGACGGCACCCAGAAACGCCAGATCACGACGACCGGGACCGCCGACATGCCCTTCCAGGTCCCGTCGCAGGGACCGGACGGCGCGACGGTCGCCGTCAAGCGGGAGCAGTTCCTGGGCGGCAGCCGCCCCGTCCTCTACCGCTTCGGCGGCGACGGCCAGCGGCAGGTCGGCAACGTCCTGCCCGTCTACTCCGGCGCGACCGCCCCGGTGTACCCGATCGGCCTCGACATGGACTGGAACAGCAAGGCCGTCGCGTTCGGCTACTCCTACTGCGGCTTCGCATGCCGGACGCTGCACCGCGGCTACTGGCTCACGTTCTCCGATCAGCAGGGCGCCTACCCGACGAACCCCCAGGGCCAGTCCGACGCCTACTTCCCCACCTTCTACGGCACGCGGGTGATCTCGTCGGACTCCGGCGGAAGCCTGTTCGTGCAGCCCGACGTCGCCGAGGCGCCGTTCACGAACAGCTACCAGGGATGGATCAGCGGACCCGACAACAACGTCAACTGGCGGCGCGCGGAGGTCGCGGCCACCGGGCGGCAGGTGGCGCTCGAGTGGTACTCGCGGACCAGCGGCGACCCGGCCAACGGCATCTACGTCGGGCAGCACACCGGCGCGATCCCCGGCGACGTGCAGAGCATCTGCAGCCTGCCGACGGTGGGCTCCGCGGGCAGTGTCACGTTCTCCTACGACGGCACGCTCGTCGCCTGGCACGACGACGAGGGCGTGAAGGTCGCCGGCGCACCGAATCTCGCGGCGGGCACGCCGACCTGCTCGCTGAGCTCCCCGCCGCGCGTCATCAGCACCACCGGGAAGGCGCCGCACCTCGGCGGCGCCGATCCGGCAGTCTGGGCGGCCACCGCCGGCGCCCAGCCGGGCACCACCGCCCCCGGGCCCGGCTCCGGTTCCGGTTCCGCCGCGCCGAGCGGCGCCCAGGGCACAACGGCGGCTGTCCCGGGTGCGGAAGCGCTGGAACTCCGCCTCCCGTCGCGCACGACCCGAGCCGCGCTGCGCCGCGGTGTGACGTTCACGGTCGAGGTCCCCGCGGCCGGACGCGTCGACGCCTCCGCCACCGTGCCCGCGCCGGTGGCCCGCCGTCTGAAGCTGCGCGGCGCGGACCTGCGGGTGCTCGCGGCGTCGGCATCGAAGGCGAAGGGCGCGACGATCGTGGCCCGCGGCCGCACCACCGCGCGAGCCGCCGGCCCGGTGACGCTGACGCTCCGCCTGACCGCGAAGGCCAAGCGCCGGCTGAGCAGGTTGCGGGGCGTGACCCTGCGCGTGCAGGTCAGCCAGGGTGCCGCGACCACCGAGCGCCTCGTGAAGATCGGCTGATCCGCCTTCCGCCCCGGTCCGGCGTAGGGTCCCGGCGATGCGGACCCTCGCCGCCGCGGCACTCGCGGACCCCGTCGCCCTGGACGACGACCTGCTCGTCCATGGCGACAACGCGGACGTGCTCGGACGGCTGCCCGCCGGCGCGTTCGACCTGATCTACCTCGACCCGCCGTTCAACACCGGCCGCGAGCAGACCCGCAAGACGGTGCGCGTGCGGGCCGACCCGGAAGGCAACCGCAACGGGTTTGCCGGGCGGCGCTACGCCACCGAGGAGGTCGTGCGCCGCGCGTTCGCCGACACCTTCGACGACTACCTCGCGTTCCTCGGGCCGCGGCTCGAGCGGTGCCGCGACCTGCTCGCCGATCACGGCACGCTCTACCTGCACCTCGACCCGCGCGAGAGCCACTACGCCAAGGTGCTGCTCGACGAGATCTTCGGACGGGAGTGCTTCCTCAACGAGATCGTCTGGGCCTACGACTTCGGCGCCCGCACGACCAAGCGGTGGCCGGCCAAGCACGACACCATCCTCGTCTACGTCCGCGACCCGGAGCGGTACTGGTTCGACAGCGCGGAGGTCGACCGCGAGCCGTACATGGCGCCCAGCCTGCAGACCCCGGAACGGGCGGCGCGCGGCAAGCTGCCCACGGATGTCTGGTGGCACACCATCGTCGGGACGACCAGCCGGGAGCGGACCGGCTACCCCACCCAGAAGCCCGAAGGCGTCCTGCGGCGCATCGTCACCGCGTCCTCCCGGCCCGGCGGCTGGTGTCTGGATCCGTTCTGCGGATCGGGGACGCTCGGCGCCGTGGCGGCTGGGCTGGGGCGCCGGTTCGTCCTCGTCGACCAGGAGCCCGATGCGATCGAGCTCACCAGCCGCCGGCTGACCCGCCCGGGAACGACGAAGGCCGCCCCGTAGGCGGCCTCGCGATAACTGCGGGACAGGGACTCGAACCCCAAATTCCAGATCCAGAGACTGGCGTGTTGCCAATTACACCATCCCGCAATCGGCTCGCGGGAGTTTAGCTGGTCGCGCGGGCGCACCGCCCGCCGGTCGCCGCGTCAGAGCGCCGCGAGGTCCGCGGCCGGGTCACCGAGCGCCGCCCGGTGGTCGGCCAGCGGCGTGTGCTCGCTGAGGAACCGTCGTGCGTGGTCGAGGTCGTCGCCCCGGCCGACGGTCAGCGCGGCCGCGAGCCGCCCTTCGCGCAGCAGCCACAGCGTGAACTCGCCGTCCTCGAGCGACCCCCGGACGACCTCGTCGTCGAAGCCGTCGAGCGCGGGTCCCACCGATTCGAGTGTCGCCCAGTCGGCGAGGTCGGACCAGAAGTACGGCACCTCGGTGTGGGCGACGTCGTCGCCCATGATGTTCGCCGCGACGGTCTTTCCGTGCGCGACGGCGACCTCGAAGTGCTCGATCCGCACGTGCCGGCCGTGAATGGCGCTGACGTACTCGCACATGTCGCCGGCCGCGAAGATCCCGGGCGCGCTCGTGCGCAGCCGGTCGTCGCACAGCACGCCGCCGCCCTCGCCGAGCTCGAGCTTCGCCGACCGCGCGAGCATGACGTCCGGCACCGCACCGACGCCGAGGATCACCGCGTCGGCCTCGAGCACCGTGTCGTCGGCCAGGACGACACGCTCGACGCGTTCGCCCTCGCCCTCGAAGCGCGCGACCTCGGCCCCGCCGATGAACGTGATGCCCTTCGACGACAGCAGCCCCTCGAAGAAGCGCCCCGCGGTCTCGCCGAAGCCCCGCGACAGCGGGAGGTCCTCCTGCATGACGACCGTGCACGTCTTGCCCAGCGACGTCAGCGTCGCGGCGACCTCGCACCCGATGTACGAACCGCCGACCATCACGACGTGCGCGGCGTCGGCCGTGTCGTCGCGGATCGCGTCGGCGTTGCGCAGCGCACGCAGGTAGTGGATGCCCTCGAGGTCCGAGCCGTCCACAGGCAGCCGGCGTACGTTGGCGCCGGAGGCGATGAGCGCGTGCTCGAAGGAGACGGTCTCCTTCGTGGAGAGGGCCGCCTCCTTGGCCTCGGTGTCGAGCTTCATGACGCTCGTGCGGACCTTCAGCTCGATGTCGTGCTCGGCGTACCAGTCGGCCGGGTGCAGGAACGCGTCCTCCTTCGCGGACGTCCCCGCGAGGTAGTCCTTGCTGCCCGGCGGACGCTCGTACGGCGGGTCGGGCTCGCGGCCGACGAGCATGATGCTGCCGGCAAAGCCGCGCTCGCGCAGGGTCTCAGCGCAGCTGGCGCTCGCCGCCCCGCCGCCGATGAGCAGGACATCCACGTGCCGGTCAGCCATGTGCGCCGTTTCCTGAGAACTGCGAGGTGATCGTGTCCTCGAGGCCCGGGTCGAGGACCACGAGGACCTCGTCGCCGGCGTTGACGACGGTGTCGGGCTTGGGCACGAACCCACCGCCGCCCGAGGGCAGCACGGAGATGATGAGGCTGCCGTCAGGCAGCTCGATCTCGTCGACGCGGCGACCTTCGGCCGGAGCGCCGGGCGTGACCTCGACCTCGATGATCTCGAGCTGCTCGTCCGGGAGGTCGAGCAGGTGCACCAGGCCGTGGCCGGGCACCTCGTGCTCGATGAGGTTGAGGATGAGGTCGGTGGCGCTCACCGCCGGCAGGATGTTCAGCAGCCGGAAGTGCTGGAGGTTCCGCGGGTTGTTGCAGCGCGCGATGATGCGCTCGCAGAGGTACTTCTCTTTGGCCACCTGGCAGATGAGGATGTTGTCCTCGTCGTCGCCGGTGACGGCCACGACGAGGTCGGCGCGGCCGATCCCGGCGCGCTCGAGGACCCACAGCTCCGTGCCGTCGCCGTACTGCACGACGTGCTCGAGCTCCTGCTCCAGGCGCAGGTACGTCGCGCGGTCCTGGTCGACGAGGGTGACCTCATGGTTGCTGCGCAGCAGCTCGCGGGCCAGGTTCAGGCCCACCTTGCCGCCGCCGACGATGACGACGTACATCAGGCGGTCAGCCCCAGGGACGCGTTGAACATCTCGATCGCATGCTTGGTCGGGCAGATCGTGTTCAGCCCCTGCTCGCGGTACCAGTCCGACCGCGCCGGGTCCATGACGCGCACGATGACCCGGTCGACGTCGAACCGCTTCTGTGCCACCTGGGCGATCGTGAGATTCGTGTTGTCGCCGTTGGTGGAGGCGATGAACACGTCGGCCTCCTCGATGCCCGCGGCGATGAGGGCCTCGATCTCCAGAGCGGTGCCGACGGTGAAGCGGCCGCCGGCCTCCTCCCAGGTGGAGTCCATGCCGGCGTCGAGCCGCTCGTGGCTGAGCGGGTCGTCGTCGAGGACCGAGACCTCGTGACCGGCAGCCAGAGCCGACCGGGCCACAGCGGACCCGACGCGCCCGGCGCCGACGATCAAGACGAGCATGCGCCGGACTCTAGTACGTGGCGGACCCGGGTCACGTTGCGGGGTCCGGCGGCGCGACCTCGGCCGGCGGCGCCGTGAGAATCACCCGGCAGGGCGCCTTCTGCAGGACGTACTTCGTCGCGTCACCGACGTAGTTGTCGAGCGGCCCGCCGCGCCCCCCGAAACGTGCGCCGCCACGGATCCGCGACGGCTCCTCGGCAGCGAGCACGATCGCCTCCACCCCGCGGCGGCGGGCCTCCTCGACGATGGCCTGCCCCACGCGCCTGGCCCGCACGGTGGCCGTCGCCACCTCGACCCCGTCGTACTCCTCACCCACGAGCTTCGCCCGGGCCAGCGCCGCGCGCGCCTGCTTGAGCTGCTCGTCGGGCAGCCGCGCGTCGATCGGCAGCGACATCGGCACCTCGAAGATCCAGATCGCCTCGATCGTGGCGCCGTGACCGTCGTCGAGGTCCCCCTCGTCGGCCGCCAGGCGGCCCGCGGTCTGGACGATGTCGTCGTCGAGGGCGTTGCCGAAGACCGGCACGAGGATCGACCCGTACTCCGCGCGCTGGACCTCGCTGCGCAGCGCCGCCTCGGGGACCTGCACCCGGGCGAAGATCGGCATGTCGCGCGAGCGCCGGTAGCCGACGTACATCACGAGCCCGGCGAGCATCCACCCCATCCCGACGAACCGGGCCGGGTCATGGAAGACGACGACCGTCAGGAACAGCCAGGCCGACACGGCCAGGCCGAGGACGGCGGGCAGCGGGAGGTCGCCTCCGCGCACGCGGACCGACAGCGGGATGCGGTACGGACGCTTGAGCCGCGGCTCGCGGTAGCGCAGGGCGATGATCGACAGGTGCGCGAGCGTGAACGCCAGCAGCGCGCCGAACGCATAGATGCCCACGAGGAACTCGAGATCCTGCGGGATCACGAGGAGCACCGCGAGGCCCGCGGCGATGAGGATGACGATGAACGGCGTCGCGCGGGTGCTGTGCAGCCGCCCGAGACGCTGGGGGATCTGGCGGTTGGTCGCCAGCGAGTACGCCAGCCGCGAGAGGCCGAGCATCGCGGAGTTCGCGGCCGCGACGAGGGTCACGGCCGCCAGCGCGGCGACGATGTACATCAGCGCCTCGCCCAGCCACGGCGGATCGAAGACCTCGACGACACCGATGACCGGCGCCTCGAGTTCGTCCTCGAGCGGGCTGCGGCCGTTCTCGATGGGCAGTGCGGTGACGGCGACGAGCGCGATGCCCGTGTAAATGACGATGACCGAGCCGGCCGCACTGGTGATCAAACGGCGCAGCGCTGCCCGTCCCACGCGCAGTTCCCCGGCGAGCCCCGACGCCGACTCCAGGCCGGTGAACGCCACGGTGGCGAGCGTGAGGGCGAACACGACGTCCTCCCACTCCGGGGACGTGCCGAGCTCGATCGGGTTCAGGAGCACGTCAGGCTGGAAGAACAGGATCAGGCCGAGGACGACGATCAGCCCCTGCAGCGCGAGGTCGGCGATGACGAGCGCCCCGACGCGCCGCGCACGTGTGGCGCTGAAGCCCCGGATGTTGCGCACGGCGACGTAGACGATGATCGCCGCGCACGCGGCGAACTCGACGGCGCCGCCTCCGAGCGGGGACCAGAACACGGCGAGGTAGTTCGTCGCCGACAGCGACGTGACCGCCACGAGGATGAGGAAGTCGAGCAGGATCGCCCAGCCGGCGACGAAGCTCCACAGCTCGTTGAAGGCGTACCGGGCGAAGACCGTCGAGCCCGAGCGCTCCTGGTGCAGCGACGCCCCCTCGACGTACGTCATCGCCGTCAGCGCGAAGAACAGGCCGGCGACGAGGAAGACCAGCGGCGTGAGACCCAGTGCGCGCTCGCCGATGACGCCCAGCGAGAAATAGATCGCGCTGGCCAGCGACGTCCAGATGACGGCGAACAGCGTGGGCGCGCCGAGCCAGCGGCGGCCGAGCCCGCCGGACTCGCTCATCCGTGGTCTCGCTGACGATCGAGCCACAGGCGCGCGATCCCGGCCCCGCCGAGCAGCAGCCCGAACAGGACGCCGACCGAGAGCGGCCCGCCGCCGCGGGCGATGGTGCTCACGAGCAGCGCCACGCCGAGCAGGACGAGGACGACGGACATGACGCGCGTGCCGGCGCGATGGACGGAGGCAGGGTCAGGCACGATTCGGAAGCGTAGTCCGCGAAGCCGCGCCACCCCTCCTGCCTCGTCGTCGACAGGGTGTCGAGACGATCTGGACCGCCGGGCCGTGCAGACGCGAAGCGCCCCGCCCGACTGAGTCGAGCAGTGTCTCCCGCCACCCGACGCCGCGCCCTGCTCGACGCCCTGCGTGACATCTGCGCGCAGCAGACCGTTGACCTGACCGCCCACCACGTGCGTCAGCACGCCGAGCGCCTGTTCCCCGAGCTGAAGCCCGACCTGCACCTGCCTTCCGCCCCCGACCCCGACCCGTCCCCGCACGACATCCCCCTGGTCGCGCGGGGACGGCGGGTCGGCGTGCTGCGGCTGTCCGATGACCCGGCCCGGATCCTCGACCCGTCCACGGCGGAGCTGCTCGACGGCCTCGCCCAGCAGTCGGCCCTCGCCCTCGCGAACGCCTCGTTGCTGGAAGAGCGCGCTGAGCTGGCCCAGCGCGACGCCCTCACCGGTCTGCTGAATCACCGCGAGTTCCACGAGCGGCTGCGACGGGCGTGCGCGACCGGTGAGTCCTTCGCCGTGGTCCTCCTTGACCTGGACCACTTCAAGTCCGTCAACGACGCATCCGGGCACGCCGAAGGAGACCGTGTGTTGCGCGCGGTCGCGAGCGCGCTCGCCGACACCTGCCGGAGCGGCGATCCAAGCTTCCGCATCGGGGGCGACGAGTTCGCGCTCCTGCTGCCGGGCGCCGATGGCGCCGAGGCAGCAGATATCGCGCTGCGCGCCCGGGCAGCCGTCGCGATCCTCGACCGGCGCATCGGGCTGAGCTTCGGCGTCGCGTCGTGGCCCGTCGACGGCAGCGCGCCTGACGAGCTGCTCGCCTGCGCGGATGAGCGGCTCTACGAGGCAAAGCGGACCACCCGCGCCCCCGGGCCGGTCCCAGCCGCCCGGCGCCAACACGAGCGGCTCGTCGTCGCGAGCCGGCTCTCCGTGCGGCTCGCCCCGCTCACCGAGAGCGCGGCCATCGCCGAGTGCGCCGTCGGAGAGCTGCACCGGTCGTTCGACTTCTACCTGGCCGTCATCCAGCGCCTCGAGGGACGCATGCTCCGCGTCGTGGCGGCGGCCGGGCCGCTCGCACAGGATCCGGCGTTCCTGGCCTTCGAGCAGCCGGTCACCTCCGGCGTGAACGGACGGGTGGCGCGCACCGGCGAGCCCGCGCTCATCTCCGATACCCGACACGACCCCGACTACCTGCGCCGGGACCCCCGGACCGACCCCGGCTCGGAGGTCTCGCTCCCCATCCTCGTCGATGGCCGGATCTGGGGCGTCCTGAACCTCGAGCAGGTCGAACCGGGCGCGCTCGACCCGGACGACCTGCTCCTCGCCGAGGTCGTCGCCGCGCAGGTCGGCGCGGCACTGCACCGCATCGAGCTCACCGCGGAGATCGAGGGCACGGTCGCGACGACCCTCAGCACCCTGGTCGACGTGCTCGAGGCCAAGGACGCGTACACCGCGCAGCATGCGCGCGATGTCGTCGAGCTCTCGATGTCCGTGGGACGCCGGCTGGGGATGACCGGCCGTGAGCTGCGCGACGTCCGCTACGCCGCGCTGCTGCACGACATCGGCAAGATCGCCGTCCCCAGCGACCTGCTGCGCAAGCCCAGCCGCCTGACGCCCACGGAGTTCGAGCAGGTCAAGACCCACAGTGAGGTCGGCGGCCGGTTGCTCGCGGGCATCCCCTTCCTCGCGTCCGTCGCCCCGCTCGTGCGCGCGATCCACGAGCGCTGGGACGGTGGCGGGTATCCCGACGGCCTCGCGGGAGCGACGATCCCGCTCGGCGCGCGGATCGTCGGCGTCTGTGACGCGCTCGACGCGATGGTCAGCGACCGGCCGTATCGCGCCGCGCTCGATCCCACAGAGGCGCTGCGGGAGCTTGCGCGGTGCGCGGGCTCGCAGTTCGACCCGCAGGTCGTGCGCGCCGTGCTCGAAGAACTCGACGCCCGCGACCAGGCAGCTCACACCGGAGTGCGCTGACGCCCCGGATCGGGCTCGGACTCGATGATGACCCGGCACGGCCGCTCGGCCAGCACGGTCTCCAGCGTCTTGCCGAACACGCTCGCGCCCGTCGTCCGCGGCGGCAATGGCATGACAATCGCGCGGGCGCGCATCGTGCGGGCCTCGTCGACGATCGCGCGGCCGGCCTGGCCGGCCCGGACCTTCACCCAGCGCCCCGTGACCCGTCGCCCTCCCTGGAGCCGTGCCTGCTCGATGAGCGCCCGGGCCTGGGCCTCCTTCTCGGGCAGCGAGGCGTCGATCGGCGACACGGCCGGGACCGTGATCGACACGAGCACGTAGATGCCGCGCCTGCGTCGGGCGGCGAGCTTCACGGCGGTCGCGAGCGCATCGGGGTCGTAGTCGGGGGTGACTTCCAGGGCGACGAGGATCGAGTCGTACTCGGCCTCCGTCTCGGTCACCGGCCGCGGCAGCGCGACCTTGACGGTGCTCCGCAGGTCGAGGCCCTGGTTGCGCCGGTACGCGACGTAGACGCCGACGCCGATCGCCAGCCATAGGACACCGGCGATCGCGACCTCCGGATTGAGCACGGTCACCACGACGAAGGCGGTGCCGGTCCCGAACGCCCCGATGATCGCCGTCGGCGGCAGCTCGTGGCCGCGGATGCGGATGTTCCCCGGCCCCCGGTATGGGCGGGCCACGTCGGGCTGGCGGATGCGCAGCGTGATCAGCGCGATGTGCGCGATCGTGAACGACAGCATCGCGCCGAACGCGTACATGTTGCCCAGGAACTCGGCCTGGCCCGGGATGAGCGT
>JAEMQS010000173.1 GCA_016463765.1 Solirubrobacteraceae bacterium | reverse complement strand
CGCTTGGCCTCGTAGAGGGCCGCGTCGGCCCGCTCGAAGAGGGACTTCCAGGCGAACTCCTCGCCGGGGGCGGTGCAGGCCGCGCCGACGGAGATCCGGATGTCGAGGCCCTCGATCTGGTCGGAGGCGACGGCGGCGCGCAGGCGCTCGGCCATCTGACCGGTCTCCACGACGCTGGCGCCGGGGAGCAGGACGGCGAACTCCTCGCCGCCCATGCGGTAGGCGAGGTCGTAGGCGCGCAGCTCGCGGCGCAGGACGTACGCGACGTCGCGCAGGACCGCGTCGCCGGTGCCGTGGCCGTACGTGTCGTTGACCGACTTGAAGTGGTCGAGGTCGGCGACGATGACGCCGACCGGGCGGCCCGTGAGGCGCGACTGCTCCTCGATCTCCGGGACGCGGGTGTTCAGCGCGTGGCGGTTCAGCATGCCCGTGAGCGGGTCGAGGATCGCCGCGCCGCGGTTGTCGATGTCGCTGTCGCGCAGGACGGCTCCGACGCTGGCCGACGCGATGATCGCGGTCACGATGAGCGTGACGTGCAGCGGGTCGGTCATGAGGATGCCCGGCTCGGCGATGAGGATCGCGGCCGCGGCGATCGTGCACGTGTAGGCGGTGCCGACGACGAGGACGCGACGGGCGTACCGGCCGGCGATGCCCGCCACGGGCCAGGCGACGAGCGCCATGCCCGGCGAGTCGGCCGCGCCGTAGAAGTAGAGGGCGATGACGATCATCGTCGTGGCGCCGAGCAGGGCGCCGAAGCAGACGACCTGGGGGTTCGGCAGCCGGATCGCCGCGCGCTGGAGCGCGCCGAACAGCAGCACCCCGAACACGGCGGGGCCGACGGAGCGGAAGTCGCCACCGAAGAAGATCGCCGGGAAGATCGCGGCGAGCACGAGGGCCATGACCTTCGTGTTGACAGGCAGCAGCCGCGCGTTCATGTCCATGAAGCGCTGGTGCTCGAGTTCGTCGCGGCAGAACCACGACCGTCGGAATGTGGCGGGTGTCGCCATGACCACTTCTTCGACCGGTGCAGCGCTCAGGTATCACGAGAATCGGTGATGCCGGACAAACGTCCGGTGTCCCGGTTGTATGATGCAACCCACGATGGAACCGGCCTTCCTCCCCGATGGGACCCCGATCCACCTGCGTCCGATCCGCCCGGACGACAAGGTGCTGCTGCAGCGCGGCCTGGCCAACCTCTCGCTGGAGTCGACCGTCCAGCGCTTCCTGGGCCCCAAGCCGTCGTTCTCGGGCGCCGAGCTGCGCTACCTCACCGAGGTCGATCAGATCAACCATGTCGCCATCGTCGTGATCGCCGAGATCCTGGGTCCGCTGGGGCTCGAGGAGGACCTGATCGCCGTCGGGCGCTTCGTGCGCGACATGGAGCGCCCCGACCACGCCGAGGTGGCGATCACCGTGGGTGACGGGTTCCAGGGCCAGGGCCTGGGCACGCTGCTCGGGATGACGCTCGCCGGCGAGGCCCGGGCGCGGGGGATCACGCACTTCACCGCCCTGCTGCAGGGCACGAACACCGCAGCGCAACGGCTCTTCCACCGCATCTCCAGCCACCTGACGACCGACTCGCACGACGGCGTGCGCGAGATCGTCGCCGACCTCCCCACCCTCCAGCACGTCGCGGTCCCTCGCCCGACGGCGAACGCCGCCCTGCCGCTGCTCTAACGTCCGCCGCCATGGGGTGGCGGGTGACGATCCGGATCGGCTCGAAGGTGACCAAGCACCGCGCGGAGAGCGCCGCGGACGCGGTCGCGATCCTCGAGGACGCGCTGACCAGCGCCGATGCGCGCCGCGACGAGACCCGCGCGCTGACACGCAGCTACAGCCCGCAGCAGCAGGTCGCCGCCCGCGGGGAGATCACCGGAGGCAGCTGGCGGGCGCGCGCCCACGGCGGGGTCGACGTGCGCGGAGACGGGTCGATGGAGGCGTACACCGGGAAGGTCAGCCGCAGGCTCGTGTCTGAGCAGGACGGCGAGACGCCGTTCGCGGCGCTGTTGCGCGCGCTCAGCCCGGGCTGAGGACGAGCGTGGCGCCGTGGCGGCGCAGCCAGCGCTGCTCGGCCTTGTAGGCCGGCCGGTGCGCGGCGAGCAGCCCCCAGAACGACGGGGAGTGATCGAGGTGCACGAGGTGGCAGCACTCGTGCCAGACGACGTAGTCGAGGATCTCGGCGGGCGCGAGCAGGAGCCGCCAGTTGAACGACAGTGCCCCCGTCGCCGAGCACGAGCCCCAGCGGCTGCGCTGATTGCGGATCGTGATCTTCTCGAAGCCGACCCCGAGCGCCGCCGTGGCCTCCTCGACGCGCGGCCCGACCTCGGTCCGCGCGGCGCGCCGGTACCAGCGCTCGATCGCGGGGTCGGGGTCTGTGGCGGGGACTAGGAGCGTGTCGCCCCGGCGGTGTACGCGGGTGCGCCCGGCCTCGCGGCGCAGCGTCAGCGTGTCGTCCAGATACGGCAGGGTGTCCCCGCGGGCGGCGAGCCGCGCCCGGACGGCCGCGACCTCCGCGCGGCGGCGGGCGATCCACGGGGCGAGCTCGACGATCGCCTCGTCAGCCAGCCTCTCAGGTGCGCGCCGCGGCAGCACGACCTCGACCATCCCGTCCTCGCGGACGCTGACCCGCACCCGCCGCGCGCGGTCGGAGCGGCGCAGGGCGTAGGCGGGAGACGAGGACACGGCGGGGCACGATAGTGCGACCACCGGCACCTGCCGAGGTGCCAGGCTGGGTAGCCTCCGCCCTCGTGACCGGTTCCGTCGTCCGCCTCCCCCCGCACGTCCGGCCGCCCCTCGACGTGTACATCAACGGCGTGCCCCAGCAGGAGGGCACCGACTACGACCTGCGCGACGACGCCCTGCACTTCACCCGCTCGCTCAAGCACGAGGGCAAGCTCGGCGCGTGGCGCTGGTTCCTCGGCGCCTGGGGCATCGGCACCTACCGCGAGCACCACGCCGTCGACGTCCGCTACACCCTCGACGGCCGCCCGATGGTCGCCGAGGGCCTGGTCCCCGAGGACGAGCCGACCGCCGGCTGAGCCGCCGTGCGCCGTCTCCTTCCCGCCATCGCGGCCGGCCTCGTGCTGGCCGATTCCTCGGTCGTCACGCTCGCCCTGCCCGAGATCCTGCGGGCGCTCGACGCCTCGGTGGCCGGCGTTTCGTGGGTGCTGATCTCGTTCAACATCGCGCTCGCAGTCGCCGCCGTCCCGGCCGCCCGGCTGGCGCCGCGTCCCGCCTACGTGATCGGCCTGGTCGTCTTCGCGGCGGCGTGCCTGGTGTGCGCGGCCTCGGAGTCGCTCGGCGTGCTCATCGCGGGCCGGGTGGCGCAGGGCGTGGCGGGCGCGGCGGTGATCGCGGCGGCGCTGGCGCTCATGCGCACGGGGGAGGACCCTGGCGCGCCGTCTCCGGGTCTGCGCACGTGGGCGCTCGCGGGCGTGCTCGGCGCCGCGCTCGGCCCCGCGGCGGGCGGCGTGCTCACGGAGGCGTTCTCCTGGGAGGCGATGTTCGCGCTGCAGGCGCCGCTGGCACTCGTCGCGGTGCTGGGCGTCTTCGCCGTCGGGCGAGCACCGGCCGCCGAAGCTGACGATGTGCCGCCCACCGCGGCGTTTCGTCCCGCCGAGCCCGCGCGCGACATGCCGCCGGGTCAGCGCGCCCCCGAGCACGGTGGGCGGCTGTTGGTGCCCGACCGGCCGTATGACCCGTCGCCCGTCGCGGCGGCCACCGCGCCCACGGCCGCGACCGCCCTCGTCGACGACGGCCGCGGTCGCCCGGCCCTCGCGCCGCTCCTCGCCCTCGCCCTCCTGAGCGCCGCACTCACCGCCGCCCTGTTCCTCCTCGTCGTCATGCTCATCGAGGGGTGGCGCTACGGCCCCGCGGGCGCCGCGCTGGCGGTCAGCGTCATGCCGATCGCCGCGATCCTCGCCCGCCCGCTGGAGAAGCGCCTGCCCATCGCCGCCGCGGCCGCAGCCGGGACGGTGGCGGTCGGGGGAGGGCTCATCGCGCTCGGGCTGCTGCCCGGGGCGGACTGGTGGTGGCTCGTCGCGCCCCAGGTCCTCATCGGCTTCGGCCTCGGCGCCGCGCTGCCCGCGCTCACCGCCGTCGCCATCCCCCACGCCGTCGCGATCGCAGGCCCGGCGAGCTGGACGATCGCCGCACGTCACGCGGGCGTCGTCGTCGGCCTGCTCCTGCTCACGCCCGTCTTCACCGCCGACCTCGAGGCCCAGCAGGACCGCACCGA
>JAEMQS010000071.1 GCA_016463765.1 Solirubrobacteraceae bacterium | reverse complement strand
TGCCGGCGCTGCGCTCGGACGCGAACGGCACGATCGCGCTGGCCTCGAACCCACGGCGCTCGAGGGTCTTGAGCATGATCTGGCCGACGGCGCCGGTGGCGCCGACGACGGCGATACGGGGCGAAGACATCAGAGGACCTCCAGCCGGCGGGATGTAGGAGCGCAGCGAGTACTCCCGACTTCATGCGAGCGCGCAGCGCGAGTCATGAAGCGAATTCTCCGAAAGGTCGTTCCACCTGGATGGTGCCCTCGCCCGACAGCTCGAACTCGCTGTGCAGCGCGCGCACCGCATCCGGCACGCGCTCGCCGTCGACGACGCAGCTGATCTTGATCGGCGAGGTGGAGATCATCTCGATGTTGATGCCCTCGCGCCCGAGCGTGCTGAACACGCGGGCCGCGACGCCAGGGTGGGTCTTCATGCCCGCGCCGACGATGGAGACCTTGCCGATCGCCTCCTGCGCCGTCAGCGTCATGCCCAGCTCGTCGGCGAGCGGCTGGAGCGCGCCCTTCGCGCCGTGCAGGTCGTCGCGCGGGACCGTGAACGACAGCTCGGCCGCTGACGCGTCCGACACCGGCTCGTTCTGGATGATCATGTCGATGTTGATGTTCGCGTCGGCGAGCGCCGTCGCGATGCGGCCCGCGGCGCCGGGCGTGTCGGGCACGCCGGTCAGCGTGATGCGCGACTCCCCGGTGGAGTGCGTGACGGCGGTGATGAGCGGGTTCTCCACGGTTTCCTGATCTCCGACGACAACGGTACCCGGCTCGTCGCTGAACGAAGACCGGCAGTGGACGCGCACGCCGTGGTTGCGGGCGTACTCGAGCGAGCGCAGCTGCAGCACGCCGGCGCCGGACGCGCTCATCTCCAGGACCTCCTCGAAGGAGATCACCGGGATCATGCGCGCGTTCGGGACGATGCGCGGGTCGGCGTTGAACACGCCGGGGACGTCTGTGTAGATCTCGCACTCGTCCGCGTCGATCGCCGCGGCCAGCGCGACGGCGGTGGTGTCCGATCCGCCGCGCCCGAGGGTCGTGACGTCCTTCGCGGTCGACACGCCCTGGAAGCCGGCGACGAGGACGATCTTGTCGTCGTCGAGCGCCTCGCGGATGCGGTCGGCCCGGACTTCGAGGATGCGCGCCTTCGTATGCGAGGTGTCCGTCACGATGCCGGCCTGCGAGCCGGTGAGGCTGATCGCCTGGTGGCCGAGGTCGTTGATCGCCATCGCGCACAGCGCGCAGGACTGCCGCTCGCCCGTGGAGAGGAGCATGTCCATCTCGCGCGGGTCGGGGTGCGGGCTGATCTCCTGCGCGTCGGCGATGAGGTCGTCGGTCGTCTTCCCGCGCGCGGACAGGACGGCGACCACGCGCAGCCCCTCCTCGCGCTTGGCGACGATGCGCTGAGCGGCGCGCTTGAGGCGTTCGGCGTCGGCAACGGACGTGCCGCCGAACTTCATGACCACGGTGCCGGGCATTCCGGGTGTGAATCTAGCGTGAGAGCACGGTCAGGAATCTTGAGCCTCGCAGGTGATCTGCCGATATGTCTCATGTGCAGCTCCCCCGCTGGTTGGAGTCGACCGAGGCGCAGCGCGTGCGCCAGGTCGAGATCGAGCGCCGGATCCTTCCGATCAAGCTCGCCGTCGCCCTTGTCCTGTGGGTCGGGCTGGCGCTGCTCGCGCTGAGCTTCCCGGTGCGCGACGTGCTGCTGACCGCGGCGTGCGGACTGGCCTACATGCCGGTGATGGCCTACGCGGACCTCCGGCTGCCGCGCTCGCGCGTCCCGCTGGTCTGGATCGTCCTGCAGGAGATCGGCATCATCGGGGTGCTGGCCTTCACCATCACCTGGTCGGGCGGCGTGCACAGTCCCGCCCTGCCGATGACGATGCCGGTCGCGATCATCATGGGGACGCGCTTTCCGCTGCCGTGGCTCGTGCCGCTCGCGACGGTGGCGATCACCGCGTTCGTGACGGCGATCTGGATCGGCGACCGCGAGGCGCTGCGTGCCGCGCCCGTCGAGGCGCTCTCCTGGTGTGCCGCCTTCGCACTCGCCGCGGCGCTCGTCCACATGCTCGCCGGCGCCGAGCGCCGCGCCCGCAAGGACGCGATCCACGACGCCCTGACCGGCGTGCTGAACCGCAAGGCGCTGGAGATCCGCCTCGCGGACACCGCGGACGGCCCCACGCGCCGGGCGGAGACGCTGAGTGTCATCGCCGCGGACCTGGACGGCTTCAAGGAGGTCAACGACCGCTTCGGACACGAGGCCGGCGACGACGTGCTGCGCGAGGTGGCCGCCACGCTCGCGGGAGACCTCCGCGCCGACGACGTGCTCTACCGCCTCGGCGGCGACGAGTTCCTCGTGATCCTCCCCGCCACGCCCACGAGCGAAGCCGCCGAGCTCGCCGAGCGCCTGCGGGCCACGGTGGCCGCGCTGCACCCCGGCGGGCACGACGTGACGCTGTCCCTGGGGGTGGCGGGCGTGGTGCACACGCGCGTGGACCTCGAGCACCTCATCAGCCGCGCCGACGGCGCGCTGTACGCCGCGAAGGCCGCCGGCAGAAACCGGGTCGGCGTGGCCGAGCCGGCGGGCGCGCCGCTGCCCGCGGCGGGCTGAGTTCACACCCGGGACCCGCCCTGCCGATCACCAGGGCACGTGCGCCACGCATCACCCCCCCTTGCCCCGGAACTGGACCGTCTGCGCCTCCTCGAACAGGAGGCGCGGCTGCGGCCCGTGCGCCGCACCGTCGAGTTCCTGCTCGTCGCCGCGCTGGTCGCGATCGGGGTGTCCGAGGACGTGCTCGAGGCCGCCGCCGGCGCCATCGTCCTCGTCCTGCTCGCCAGCGCCTTCGAGGGACGCGCGCAGCGCTCTGCGGGCCCGGGCGCCTGGCTCGCCGCGCAGGAGGTCGCCGGGCTTGCGGGCATCTGTGTCGTCATCGGCGCGACCGACGGACTGGGGAGCCCGGCGCTCATCCTGCTCGCCCCCGCCGCGGCGCTGACCGGCGCGCGGCGCCAGGGCGGGCCGCTGGCCGTCTCGCTGCTGCTCGCCCTCGCGGCGGTCGCGGGCGCGTGCGCGCTCTCTGGCGGCCCCGCGTTCGGTGACGCCGCCGGCACCGCCGCCGTCGCCGCGGCTGCCACCCTCGCCGTCGCGCTCCTCAGCTCCCACCTGGCCCACGCCGACCGGGGGATCCGGGCCGACGCCGTCCTGGACCCGCTCACCGGGCTGCTGAACCGGGGCGCGCTGGACGCCCGCATGATCGAGCTGCGCGGCCAGGCCGCGCTCGACGACCTGCCCCTGAGCATCGTCCTCTCCGACCTCGACGCCCTGGCCCAGATCAACGCCGTCCACGGCCTGGAGGCCGGCGACGAGGTCCTCGCCGGCGCGGCCGAGGCCATGCGGCGCTCGCTGCGGACCTTCGAGCTGCTGTACCGCCTGGGCGGCGACGAGTTCCTGCTGGTGCTGCCAGGAGCCTCGCCCGCCGAGGCCGCGCACCTGGCCGAGCGCCTCCGTGACGCGGTCGCGACCGCCCGCCCCGCGGGGCAGGAGATCACCGCGTCGTTCGGTGTCGCCGGAGGGTCCGGGGCCGGGCTGCAGTTCGGCGCCCTGCTCGCCGAAGCCGACGTCGCCCTGTACGCGGCGAAGGCGGACGGCGGAGACACCGTGCGGACCGCGGGCGGCGACCTCGCCGCCGACGGCGGCCCCGTGCCCCAGCCCGCCTGACGCGCCAACCATGAAGGCCCGCGGTTCGGCCTTGCCACACTGCATCGGTGGACCCCCGCGACGCATCGGCGCCCGTCCTGCTCGCCAGCAACCTCGTCAAGGCCCACGGAACGGGACGCGGCGCGCGGCGGATCCTCGACGGCGCGAGCCTGCACGCCCGCGCGGGTGAGCTCGTCGCGATCGTCGGCCGGTCTGGCAGCGGCAAGTCCACGCTCCTGCAGATCCTCGGAGGCCTGGACCGCCCCGACGACGGTTGGGTCGAGGTTGCCGGCGAGCGGGTGACCGGCGCGTCCGAGCGGCGGCTCAGCGCCCTGCGTCGCCACCGGATCGGCTTCGTCTTCCAGTTCTTCCACCTGCTGCCCGAACTCGACGGGCTCGCGAACGTGCTGCTGCCCGCCACGCTGCCCGGCGCCGATCGCGCGGCACCCGCGCGCGGCATGGAGCTCGTCGAGCGCCTGGGGCTCAGCGACGTCGCGCACCTCGCGCCCCACCAGCTGTCCGGCGGCGAGCAGCAGCGGTTCGCCCTGGCGCGGGCGCTGGTCGCCGACCCGCCGCTGATCCTCGCCGACGAGCCGATCGGCAACCTCGACGCCGCGTCCGGGCAGACCGTCCTGCGCCTGCTGCGTGACGCCGCCGACCAGGGGCGCGCCGTCGTGATGGTCACCCACCAGGCCGAGGCCACCGCGGTCGCCGACCGGGTCCTGCGCCTGGACGACGGCCGGGTCACGGAGTTGCAGCCCGGAGGCGGCGAGCCGCTCGAGACGGCGCACGACGCGCCGTGAGGTGGGCGGTGCGCAACGCGTGGGCGGGGCTGCGGGCCCGGCCGGGGCGGGCGGCGCTGACGGGTGCGGGGATCGCGGCCGCCGCGCTCGTCCTCGGGGTCGCGCTCACGGTCGCGGTGGGCCTGGCGACCGGGTTCGACCGTGCGGCGACCCAGGCCGACCTGCCCTCGGTGGTCGCCCGCTTCGACGAAGAGGATCCACGCGATGTCGCCGACCGCGTGCGGCGGCTGCCGAACCTCGCGGCGCACAGCTTCCGGTACGAGGTCACCCGGGTCGAACTGCGCGCCGGCGCCAACCGCCTCGGCGAGGGCGTCGTGCACGTCGTCGGCGGCGGGCGGCGCGGGTACGCCGTCGTCGCCGGGCGCGATGTCGGCGACGCGGCCGGCGAGGTCGTCATCGAGCAGGGGCTGGCGCGGGAGTGGGATCTGGGGCCCGGCGACACGCTCGACGTCGGCGAGGCCGGGCCGGCGGAGGTGGTCGGCGTCGCGGTCGCCCCGGACAACGTCGCGTTTCCGCTCGCGCGCACGGCCCGGGTGTACCTGTCCGAGGCGGGGCTGCTCCAGCAGTTCCCGGAGGGGTCGCGCTTCCCCGCGAACCTCGTGCTGCTCTGGGCGGCCGATGAGGAGCGCGCGGATGTCCTGCTGAGCTTCGCCCGGCAGTCGGCGTATGGGCTGTCGTCGGTCCGGTTCCTGACCCGCGAAGGACTCCGGTCACTGGTCGAACAGGCCTCGGGCATCGTCGTCGCCCTGCTCGTCGCATTCGCGATCATCGCCTGCGCGCTGGCCGGGGTCCTGCTCGCCGCTGGTGCGCATTCGGAGATCCAGCGGCGGCTGGCGCAGCTCGGGGTCCAGCGTGCGCTCGGCGTCACGCCGGGCGCGGTGACGGCCGTGGCCGCGGCGCAGGGCGCGCTCGTCGCCGCTCCGGCCGCCGCGGCGGGACTGCTCGTGGGCGGCCTGCTGGCGGCCGGCGGCACCGATGCCGTGCTCGCCGCGCTGAACGAGCTGCCTCCCGGGCCGGGCGCCCGCGCGACCGTGCTGGCCGGCGCCTGGGGCGGGGTCGTCGCGCTGGTCGCCGGCTCCGCCGCGTGGCCGGCCTGGCGGGCGGCCCGGCGCCCTCCCGCGGGGCTCCTGCGCGGCGGGGACGTCTCGCCGCCGCGCAAGGCGGCACGCGGGCGGGGCGGCATGACGGCGCTGGGCGCCCGGCTGGTCACCGCGCACCGGGCGCGCTACGCGGCAGTCGTCGCCGTGCTCGGGATGGCCGCCGCCGTCGTGCTGCTGCTGCTCGCGCTGGCCTCGCTGCTCGAGCGACTGCGCGACGACCCCGCCACGCTCGGCAAGCGCTACTCACTGACGGCCGCGCTGCCCGCCGACCGCGCCGACGAGGTCCGCGCGCTGCCCGGCGTCGCGGCCGCCGCGCCGCGCTACGAGCAGCGCGCGACCGGCGCGAGCGCGCTGGGCTCCCCGCTGCGGGTCATCGCGTATCCCGGCGACCACACGATCTTCGAGGCGCCCGCGCTGGCGGCGGGCCGGCGTCTGGCCGGGCCGGGCGAGGCCGAGGTGGGCCAGGGGCTCGCCGACGCCCTCGGCCTGCGGCCCGGCTCGACGCTCGCCATCCAGCCCGGCGACGGCGAGGAACTGCGCTTCCGCGTCGTCGGGGTGGTGCGCGCGCTGCAGGACGAAGGACGCGTCGCCTACGTGCGACCCGACCGGCTGCTCGCCGCGTCCCCGTCGCTGGAGGCGCCGCTGGCCGTCCGGCTCGACGACGGCGCCGACGCCGCGGCCGTGCGCGCTGCGCTGGCCCGGCTCGGCGCCGAGCCGCGGGCCGTCGGCGGCGCGACCGGGGACGACCGCGGGTTTCTCGCCGTCCTCGCGGGGCTGCTGCGGCTCGTCGCGGTGACCGTCGGGCTGGTCTGCCTGTATGCCCTGGTGCAGAGCCTGGCGCTGACCGTCCGCGAGCGGCGTGGCGCGGTCGCCGTGCTCCGGGCCGCGGGCGCTGACCACCGGGCGCTGCGACGGCTGCTCTTCGGGGCCGCGACGGCGGTCGTCATCCCCGCCGCGGTGGTCGCCGTGGCGCTGGAGGAGGTCGTCCTGGCGCCGGCCACCGCGCGCCTGGCGGCCGGGTACGCCGACCTGCCGCTTGGCGCCGGTCTCGGGCAGGCCGTCGCCGTGAGCGGCGCGCTGCTGGGGCTCGCCGCTCTCGCGAGCTGGGAGATGGCGCGGCGACTGGCGCGCGAACCGGTGGTCACGGGGTTGCGGGAGACGGGCCGATGAGCCGCCGCGGCCCGCTGACCCGGCGCGATGCGCTCGCCGTGCTGGGTGCCGGCGCGGCGGGGCTGCTGCTGGGCTGCGGCGACGACGGTCCCGGCCCGCGGCCCGGAGACACCCTGCGCCGCGCGCTCGCCGATCCCGACGGAGATGGCCTGCTCGACGCCAGTGGCGGCATCGCCATGGTCGACCGCACCGACCTCGGCCGCGCGGGCCGGGCCGGGGACACGCTCGCGACGGTCGCCCAGGTCACCGACGTGCACGTCCGTGACGCGCAGTCCCCCGGCCGCGTGCCGTTCCTCGACCGCGCCGGCCCGCGGTTCGGGTCGGCGTTCCGGCCGCATGAGCTGCTGTCGCTGCACGTCCTAGCCGCGACGGTCGCCACGGTCAACGCCGCCGGCCCGGACGCCGTGCTCATCACGGGTGACCTGATCGACTCGGCGCAGGGCAACGAGCTGGCCTGGGCGCTGACGCTCCTGCGCGGCGGGACGGCCGCGCCGGCATCGGGGGCGAGCGGCTACGACGGCGTGCAGGCCGCGTCGATCCCCGACCCCTTCTATTACCGCCCCGACATCGACGCGCCCCGCCATCCGGGCCTGCTGCGCGCCGCCCTGGCCCCGGTCCGCTCCGCCGGGCTGCGCGCGCCCTGGCACGCGGCGCTCGGCAACCACGACCTGCTCGTCCAGGGCGAGATCGCCCCGTCTCCCGTGATCACGGCGGTCGCGACGGGCGACGAGCTCATCGTCGCCCCCGACCGCGAGCTCCTGCGCCTCGGAGACGCCGGGCGGCTGGACCGCGAGCAGCTCGAGACGCTGCTGCGGGCGGGTCTCCCGGGCGAGACGATCACCGTCCCGCGCGACCCGGCGCGCGCCCACGTCGGCGCGGCGTCGCTCGTGCGGCGCCTGGGCGGGCGCGGGGACCGCCTGGACCGCGCGTTCGCCGTCGGCGACGACCTGTGGGTCGTGGTCCTCGACCTCGTGCGCCGCGACGCGGGCTCCGGCGGGATCGTGGGCGCGGAGGTCCTCGCCGCCCTGACCGCCGGGCTGAACGCGGCCGAGGACCGTCGCGTGCTCGTCGTCTGCCACCAGCCGCTGCACGACGCCACCGGCGCGGAGCCGGCTGTGGCGCTGCTCGACGAGGACCCCCGCGTCGTGGCCGTCGTGGCCGGGCACCGGCACCGCAACGAAATCACGCCGCGGCGCACGCCGGCCGGCGGGTATTGGCTCATCAGCACCGCGTCGGTCGTCGACTTCCCGCAGCAGTGGCGGATGCTGCGCGTGCGCGCGGCGCCGCGGGGCGCGACGGTGCTGGAGACCTGGACGGTCGACCATGAGGGGCGCCCCGGCGATCCGGACGACCTCGCGGGCGTCGCGCGCGACCTGGCCTTCCTCGATCCACAGGGCGGCCGGCCCGCCCGGGCGGCGGGCGCCGTCCGTCACCGCAACGCCCGCCTGCACCTGCCCGCGCGCAGCCTGCGCGCACCGGCGCCGCGCGCGGTACCGCCGGCGGTGACCGCAGACCCGGCGAGCGCCGGGTTCGGCGCCGGCGACGCGTTCTAGAGGCGGCGGCGCCCCGCGAATGCCCGCCCGAGCGTGACCTCGTCGGCGTACTCCAGGTCGCCGCCGACCGGCAGACCGGACGCGAGGCGCGTCACGCTGACCTCGGGCGCGACGTGGTGCAGCTCGTCGGCGATGTGCAGCGCCGTGGCCTCGCCGGTGGTCGTCGGGTTCGTCGCGACCACGACCTCCGTGACCCCGTCAGCGGTCACGCGCCGGTAGAGCTCGGCGAGCCGGATGTCCTCGGGATCGACACCGTCGATCGGGCTGAGCGCACCGCCGAGCACGTGGTAGCGCCCATGGAACTCGTGGGTGCGCTCCATCGGGATGATGTCGCCGAACTCCTCGACGACGCAGATGACCTGCGGATCGCGCCGCTCGTCCAGGCAGATGCGGCACCGCGGGCCCTCGGCGAGGTTGAAGCAGATCTCGCAGGTCCCGATCTTCTCCTTGACCTCGCGGATCGCGGCGGCGAGGGCGGTCGCGTCGTCGTCGGACTCGCGCAGGATGTGGAACGCCAGGCGCTGCGCGGTGCGCTGGCCGATGCCGGGGAGCTTGGACAGCTCCGCGATGAGCCGCTGGATCGGGGGCGCGTACACGGCGAGAACGGTAGTCGTCGCACCGCCCGGATCCGCTGAGCGTCCGATAGTGGTCGCCCTGGCGACCAGGATGTGACGCTCAGCGCAGCCGGGGCTGGACTACATCCCGAGCAGGCCGCCGAGCCCGCCCGCGCCGCCGCCCGGCCCGCCGAGGCCGCCGGTCACGGCGCCCATGCGCGTCGCGGCGAGCTCCTGGGCCTGGTTGACCGCCTGGTTGACGGCCGCGAGCACCATGTCCTGGAGCATCTCGACGTCCTCGGGGTCGACCGCGTCCGGGTCGATGGTGATCGACTTGACCTGGAGGTCGCCGGTGACCTTCACGGTGACCATGCCGCCGCCGGCCGACGCTTCGACCTCTTCGTTGGCGAGCGACTCCTGCGCGGCCGCCATGTCGGCCTGCATCTTCTGCGCCATCTTGGCGAGCTGATTGAGATTGGGCTGGGGCATGCGGTCACGGCTCCTTGGGGGCGTCGTCTTCGGGACGGATCTCCTCGGCGTCGAACGCCGCCATCAGCTTCTCGATGAACTCGGGACCCGTGTCCGGTACGGGCGCGGGGGTGCCCGCGGCCTCGGCTTCGGCGACGAGGTCGCGCAGTTCGTAGCTCAGCTGCGGCGCCGAGCCGGTGACCGCGCGCAGCGCCTCGCCGACGCACGCGCGCATGTCGGCGTTCTCGGCCTTGCGCCGCAGGAACTCCTGGTCCTCGGGGAAGGCGACGGTGAGGACGCCGCCTTCGAGCGCGACCGGGCGGGCGGTCGAGAGCAGGCCGGCGCAGAGCGCGTGGCGCTCGCGGACGCCGTCGAGCACGGCGGGCCAGACGTCGAGCAGGTCCGGCAGGGTCAGGCCGACCGCGGGCGCGGCGGCCGGAGGCGGCGGTGCAGGCGTCGGCTCCTCCACCGGCTGAGCCTCAGGCTCAACTTGAGGGTGAGACACGGGTGCGACGGCTGCTGCCGCCGCGCCATTGGCCTGCGGCACGGACGCGGGCGGCGGGGGCGGCGGCGCCGGGTCGCGCTGGAACCGGCCGGCGGGCTCTTCGGGCGCCGGGGCCGGCGGCGGCGCAGCCGGCGGCGGCGTGATCTCGGGCGTGGCGACCGACACCGCCGCGCCGCTGTTGACCGCCCGCTCGAGCCGCTCGAGACGCGCCGCGATCGCCTTCGTCGACGGATCGATCTCCGGCGCCGCGGCCTTCACGAGCGCCAGCTCGAGGAACGTGCGCGCGTCGGCGCCGTCGCGGCACGCGCGCATCGCCTCGGCGAGCAGGTCGAGCAGCCGCACGCACTGGACCCGTCCGATCCGCCCCGCCTGCGCGGCGATCCGCTGGTCGCGGTCGGTGGTGATCCGCATCTCGGCCGGCACCTCGCCGAGCGTCTGAATGACGAGCAGATCGCGCGCGTGGGCCTCGAGGTCACGGATGAACGACATCGGGTCGCGGCCGGTGTTCACCAGCCGCGCGCAACCGCGCAGCGTCTTGGCCGCGTCGCCTGACGCGACGGCATCCATCATCCCGAACAGCAGGTCGGCGTCGGCGATGCCGAGCACCGCGAGCACGTCCTCGGTGGTGATGGTCGTCCCCGAGTAGGTGACCATCTGCTCAAGCGTGCCGAGCGCGTCGCGGAAGGACCCCGTGGCATGGCGCGCGACGAGGGCCACGGCGTCGTCACCGATCGTGATGTGCTCCTCGCCGGCGACCCGGCCGACGACCTGCGCCAGCTGCCCGACGGTGGGGCGGGTGAAGTCGAAGCGATGGCAGCGGTCGACCACCGTCGGCAGGACCTTGCTCGCCTCGGTGGTGGCGAGCACGAAGATCGTGTTCGGCGGCGGCTCCTCGAGCGTCTTGAGGAACGCGTTCCACGCCTGGGACGAGAGCATGTGCGCCTCGTCGAGGATGTAGACCTTGCTCTTGCCGGACACCGGCGCCAGCGACACGCGATCGCGCAGATCGCGGATGTCGTCGACCGAGTTGTTCGAGGCGGCGTCCATCTCGATGACGTCCATCGAGGTGGCGTTCTGGATGGCCAGGCAGCTCTGGCAGGTCCCGCACGGCTCGGCGGTGGGGCCGTTCTCGCAGTTCAGGCAGGCCGCGAGGATCTTCGCCATCGAGGTCTTGCCGGTCCCGCGCGAGCCGACGAACAGGTACGCGTGATGGACCTTGTCCTGCTGCACGGCGTTGCGCAGCGTGCGCACGACGTGCTCCTGACCGACCACCTGGGAGAAGGTCCGCGGGCGGTGGCGGCGGTAGAGCGAAGGGGCCTCGGGCACGGGACATCCGAGTCTACCCAGGGGCCTGTCGCGGTAGCGTCGGCGTCCGCATGCGCCCGTTTCTCCTCGGCGCCGGGGCCTCCGCGGCGCTGGCGCTCCTGCTGCTCGCCGTCTTCGACGCGGTGCAGCTCATCAACTACGACACGCTGTACACGGTCATCTGGGGCCGGGACCTGGCGCGCGGGGACCTGCCGGACCTCGAAGTCGCCCTCGCCCCCACCCCGCACCCGCTGCAGGAACTGGCCTCGATGCCGCTGGTGCTGCTGTTCGGTGACGCGCCGGAGTTCGGCAGCGTGGCGGCCTGGGTCGTCTCCGGTGGGGCCTACCTGCTGCTGGGCGTGCTGGGCGTGCTCGTCTTCGCGCTCGGCCGGGCGTGGTTCGGCTGGGCAGCGGGTGCGCTGGCGGCGCTCATCATCCTCACGCGCGAGCCGGTGCTCTCCTATGGGCTGCGCGCGTACGTCGATCTCCCCTACCTCTGCCTCCTGCTCGCCGCGCTGCTGGTGGAGACGCGGCGCCCGCGAGCCGGGTCGCCCGTGCTCGTGCTGCTCGCGCTGGCCGGACTGCTGCGGCCCGAGGCGTGGCTGTTCAGCGGCGCCTACGTGCTGTGGCTGGCATGGGGGGACGACGGCCTGCGTGGCGGCGCACTGGTGCGGGTCGCGCTGCTCGCCGCCAGCGCCCCGGTGCTCTGGGCGCTCCACGACCTGCTGCTGACGGGCAATCCGCTGTGGTCGCTGACGGGCACCCGCGACAACGCGGCGGAGCTCGGCCGCAAGACGGGGCTGCTGAACGTGCCGACCACCCTGCCGCGGCGCCTTGGCGAGATCCTGCGCGAGCCGGTGCTGCTGGCCGCCGCCGGCGGGCTGGGCTTCGGGCTCTGGAAGCTGCGCGACCGTGCACGGCTGGGCGTGATCGCGGGCCTGCTCGGCCTGGCGGCGTTCACGGTGCTCGCCACCGCGGGACTGTCGATCCTCGTGCGCTACCTGCTCCCGGTGGCGACGATCGGCGCGCTCTTCGCCGGCGCGGGCGTGTTCGGGTGGATGCTGCTGGACCGCGACGACCCGGCGCGGCGGTGGTGGATGGGGTTCGCGGCGGTGGTGGTGATCGCGCTGGTGGCGTTCACGCCGAAGCAGGTCGATCGCCTGGACTCGCTGCAGCGGGCGCTGTCGACGCAGGAGGCGATCGTGGGGGACCTGGAGACGTTCTTCTCCGAGAACCCACCGGGTGAGGTGTGTCCCGTGTACGTGGTGCCGAACCGGCGGCCGGTGCCGTACGTGGCGCTGTGGACGGGTGGGCAGCCGGAGGAAGTGGCGGTCACCACGGGCGCGCCGCCGCAGACCTCCTTCGTGCCCCGCACCCGGGAGATCGCCGACGACTTCATCCTCGACGCCCGCGACCGCGACCGGACACTCCCGGAGCCGATCCCGGACGTCCCCGCGACAACGACCCGCTTCTGGACCGCAAGCGCCCGCTGCTGACGGGGGTGAACCGGATCCGCACCGACCTACTGCGCAAATCCGTCACACGTCACTCCTACTGCGCCGTCCAGCCCCCGTCCGCCGCGATCGCCTGCCCGGTCACGAACGACGCCCGCTCGGAACACAGCCACAACGCGACGTCGGCCATCTCCTCCGGCCTCCCGAAGCGATGCACCGGCTCCGCCTCCTCGAACGCGTGCTTGACGTCCGCGTCGGTCGTGACCCGCTCGACCATGGGCGTGTCGATCACCCCGGGGCACAGCGCGTTGATCCTGATGCCCTGCGTCGCGCACTCCAGCGCCGCGGACTTCGTCATCCCCACCACGCCGTGCTTGCTCGCCACGTACGCGGGCAGCCCCGGGAAGCCCACGAGCCCCGCGATGGACGCGCAGTTGACGATCGCGCCGGCGCCACGATCCAGCATGGCCGGGATCTCCGCGCGCATGGCGTAGAAGACCCCTGAGAGGTTGATCGCGATCGTGCGATCCCAGGTGTCCAGCGTGCACTCGGCGACCGGGGCCATCGTGCCCTCGATGCCCGCGTTGTTGAAGGCGACGTCCAGGCCGCCGAACTCGGCCACCGCGCGCTGCACAAGCGCGTCGACCTCCTCGACCCGGGAGACGTCCGTGCCCTGGAAGACCGCGGTGCCGCCGGCCGCGGCTATCGCGCGGACGGTCTCCTCGCCGCCGGCGACGTCCACATCGGCGGCGACGACACTCGCGCCGGCCGCAGCGAACGCCAGCGCCGACGCACGGCCGATTCCTGAGCTTGCGCCCGTGACGATCGCGACCTTCCCATCGAACTCGCCCATCGTGCCCTCCGCAGATCGGGAAGACCTCAGAAGACCACTCCCGCGGACCCGTGTCATCCGCGAAGACCCGTGTATCGCGGGGCCGTAGAACCCCGCGACCGCGTCAGTCGTCGTCGTCCTCGCCGTCGTCCTCGTCGCCCCCGCGACCGCGTCCACGCCCACGTCCGCTGTCGTCGTCGGCCTCGTCGTCGTCGCTGGCGGCGGGTGGTGCCGGGGTCGGCGTCGGCGTCGGCGTCGCTACGGACGGCGGCGTCGTCGTCTCGGCGCGGGGCGGCGGCGTCGTCACCGTCGGGCGCGAGGTGGAGGTCCGGGCCGCCGTCGATGTGGTCCGGGGTGACGTGGTCGTCGGCACCAGCTCACTGCCGGCGCTCAGCGGCTCGGAGTCCAGGCCGATGCGCTGCGAGGTCACGCTCGTGGCCGCCATGGTGATCGCGACCGCGAGCGCCACCCCCGCGACGCCCAGGGCGGCCCAGCCGATGATGGCTCGCGCGCGCATGACCGTCAGTCTTCCGCTCCGTCGGGGAGGACGAGCCGTGCGAGCGCGCCGCCGCCCGGCGCGTCGGCAAGCGTCACATCGCCGCCCCACCGGCGGGCCAGCTCGCGCGCGATGGGCAGGCCGAGCCCCGTGCCGCCCGGTCCCGTCCGTCCGGCGCTCCCGCGGTGGAAGCGCTCGAAGACCGCCTCGTGCTCACCGGGCGCGAGGCCGGGTCCCTCGTCGCGCACGGTGATCTCCCCCGGGGCCGCGGCCACGGTGACCGTCGTCGACGCGGGCGCGTAGTGCAGGGCGTTCTCGACGAGCGCGTCGAGCACCCGGTCCAGGTCGGCGCGCGATGCCCGGACAGGGCCCGCGTCACCGGCGGCGACCACCTGCTGGTCGCGCACCGCCGCTTCGCCGGCCCAGCGCTCCGCGGCCCGGCGCGCGGCATCGCCCAGCGGGACGAGCTCGCCCGGCACGTCGCGCTCGCCGGCCCGGCTGAGCTCCAGCAGCTCGGAGACCATGACCGCCAGCCGGTCGACCTCGGCGAGCGCCGCGTCGACGTCGGCGCGGACGGCGGGATCGGGGCTCTCGGCCTGCACCTCCTCCAGGCGCAGCCGCAGCCCCGTGAGCGGCGTGCGCAGCTGGTGCGACGCGTCGGCGACGAACTCGCGCTGGGAGGCGACCAGCCGCTGCACCCGGTCCGTCATGTCGTTGAACGTGCGGGCGAGCGTGCGCTGCTCGGCGGAGCCCTCGACCGGCGCGCGGGCACCGAGGTCACCGTCGGCGACCCGGCGTGCCGTCGCCTCCAGCCGCACGACCGGGCGGGCGATCTGCCGGGCGATCAGCGCCCCCGCACCCAGCCCGAGGAGCAGGACGAGCACCCCGACCCCGGCCAGGCCGATCCACGCGCGCCGCACCGCGCGATCCACCGCCGCCATGCTCTGGGTGATCCGCACCGCGCCGACGGTCGCGCCCTCCTCGACGACCGGCACGGCGGTCGCCAGCAGCGTTTGGTCGAGGGTGTTCGATCGCCGCTCGCGCTGATCGGCGTCGCCGTTCAGCGCGCGGATGATCTCGGGCCGGTCGTCGTACGGCGCGCCGCGCACCGCGCCGCCCGAGTCCGCCAGCAGCCGCCCGCGCGCGTTGACGACGATGACCCGCCCGCGAACCGAGCGCGCGGCGCTCGTGACCAGCGCGTCCAGCGCGACCCGGTCGGGCGGGTCGACCAGCTCGGACGCCGAGGCCGCGACCACGTCGGCCTGCCCGCGCGCCTGCGAACGGATCTCGGCGTCGACGCGATCGGCCGTGCTCACCGCGAGTGGCACCATCAGGGCGACGATCGCCAGCACCAGCACGTAGGCCAGCGCGAGCAGGAGGCGGGTTCTCAGGCCGACGGGTCCAGCTCCTCGGGCGTCGCGAAGCGGAAGCCGACGCCGCGGATCGTGTGGATGAACCGCGGCGCGGCCGGGTCGTCGCCCAGCTTGCGGCGCAGCCAGCCGACGTGGACGTCCAGCGTCTTCGTCGAACCGAACCAGTTCTCGTCCCACACGCGCGCCATGAGGTCCTCGCGGGTGACGACCGTCCCGGCGTGGCGCATGAGGTCGACGAGCAGGTCGAACTCCTTGCGCGACAGCTCGAGCTCGTCCTCGCCGAGCTGCGCACGGCGTGCCGCGGGATCGATCGCGACCGGCCCGATCGTCACCGGCTCCGAGCCCGTGGCGGCCGTCCCGCGGCCCGTCCGGCGCAGGACCGCGCGGATGCGCGCGACGACCTCGGCCCCGGAGAACGGCTTGACGACGTAGTCGTCGGCCCCCAGCTCGAGCCCGACGATCCGGTCGATCTCGGTCCCGCGCGCGGTGACCATGATCACCGGGACGTCCGACCGGCTGCGCAGTTCGCGGCAGACGTCACGCCCGTCGCCGTCGGGGAGCGCGAGGTCCAGGAGCACCAGGTCCGGTGCCACCCGCTCGAACGCGTCGAGTGCCTCGGCGGCGGTCCCCGCGACGGTGGGGACGAAGCCCTCTCGGGCGAGCACGCGGGCGAACGGCTCGGCGATCGAGACCTCGTCCTCGACGAGCAGGATGCGGGGTCCCTGGCCGGTCACTGAGGCGAGCGTACCCCTGCCGAGCGGCGGCCCGCGCAGGCTTTGCCAAGGCTTTACCCGCGCTTGCCGGGCGCTTGCGCGGCCGGTCGTCACGGTGCGTCGCAGCATGCCGCCGACCTTCAGGAGCACACCATGCAGCTGACCACCAGGATGCTCGCCGCCGGCGGGGCCGTCGCCGGACTCGGCGCGCTCGCCGCCATCGCCATGGCCGCCGGCGGTGATCCCGCCGCCGAGACCCAGACCGTCACCCCCGTCGCCGCGACGCCCCAGGTCCGCACGGAGGTCGTCCGCACCACGGTGCACGTGACCAAGCGCGAGCGCCCCAAGACGACGGCGGCCGCGCCATCGTCCGCGGCTCCGGCCGCCCCCGCCCCCGCACCCGCACCCGCACCGGCGGTGTCCCGTGCCTCCTGAGCCTGTCGTCGAACGCCGCCTCGCCGCCCTCGGCACGGAGATCCGCGTCGCGTGCACGGGACCGGACGCCGAGCGCCGCGCCCAGCGCGCGCTGGCGACCGTCCGGCGCGTCGAGCAGCGGCTCTCGCGCTTCCGGCCCGACAGCGAGCTTTCCCGGCTGAACGCCGACCCGCGCCCGGAGGTCCCCGCGTCGCAGCTGCTGCGCGACGGTGTCCGCGCCGCCCTGTGGGCCGCGCGCCAGAGCGACGGCCTGGTCGACCCGACGCTCCTCGGAGCGCTCGAGCGCGCGGGCTACACGCGCTCGATGGCGGGCGCCGCACGCCGCCCCACCTGCATCCCCC
>JAEMQS010000172.1 GCA_016463765.1 Solirubrobacteraceae bacterium | reverse complement strand
GCGGCGGACTGCCGCAGCAGCGTGCCCGTCGTCTGCTCGAGGATCTTGCGCCAGGCCCGCGTGCGCTCCTCCTCCTTGGCGAAGTGGCGCACCACCTTGCGGACCCGCGTCGCGGAGATCTCGATGCCGTGCCGCGCGCAGATCTCGTGGAACGAGTCGTACTCCTCGGCCAGGCGCAGCGTCACGGACTGGAAGCCGTGGCGCGCGATGTCGACGCGCTTGGCGTAGTTCATCATCGACGTCTCGAACATGAGGCTGTCGTCGGGTTCGGGCTCGATGAGCACGATGTCGACGCCGGGGTAGCGCTGCTCCCACTGGCGCGCCATCTCGTGCAGGCGCTGGTAGGCCAGCAGCTTGAACGTCTGGTAGCCGATCTGCGGGAAGCCCATGTCGCTGACGTGCCGCGGCCGCGTGCCGAACAGCGTGCGGTGCGGCTTGGAGAAGTCGTTGACGTACGGGACGAGCGGATTGACGACGACGATGAACTTCGCGCCCGCCTCGACGGCGATGTCGAGGTTCGTCGTCGAGACGATGCCGCCGTCGACGAGCTCACGCCCGCGCACCTCGACGGGCTTGTAGACCATCGGCAGCGCGGTCGACGCGCTCACCGCCTTGGAGATCGGGACGTCGCTCCACTCCTCGGTGCCGAACACGATGCGCTCGCACGTGTCGAGGTCCGTCGCGGCGAGGTAGAGCTCGGGGCCGAGCTCGCGGAAGTCGTTCGTGCGGTCCGGGTCGGAGAGCACGGTGCGCAGGTAGTGGTCGATGCCGCTGCCGGAGTACAGCCCGGACGGCAGCCCTTCGGCGACGCCCAGGACGAGATCCAGCGCCGAGACCTGGCCGAGGTCGCCAGCCATCTGACGCACGACCTTCGCCGCCTGCCACGGCAGCGCCACGCCCTTCTTGGCGAACTCCACGAGATTGGGCCGCAGGAGGTTCGCCAGAGACACGTCGCGGAACGGCGTCGGCACCTGGTTGTTGACGACCCGCATCATCTCCTCGGGCGTGATGCCGTTGGCCGCGAGCGCCGCGACGAACGAGCCTGCCGACGTGCCGACGTAGACGTCGAACTCGTTGACGGTCCGGTTGACCGAGAGCAGGTCGAGTGCGCGAAGGGCGCCGATCTCGTAGACCCCGCCGGTGAAGCCGCCACCGCCAAGGACCAGGGCCGTCTTCGAGCGCTTCGGTCGGCGCCTTCCGCGCTGACCGCCGTTACCCGGCTCGAGATTGACGACCTTGCCCATGATGCTCCGAATTCAGTGTAGGTGCACGGCAGACAACTCCGCCGTCAGACCGCATCCCGTCGGACTCCTGTGGTGTTCTAGGTGATCGTGCGCCGACTCGCGTTCTTGATCACCCTTTTCGTGGCCTTTGCGGCCGGTTCTGCCCCCGCCACCGCCACCACCGCCGCCACCCTGAAGGCCAAGCTGGCCAAGGAGATGCGGTTCGCCGGAGGCCTCTCCGGCGCCTACGTCCGCGACGTGGATTCGGGCCGCGAGCTGTTCAGCTGGCGCGCCGACGCTCCCCGCATCCCCGCCTCCGTCGAGAAGCTCTACACGACCGCGAGCGTCCTGCTGCGCGACGGCCCGGCGTTCACGGTGCCGACGGTCGCCGCCGCGGAGGTCGCCCCCGACGAGGAGGGCGTCATCGACGGGGAGTTGTTCGTCATCGGCGCCGGTGATCCGACGCTCACGACCAGCGGGCTCGAGCGGCTGGCACGAGGCGTGTCCGCCGCGGGGATCACCCGCGTCGAGGCCGTCCATGGCGACGATGGCGCGTGGGACGAGCGGATCGGCGGCCCGGACTCGAACTTCGGCTACGACCGCTGGCTCGGCGGGCAGCTACGGGCCCTGTCCGTCAACCGGGGCTGGGACGGCCGCCGCCTGCAGACGAGCCCGGCCGGATACGCGGCGAGCAAGCTGACGGCCGCCCTGCGCCGGGAGGGCGTCAAGGTGGGCAAGGTCGGCACCCGCAAGTCGGCGCCCGAGGCGCCGGTCGAGATCGCCCGGGTGTCCTCGCCGCCGCTGCGCGATCTCGCGCGGGCGACGAACGTCCCGTCGGACAACTACCTCGCGGAGATGCTGCTGAAGGGTCTGGGCGACCGGCACGGGACGCTGGGGACCACCGCACAGGGCACGGCGGTCGCGCGCGACACGCTCGACGACTTCGGCATCCGCCCACGCCTGGTCGATGGTTCCGGGCTGTCGCGCGGGAACCGCACCACGCCGCGCCAGGTCGTGCGCCTGCTCGAGCGGATGGCCGGCCAGGAGAGCGGCCCCGCGTTCCGCGAATCGCTCGCGCTGGCGGGCAGCACCGGGACGATCCGGCGCCGGATGCGTGGGACCCCCGCGGCGGGGAAGTGCCGCGCCAAGACGGGGACCCTGAACGGCGTCAGCGCGCTGGCGGGGTACTGCCCGGCGCGGGATGGCGGCGATGTGGCGTTTGCCGTGCTGATGCAGCGGGTCGGGATCTTCACCGCGCATGGCGCACAGGACCGGATCGCGGCGGCGATCGCGCGCTGGGACGGATAACGGAGCAACCTCACCCTCAAGTTGAGGCTGAGTCTCCCGCCGGCCCGCCGTGCCACCCTCAGCGGCAAAAGACCCGCTGAGCGGGCCTTTCGTCACCCCAGCCGAGCTTCCAGCTCCGCGACCCGTGCCGTCAGCGTCTCGACCGCGCTGACCAGGTCCCGCTCGCTCGGGCGGTGGACGATCTCAAGCTTGATCCCGTCGGGATCGTGCAGAAACACCGCGTAGTAGCCCGGCGTATAGCCATAGGGCTCCGGCCCGCTCTCGATCTCTCCCCCGTTGGCCGCGGCCCACGCGCCCACCTGGTCGACCACCGCGCGCGACCCCGCCGCGAACGCGATGTGGTGGATGCCCACGGCGTAGCGGTCGTACGGGGTCGCGTGGGCGTCGGACTGCGCGGCGCGCAGGCTCAGTGACCCCATCCCGCCGACCCGGCCGAGGTAGACGACGCGTTCGCCGCGCTCACCGTCGATCTCGACCGCCCGGGAGTACCCCAGCGGCAGGAGGAGGCCCTTGTAGAAGGTGAGGCTGCGTTCGAGGTCGGTGACGACGAGGTCGAGATGGTCGATGGCGTCCATGCCCGGATGCTACGTCCGGTGTGTCACGGACACGACAGTGACGGGACCGGAGCGGACATAGCGTCCGCGGTGTGCTCACGACCCGACCGAACGGAGCCACCCGCATGTGCCGCCGCCCCCTCACCGCCGCCGTCCTCGCGGCCCTCGCAGCCGGCGCGGCTGCGGCGCCATCCTCCGCTGCGACGCTGCACGCGACGCCCGACAGCACCCGCGCCGCCACGCCGTGCGCCGTCGCGACGCCGTGCAAGCTCGACTATGCGATGGCTGCGGCGGGCGTGGGCGACGACGTCCGGCTGGCTCCTGGCGACTACTACGCCACGGGTACCACGCCCTACGCCGGCCTCCCCGACGTGCGGCCCGGCATCACGGTCCACGGCGACCCAGCCCTGCCCCTGCCCGTCCTGCACGGCCACATGGCCGCGAATGCGACACCGTTCGTGCGCATCCAGAGCACCGGCGTGCTCCGCGACGTCGCCCTGGACGTGGGCTCAAACCCTGGCCTGACCTACTCCTACGCCGTGATGATCACCCCGGGCGCCTTGCTGGACCGCGCGCTGGTCCGCTCGCGCGGGACGACCGGCGTGAACACGACGGCCTGCTCGATGGTCGGCGGCACCGTCACCAACAGCGCCTGCCTGGGCTCTGGACCGGGCACCGTCAATGCGCTGACAGGCACCGCGAGCGCGAGCGTCATCTACGCGGTCCGCAACGTGACCGCCATCACCACCGCCACATCCGGCGACGGCATCCGCGTCGGTGTGTCGTCCTTCACCTCGACGATGAACGTGACGAACAGCATCGCCCGCGGCATCACCTCCGACGTCGCCTCGCGGGCGGGGCTCGCGGGCGGAGATGTGACGCTCAACCTCACGAACTCCAACTGGAACGCCCAGAGCTCAGGCGGCGCGGGCACGGCGCGCATCATCAACGTCGGCGGCAACCAGTACGGCCCGACAGCTGCCGTGCCGCTGTTCGCCGACGCGGCCGCAGGCGACTACCGCCCGGTGGCCGGTTCCCCGACGATCGACGCCGGCACCACGGACCCGCTCAACGGCCCGCTCGCGCTCGGTGGCGCGCCCCGCGTCGTGGGCGCCGCGACCGACATCGGCGCCTTCGAGTGCGTCCCGCCGCCCCCGGCACCGCCCGCGCCGCCGGCGCCCACGACG
>JAEMQS010000171.1 GCA_016463765.1 Solirubrobacteraceae bacterium | reverse complement strand
CAGAACGCCGAGGACATCGAGGAGATCCCCGAGCATCTGCGCGCGAAGCTCGCGTTCACGTTCGTCGATCGCATCGAGGAAGTGCTCGATCAGGCGCTGCGCGCGAGACGCGTTGCGAAGCCGAACGCCTGACCGGTATAGGATGGCGCTGACGCCAGCGAGCGACTTGAGGTGAGGTGCATGGCAAAGAAGGCCAAGGGGGCCACCACTGCTGCTGATGCAGTGATGGCGGCCCGGGAGAACCCCTACGTCCAGCGGTTCCTTGACGACGAGGATCTCCGGGACAACATGAAGGTGGCGTTCGAATCAGGCCGCAGCGCATACGCGCGGCTGACGAACGGCAAGCCGGCGCAGAAGGTCCTGTTCGACGACAAGAAGTTCCACAAGGACCTGACGAAGGCGGCGGACGCGCTGAAGGACGCCGGTGAGGCCCTGAAGGAGGGCCCCAAGAAGAAGCGCTCCGGCGGCATCGGCCGTCTGATCCTGATCGCGATCCTGGGCACGATCATCGCCCTGGCCGTGAGTGAGGATCTGCGCAACAAGGTGCTGGATCTCCTGTTCGGCGCCGAGGAGGAGTTCGAGTACACCTCGACCACCACCCCGGCTCCCGCGCCGGAGCCCGCCGCCGCAGGCTCTTAGCCCGCGCCGACAACTCACCAGTCGTCTGGAAGGCGTCCCCATCGGGGGCGCCTTCTGTCTTTCTGGCCAGCCAGCCAGTAATGTTCCGTGGCTCATGGAGGCGCGAATCAACCCGTCCCCGCCGTCGGGGAAGGACCTGCCTGGGGAGAAGGCCGAACGGATCATCGAGGCGATGCGCCAGTCGGTCGCGCGCCGCGGTGTCGCAGGGTCGACGTTCGACCACGTCGCGCGGGAGGCGGGGGTCTCCCGGGGCCTGCTGCACTACTACTTCGGCACGAAGGAGCGGCTCCTCGTCGAGGTCGTCCGGCGCGAGGCCGACCTGCGTTTCGACGCGCTCGACGCCCAGCTCGCCGAGGCCCAGGATGCCGACGCGTTCCTGCGGCTGCTGCAGACCAGCGTCGACGAGATGCTGCGCACCGACCCGACGTACGTGACGCTGACCTTCGAGCTCTTCACGCTCGCCAAGCGCAACGAGGAGGTCGCCGAGGGCTACCGCGACCTCATGCAGCGCACGCGCAAGCACCTCGCCGACTCGCTGCGGGCCAAGGAGCAGGAGGGCGTCCTGCACCTCACGGCCGACCCGGAGTCCGTGGCCGACGTGCTGTTCAGCGTGGGGGACGGCCTGACCATGCGGGTGCTGGCCGAGCCCGACCGAGATTTCGGCCCGGCGATCGCCGCGGCCATCCGCAGCCTGCGCGGGCTGCTCGACGACGCGTAGCCCGTAGTCTTCGTCAGGTGCAGACCCGGTCCTCCGGTCGCGCCGCGCGTCCTGTCCTGATCGGTGCGGCCGGCCTTCTCGTCGCCGCGCTCGTCGCCTCGCAGTTCCTGCTGCCGACGGTGCTCGAGCGGCGCATCGCCGACGACCTCGAGCAGTTCGGCCCGCGCCCCGACGTGTCGGTGTCGGCGTTCCCCGCGGTCAAGCTGCTGTTCGGCCGGGCGGACCGCATCGAGATCGACGCACCCGCGGCCCGGGTGGAGACCAGTTCGCTGCTCGACGAGCTGTCCGACACCGGTGAGGTCGACAAGGTCGACGCGCGCATCGGGACGCTGCAGATCGGTCTGCTCGATCTCTCCGACGTGCGGATCACGAAGGACGGCGACGACGCCGGGGCAGCGGCGACCATCACGCTCAGCGAGTTGCAGGCCGCGCTCAGTCAGCTCGCGAACCTCCGCGTCGTCACGGACGCCGGGGGCAACGGCTTCGTGCTGGAGGGGCAGGTCACCGTCTTCGGCCGGACCGTCGGCGGGCGCGCACGGGTGCGGGCCGACGGCGGCAAGCTCGTGGTGGGTCTCGAGGGCCTGCCGATCGGGCAGCTGACGCTCGTCGACGACGACCGCCTGCGCGTCACCGGCGTGTCCGCCCGGGAGGTCCCGGGCGGCTACCGCCTGGCGATCGAGGGCGTGCTCAGCCGAACAGCTTCGGGAGCTTGACGAGCGTCCGCAGGTCCCCGCTGGGCTTCAGCTTGCGCTGCAGCAGGAGCTTGCGGGCGTCCGCCCGGCCGGCGATGACGTCGACCCAGTCGTCGAAGCGCATGTCGAGCGTGAGCGTCGGCTCCGGCGCACGGCCGCTGCGCGCCGCGGTCGAGCCGTTGTTCAGCTCGACATACCACGGCGTCGCGTCGGCGAAGGACCACTGGATGGTGCTCCCGGCCGGCAGCACGTCGGTGTTGGCGCTGCGGGCGACCTCGTCGAACAGCAGCGTCATCGAGTACTCGTCGCGCGCGGCCTTCCCCGCCCGGGGGCCGATGTAGCCCGCCTCGTACATCGCGACGGCGCGCCGGCCGCGCTCCTCGCACGTCGTCGCCGGGTCCCACGGGAGGTGGGCCATCTCGTCGATCGGCAGACCGATGGCCCGGAGCTTCGCCTCGTTCGAGCGGGCGGCCTCGGCGATGATCTCCTCGATCGTGAAGCCCCACGACTCCGTGTACCGCCGGTCCATGTCCGGCGGCATCGCGAGGCCGATGCCCCACACTGCGCACTCGGTCATGGTTTCGAGGATCGCCTCGCGGATGGGCTCCGGGTCCTCGGCGTGCAGGTCGGCGAGCAGGCGGACGCCGAACGCGATGTGGCGCTGCTCGTCCATCGCGACGTGGCGCATGCCCTCGCGGAACCCGGGCAGGATGTCCAGGCGTTCGAGCGCGTCCTCGATGAGGTGCTGCCCCGGCTGCGCGACGGAGGCCTCGATGAGGATGTGGTACATCGTCACGGCCTTCGCGAGCTGCAGCTTCGAGCGGTCGCGACGCAGCTCGTCGGCCATCTGGTCGAGCCGGCCGAAGAGCATCCGGTGGCCCCAGGTCAGCTGGGACTCCGTGGCGGCCAGGCCGCCGCCCGCGCTGCCGTCGCCCACGCCGACGACCTCGTGCATGAAGCGGTTGAAGAAGACCGAGTGCCGCGACTCGTCGACCTGCTGGGTCGTGAGGAAGTACTTCTGCTCCTCCAGCGGCGCGGCGTCGATATACGGCGACAGGTTGTCGGCCACCGCGTCCTCACCATGGAAGAACAGCGTGAAGAACCAGAGCATGCCCCGGCGCTGCTCGTCCGTGAGCCGCTCGTGCCAGTCGATGCGGTCCTGCGTGAAGTCGATCGCCATCGCCGACCAGTTCCCCGCTTCCCAGCGGGTGTACAGGTCCGTGTACGTGATCTGCTCAGTCGCGCTCGGAATCGCCGTCGCCATCGAGTGTGTTCCCCTTCCCCCTCGACCCGGAACAGGCCCCCGCCGCTCCGAGTTCGATATGTGCTGACGGGCTCGCGCACCCAACATGCGCGTGACAGACCCGCTACTCAGCGGTAGCCCTGGACCGAACCGTACCACTCGGCTTCGATCATGCCAATGATCTGAACGGTGTGCGCGCCAAGTGACGCCCTGGGCGCAGTTGGGCGCTCAGCCCAGCTTCGGTGACTGCCAGTCCGCCGCCAGCTTCTCGCCGAGCAGGGCCGGCAGCTCGTCGATCGCCACGCGCTCCTGTGCCAGCGAGTCGCGGTCGCGCACGGTCACCGTGCGGTCCTCGAGGGTCTGGTGGTCGACGGTCACGCCCCACGGCGTGCCGATCTCGTCCTGGCGGCGGTAGCGCTTGCCGATCGAGCCACCCTCGTCGTACTCGACCTGCATGCGGCCGCGCAGCATGGCCACGATCTCCTTGGCGACCTCGGGCTGGCCGTCCTTCTTGACCAGCGGGAGGACCGCGACCTTCACGGGCGCGAGCCGCGGGTGGAGGCGCAGCACGGTGCGCTGCTCGCCCTCGATCTCCTCCTCGTCGTAGGCGTCGACGAGGAACGCCAGCGTCGCGCGGTCGGCGCCGGCGGCCGGCTCGATGACGTGCGGGATGTACCGCTCGCCCGAGCCCTGGTCGAAGTACTCGAGCTTCTCGCCGCTGTGCTCGGCGTGCGCGCTGAGGTCGAAGTTCCCGCGGTTGGCGATGCCCTCGAGCTCGGACCAGCCGATGGGGAAGAGGTACTCCACGTCAGCGGTGCCCGAGGAGTAGTGGCTCAGCTCGTCGGACTCGTGCTCGCGCAGCTGGAGGTGGTCGGCGCGGATGCCCAGCTCGGTGTACCAGTCGAAGCGCGCCTGCTTCCAGTACTCGTACCACTGCGGCGCCTCGGCGGGCGGGACGAAGAACTCCATCTCCATCTGCTCGAACTCGCG
>JAEMQS010000021.1 GCA_016463765.1 Solirubrobacteraceae bacterium | reverse complement strand
GCCGGTCAAACCTTCTCGGAACCGGCACTTAGTTCTTGGGCGCGCGGGTCATGCGTGAGGCGCGCGGCGGTGTGTTCGGGACAGAGTCAGAAGTCAACGGGAGCGAGTATAGCCGCGTCACGACGACGCACGCGCACGTTGTACAGGAACCTGCGACGCCAGGGCCGCGGCGAAGCGATCGCCCGAGCCGGCGGCCACCTCGACCACGGACCGCGCGGTGCGGCACGCCGCATGCTTGCGGGGCTGCACGCCGTGATCGACACGCACGACGGCACCGCGGCGATCCAGCCAGATCACGTCGAGCGCGAAGCGCATCCCCAGCGTGTGGACCGACTTGGTGCGGGTGAGCAGCAGCCCGCGATCGCCGGGCAGGTCGTCCAGCCGGGCCAGGCCTCGCAGCCGCGACAGCGGTCCGTCGGCGACGTGCAGCACCAGTCCTCCTGGCAGCGCACGGGCGGGCAGCGGGTCGAGTCGGCGGCGCCAAGCGGTCACGACCGCCGATCACGTACCTGCGCGGCCAGCCGCTCGCCCAGTGCGGCCACGGTCTCGGCCCCCGTGTCGCCCTCCTTGTGGGCGCGCACGCTGACCTCGCCGGACTCCGCCTCGCGGTCGCCGACGATGAGCATGTACGGAACCTTCTGGAGTTCGGCCTCGCGGATCTTGCGACCGATCGACTCACTGCGGTCGTCGACGACGACCCGCAGGCCGGCGTCGAGCAGATGGTCGCGCACGGAGAACGCGTAGTCGTTGTGCCGGTCGGAGACCGGGAGCACGATCGCCTGCGTCGGCGACAGCCACAGCGGGAACTCGCCCGCGTAGTGCTCGATGAGGATCCCGATGAACCGCTCGAACGATCCGAGCAGCGCGCGATGGATCATCACCGGGCGATGGTCGGCGTTGTCCGCGCCCGTGTAGGTGATGTCGAAGCGCTCGGGCATCGAGTAGTCCAGCTGCACCGTGCCCAGCTGCCAGGACCGCCCGATCGAGTCGGTCATGTGCAGGTCGATCTTCGGCCCGTAGAACGCGCCGTCGCCCGGGTTGACGTCGTACTCGAGGTTCTGGGACTGCAACGCGGCTTCGAGGGCGGCCTCGGCGCGGTCCCACATCTCGTCGCTGCCGACCCGCTTGTCCGGGCGGGTGGAGAGCTCCAGGCGGGGCTCGAACCCGAACAGCTCGTAGATGGCGAAACCGAAGTTCAGGCAGGCGACGACCTCGGCCTCGACCTGCTCCTCGGTGCAGAAGATGTGGGCGTCGTCCTGCGTGATGTGGCGGACCCGCATGAGCCCGTGCAGCGTGCCGCTCGGCTCGTGGCGGTGGACCAGTCCGGCCTCGGAGTACCGGATCGGCAGGTCGCGGTAGCTGTGGCGCGCGTTCTTGTAGAGCTGGATGTGCCCCGGGCAGTTCATGGGCTTCAGGCCCATCGCCCGCTTCTCCACCTCGGTGAAGTACATGTTCTCGCGGTAGGTGTCCCAGTGGCCCGACGTCTTGAACAGGTCGACGTCGAACAGGATCGGGGTGCGCACCTCGCGGTAGCCGCGCCGCGCGTTCTCGGCCCGCCACAGCTCGGTCAGCGAGTTCCAGATCTGCATGCCGTTGGGCTGCCAGAACGGCGACCCGGGCGACAGCTCGCTGAACATGAAGAGGTCGAGCTCGGCGCCGAGCTTGCGGTGGTCGCGCGCGCGGGCCTGCTCGAGGAGCTCGAGGTGCGCGTTGAGCTCCTTCTTCTTGAAGAACGCGGTGCCGTACACGCGCGTGAGCATCTGGCGGCTCGCGTCGCCGCGCCAGTACGCGCCCGCGACGCTCTGCAGCTTGAACGCGCCGATCCGCTTGGTCGACGGCGCGTGCGGACCGCGGCAGAGGTCGGTGAACGGGCCGTTGGTGTAGAGACTCACGGTCTCAATGCCCTGGTCGCGGACGAGGTCCTCGATGAGCTCGACCTTGTAGTCCTGCCCCTCGGCGCGGAAGCGCTCGAGCGCCTGGGCGACCGACACCTCCTCGCGGACGAACTCCTCGTCGGCGGAGACGTGCTCCTTCATCTTCGCCTCGATGGCCGCGAAGTCGCCCTCGTTCAGCGACACGCCCTCGGGGAAGTCGAAGTCGTAGTAGAAGCCCTGCTCGATCGGCGGGCCGATGGAGATCTTCACGCCGGGGTACAGCTCCATCACCGCAGCCGCCAGGACGTGCGCCGTGTCGTGGCGGACCAGGTCCAGCGCGTCCTGACCCGATCGCTCGGTGATGATCTCGACGGGCTCGCCGTCGATGAGCGGCGCGCTCAGGTCGCGGACGGTCCCCTGCTGCTTGACCGCGAGCGCGGCCTTCGCCAGCCCGGGGCCGATCGCGGCGGCCGCATCGGCGCCGGTCGCGCCGTCGTCGAGCTCGAGTGGTGTTCCGTCAGGGAGAGTGACCCGCACGGTGGGCAGGTTACGACGTGGACCGGTGGCCGCGCCCGCTGCATCGCGGGCGCGGCCTGCCGGAGTGCATCGTGCGATCAGCAGCCGGCGGCGGGCGTGGCAGCCGAGATCGTGATCCGGCCCTCACCGCCGATCGGGTACTGGGCCGCCGTGACCGTGGCGCCGAGCCCGCCAGTGCCGGGCGCGTCCTTGATGTAGTCCTCCAGGGACTGCTGGTAGGTGCGCCCGAGCACCTCGTACGCCGCCCCGCGGAACGGGTAGCCGTCGCCGCCGTTGGCGAGGAAGTCGAGCGTCGCGACGTCGATCGGGTCGCCCGCGACGACCACGCCGTCGTCGACGATCTTCGTGCCGTTGTCGAGCGTGACGTCGCGCACCCGCGAGCCCGCGGTCGCGATGGTCCCGTTCGTGTTCGTGACCTGCGCGGTGCAGGCGGTGCTGACCTCGACCGACATGCCCGCGATGTGGCTGAACTTGCCGTTGGCGTTGGGCAGCGCCCCGTACCCGTGCTCGAGCAGCTCCTTCACCTGCGACCGCGGCATGTCAGCCACGCGCGCGACGAAGTTCGAGAACGGCAGCACGGCGAACGTGTTGCCCAGCGACAGCGGGCCCGCCGCGATCGACGAGCGGATCCCGCCGCCGTTGCCGAGGGCGACCTGTGCGGGACGGCCCGCGCGGCGGGCGGCGTGCAGGTAGCCGTCGGCGACGAGGTTGCCGAGGTTGCTCTCCTTCAGACGGATCGGGTCGGGGTTGCCGCCGTTGAGCGCGACCTCGCTCGACCCGATGATGTTGCTGTTGATCGCCGCGCTGAAGTCGATCAGCGGCTGCTCGACGTCCGCGGCGAGCTGCGGATCGCGCTCAGCGACATCCGCGTCGGCCACGTTGCCGGACACGCGGACCGGACCGCTGTCGTCGGCGTCGATCGACCGCACGATGCCGCCCGGCGTGAACTCGATCGTGAGACGGCCGACGTACCGCAGCTCGCCCTGTGTCGTGACGACCGGAACCTGGCGGCCGTTGCGATCGGCGATCGGCTTGGGGTACGGCCCGACAGGGGACCCGGCGCCCGGGATCAGCGTGTCGGACGGGTTGGCGAGCAGCTCGTCACCGCCGCCCGCGATCACCACGTCGATGTTGCTGAGCTTCGGGATCAGGGCCTCCTCGTTGACCAGACCCTGGAGGTGGCTCGAGAGGATGACCTTGTTCACCCCGGCGGCCCGCAGCGCATTGGCCTCGCGCTGGGCGAACGCGGCGACGTTCTGCAGGATCGTGATGCGAGGGCCGGGCGAGGCGATCTGCTTGAGGTTCGGGGGCGTCAGACCGATGACCCCGACCCTGTCGCCACCGACCTCGATGATGGTGGACGCCTTGATGCGTCCGGCCGTCGCCAGCGGGGCCAGGTTCGGGTCACGGTTGAACCGCAGGTTCGCCGACAGGAACGGCACGTCGGTCGTGCCCTGGATGAACTGGGCCAGGCGCGCCGTGCCGAAGTCGAACTCGTGGTTGCCGAGCGTCGCGGCGTCGTAGTCCAGCGCGTCGAACGCGAGGGAGTCGTACCACGGGACGCCCTTGGCGAACGATGCCGCGAGGTTGGTGCCCGCCAGGAAGTTGTCGCCGGAGGACACGAGGATCGTGCCCTTGCGCTTCAGGCCATTCGCAATCTGGTTGTCGGAGTACGCGTCGGCCTCGGCGCGCAGCCGCGAGACGACCGTCTTGAAGCGGGCGACGCCGCCGTAGTTCGCGAGTGAGTTGCCCGTCACGAGCTTGGACTCGGCGTCGTTGTTGTGCAGCAGCGTCAGGCGGAACGACGCGTTCGGCGTGGCCGCGGAGACGGCCGGAGCGCCGGAGAGCGCCACGGCAGCGACCAGCGACGCGCCTGCCACGGCCAGCGGGCCGCGGCGAGAGAGCAGGGACATGATGCGTTCCTCAAGTCGGAGGGAAGAACCCCGGAAACGGGTGCGGCGAACGTAGGCAGCCGATCGCGCGCTGGTGTTACTCCGACGTAACGGTCTGGTGACGATCGTGGGGCCGGGCGCGCTAGCGTCCGGCCGGTGAGCTCCGAGCCGCTGCAAGACCTGCGCAACCGCCTCCCGGTGCTCGCCCAGACCGCGTACCTGAACGCCGGCACGTGCGGTCCCCTGGCCTGGGCCACCGCCGACGCCCTCGCTGACGGCACCTCGCGCGCGGCCGTCGTCGGGCGCGGCCCCGCGTACTTCGAGGTGCTGGTCAGCGCGCACGCGCGCCTGCGCGCGGCGTACGCCGAGGCGCTCGGCGCCGAACCCGCAGACGTCGCGCTGACCACCTCGACGACCGACGGCCTGGGGCGGGTCCTCGCGGCGCTGCGCCTGCAGCCCGGCGACGAGGTCGTCACGTCGACCGACGAGCACCCGGGCCTCCTCGGCCCGCTCGCCGCGCTGCGCAACCTCAGCGGTGTCACGGTCCGCGCCGTCGCCCTTGCGGACATCGCCGACGCCGTCGGCCCGGCCACCCGCGCGGTCGCCTGCTCGCACGTCTCCTGGGTCAACGGCGAACGTGCGCCCGAGGACGCGCTGCGCGAGGTCGGTCGCGACATCCCCGTGATCTACGACGGCGCGCAGGGTGCCGGGGCCATCGCCGTCGACCCCGCGTCGCTCGGCTGCGCCGCCTACACCGGGGCGGGCCAGAAGTGGCTGTGCGGCCCGGTCGGCCTCGGGATGCTGTGGGTCTCCCCCGCCTGGGCCGACACCCTCCGTCCGTTCGCGCTGAGCTACGGCAACCTCGCCGAGCCGGCGCGCGGCCTCGACGCCGAGCCGTGGCCGGACGCCCGCCGGTTCGACGCGTCGGCGATCTCCGCCGAGATGGCGAGCGCGGGCGCGACCGCCACGGAACTGCTCGCCGACATCGGCTGGGAGCAGGTCTTCGCCCGCTCGGCCGGCCTCGCGGATCTGCTCGAGCAGACGTTGCGCGAGGGCGGCTACGAGGTCGCGCCGCGCGACCGCACCCCGCTGCTGAGCGTCGTCACCCCGGATCCGCCGGCGATGCGCGCGCGGCTCGCCGACGCCGGCGTCGTCGTGCGCGACCTCCCCGGCCGACCCTACATCCGGGTCTCGACCGGCGTGTGGAACTCCGAGCAGGACCTCCAGCGCCTGCTCGACGTGCTCACGGCGTAGGGATCGCCAGGTGGTGCGGGTGGCGCGCCTGGTACTCCAGGCCGATCCGCAGCACGGTCGCGTCCTGCCCCCACGGCGCCGCGATGTCCACGCCGACCGGCAGCCCGCTGCGAGCGCCCGGTCCGAGCGGCAGCTGCGCGCACGGCCACCCGAGCGTGTTCGCGCGGGCCTGGTCGACGCCGGCGAATGGGGGCGTGAGGTCGTCGACGCGACGCGGGGGCAGCTGGACCTTCTGAGGCCACAGCACCGCGTCGAGTTCGCGCTCGGCCAGCAGCTGGGTCCACGTCTCGCGGTAGGTGCGACGGGCGCGGCGCGCGGCGTCGAGTTCCGCGTCGCTCGGGGCGTGGCCGAGCAGCGCGTCGCGCTCCTCCGGGGCGCGCCGGTGGCGCAGGCGGACGGCCGCGGCCATGGCGGCATCGTCCTCGCGTGTGTAGGTGTCGGCGAGCAGGCGGCGCCGGTCATGCGCGACGAGCAGCTCGTGGGTATCGGCGTGCACGCGGGCGGGCGGGGTCACGGGGACGATCTCGGCGCCGAGCTCGCGCAGCTCATGTTCGGCGCGGCGCAGGGCGTCCACGACGTCGGGGTCCCAGGTGTCGCGTGCGGGCTCCGGCTCGGTCTCGATCGTCGACCCGATCCGCATCCCGGCCAGGGGGCGGTCGCCACCACGAGCGAGCAGCGGGAACGCGGGTGACACCGGCGCCCACTGCGCGTGCGGGTCGCTCGGATCCGCGCCGGCAAGCGCGGCCAGCAGCAGGCTGAGGTCCTCGAACGCAGGCGCCATCGGCCCCGCGTGGTCGAGGCCGGGGATGAGCGGCGCGACGCCCGTGAGCGGGATGAGGCCGTGGCTCGGCTTCAGCGCCGAGATGCCCGCCTGCTGGGCGGGGTTGCGGACGGAGTTGCCCGTGTCGGTGCCGACGGTCAGCGCGGCCAGCCGAGCGGCGGCGGCCACCGCCGACCCACCGCTGGACCCGCCGACGGCCAGCTCGCGGCGCCACGGATTCGCCGTCTGCGCACACAGGTCGTCCGCCGTCCACGGGCCCGTGTGGGTGTGGCCCAGGAGCACTGCGCCCTCGGCCTTCAGGCGTGCGGAGATGACCGAGTCGCCCGTCACCCGCTGGCCCCGCAGCGACGGGCAGCCCAGAGACAGCGGCAGGCCATCGACGGCGATGACGTCCTTCAGCGCGATCGGCACGCCACACAGCAGCGGCGCGGCCGGACCGCCCCGGGCGGCGGCGTCCAGACGTGCGTCGGCGGCGCGCGCGGCGTCCCTCGCGCGGTGGGCGTACACGCTGACGAACGCGTTCAGACCACCGTTGTCGGCGTAGACGGCGTGCCGGCGGTCCGGTCCGTCGGGCCCACAGCCCGCGGCGATGGCGCCGCCGTCGCCGTTGAGGCGGCCGATCCGCGCGAGGTAGGCCTCGGTGAGCTCCACGCTCGAGATCCAGCGACCCCGCAGCAGCGCCACGAGCGAGAGGGCATCGAGCAGCGCCGGATCTCCGGCGGCGCGACGAGCACGCGCCGCGCGTTCGCGCAGGGCACCGCGCAGCCGCGGGCTCAGCCGGCCGGCGTCGCGCGCGGGCTCCGGCCCTGCGGTGCGACCACCCGATCCGGAGAAGACCAGCGCGGTGAGCGCATCGTTGGCCCGGCGCCCGGGACGCTCGCGGCGCAGGCCCGACGGCACCGCGGCGAGCGTGCGTTCGCGCACGGGAGACATCCTGTCGTTCGACGCCACACCTGCACGGTGCCCGGCGACGACGGTCTTCACCTTGGCCCGGTGTCGAAACTCACCCCGACGAACTGGCCAGGATGGACAACCGGCTGGCGCGTCAGCGGCGTTCCCAGGCGTCCGGATCGGCCGTGAGCTTCATGACCGGCTTGGGGAGTTTGCCCGCTGCCACGTCGGCCAGGGTGGTCCGTTCCAGCACCGCGCGCAGGTTCGCCCGGACCGCGATCCAGACATCGCGCAGCGGCTCCGCCGCCCCGGTGAACTCCAGCTGGTCCGGGGACTGCCCGGACACGCCGGCCAATGGCCCGTCGATGGCGCGAATGACATCCGCGAGCGCGATGTCCTTCGCCGGGCGCGCGAGCAGATGGCCGCCGTCCGGTCCGCGCTTGCTCTGCACGATGCCGGCATGGCGCAGCGACTGGAGGATGTTCTCGAGGAACTTCACGGGAATGTCCTGCGCCCGGGCGATGGCCTCGGCCTTCATCGGCACATGCGGATCATCGACCGCGGCCAGCTCGGTCGCGGCGCGCAGGGCATAGTCAACCTTGGCGGAGACGCGCACCCGCGCATCATGGCGAACCCGCAGGCGGCAGGACGTCAGGCCGAGATGCGCTCGGCCTCCGGCGGGTCGAACCGGTGGCCGCCGTGGGGTCGCAGCCACACGATCTGGTCGGGTTCGAGTTCCAGTTCCAGCGCCTCCTGCCGGGAGACCGTGACCGACACGCGCCGTCCGTCCGCGAGGTCGGCCTCGACGCGCACCTCGGAGCCCGCGCGAGAGACCCAGGCGAGCTGGGCCTCGAAGCCCGACTCCACGGGCTCCACATGGACGTCGATGTCGTTCGGCCGCACGAACCGGTCGCCGATGTGGGTCACGACACCCGAGGCGCGCATGGCGGCGAGACTGGCCGGCGCGTCATAGACCTCCGCCGCGGTACCGGCCTGGACGAGTCGGCCCTCGTCGAGCACCACGACGTGGTCGGCGACCTCGAGGGCGCGGGCCTCGTCGCTCGTCGCGAGCACCACGGTGGCGCCTCGGTCGGCGAGGTCCCGGAGCGCTGCGGCGATCTCGATCCGCGAGCGCGCGTCGGCACCGGCGAACGGCTCGTCGATCACGAGCGCGTCCGGTGGGACGGCGTCCAGACCGGCGACGAGGCGCAGTAACGTCAGCGTGCCCTCACCGGATGCGCCGAGGACGGCCGTGATCGCTCCGCGCGGCAGGTCCAAGCGAAGCCCCTCAAGGCTCGTCATGACCTCGCTCCCGGCGCGCGGGGAGCCGAAGAGGCGACGAAACAAACGCGAAATGGATATCTGGTCATCATGAAGGGCAACGCGGGAGGCGCCGACGCGCCTGCCAGCCTCGCCCCACCATTTATACCTAATGTCGACCGGGAAGTAGGTCTTTCTCTCACATGAGCGCCATCGACGACTGCGTCCAGGCTGCCGAACAGGCGGCTGAGAACGTGGCCACACCCACCCTGGGTGCGCCTCCGCGCCGCGGCCTCGCGGCCGTGATGTGCATGGACGCGCGCATCGACCCGATCCGCATCCTCGGACTGCGCCCGGGCGACGCGCACATCCTTCGCAACCCCGGCGCACTGATCGGCCCGTACGAACTGCGCGCGCTCGCCATCAGCCAGCGCCGCATGGGCACGCGCGAGGTGATGGTCATCCACCACACCGACTGTGGCGCCGCGGGCCTCGACGAGCCGGCACTCACCGCGGAGATCGAGGCGGAGATCGGCACCGCACCGGCCTGGCCCTCCATGCCCTACCAGGAGGTCGCTGAGTCGGTGCAGCGGGTGCGCGCGTGTGAGGCGCTCCCCTACCGCGACGGCGTCCGGGGGTTCGTCTTCCACGTCGAGGACGGGCGCCTGGTCGAGGTCGACGTGTGAGCTGACACCCGCGACACAGCCTCACGAATCGGGGCGGGCAGCATCCGTCGGTCCTATTCTGGTGTAATCCGATAGGGTTTTACTAGATGGGGATTGTCCCCAACCGATTCCGAAACTGAGGTTGCATGCGTACACGAGCCGTTTCCGCCACCTTCGGGGTGGTTCTCACAACCCTCGCGCTGGCCGCCTGCGGCGGCTCGAGCGACAGCACCGACGGGGGCGACGGCGAAGCGTCCGCCTCGGGCAGCGGTGTCGAACTCTCCCTCGTCGCGTACGCGGTCCCGAAGGTCGGCTTCGACCAGCTCATCCCCGCCTTCCAGAAGACCGACGCGGGTGAAGGCGTGACGTTCGCGCAGTCCTACGGCGCGTCGGGCGACCAGTCGCGCAAGGTCGAGGCGGGCCTGGCCACCGACCTCGTCAACTTCTCCGTCGAGCCCGACGTCACGCGCCTGGTCAAGGCCGGGATCGTCGATGAGGACTGGAACCAGGACGAGAACAAGGGACTCGCGTTCGGCTCGGTCGTCACGATCGTGACCCGCGAGGGCAACCCGAAGAACATCCAGGACTGGGACGACCTGCTCCAGGACGGCCTCGAGGTCGTCACGCCGAACCCGTTCAGCTCCGGGTCGGCGAAGTGGAACCTCCTCGCCCCGTATGCCGTCAAGAGCGACGGCGGGAAGAACAAGGAGGCCGGTCTGGCGTACATCGACACGCTCGTGTCCGAGCACGTCAAGGTCCAGCCGAAGTCCGGCCGCGAGGCCACGGAGACGTTCCTGCAGGGCACGGGCGACGTGCTGCTCACCTACGAGAACGAGGCGCTCTTCATCAAGGAAGAGGGCGAGAAGGTCGACTTCGTCACGCCTCCCGGCACGTTCAAGATCGAGAACCCGGTCGCCGTGCTGAACACCAGCAAGCACCCCGAGCAGGCAGGGGCCTTCAAGGAGTTCCTCTACAGCGACGAGGGTCAGAAGCTGTGGGCCGAGGCGGGCTTCCGGCCGGTCAACGAGGAGATCCTCGCCGAGTACGCCGAGAAGTTCCCGACGCCGGAGAAGCTCTGGACGATCGGTGACCTCGGCGGCTGGCCGGACGTCGACGCGGAGTTCTTCGACCCGGACAACGGCTCGATCGCGAAGATCTACGACGAGGCCACTGGCTGATACCGGCCATGGCCGCGAGCACCGTCACTCACCCCGCCTCGGCGTCCAGGCGACGCATGGGGCGCACCGCTGCCGGCGGCATCGGGCCCATCGGGCTCGGTGTCGCCGTGCTGTGGCTCAGCGTGATCGTGCTGCTGCCGCTGGCGGCGATCACGGTCCGGTCGTTCGACGACGGGCTGGGCGGGTTCATCGACGCGATCGATGCACCCGCCGCCCGGGCGGCGCTGACGGTCACCGTCGGCGTGTCGCTCATCGTCACGCTCATCAACGTGGTGATGGGCACGCTCATCGCCTGGGTCCTGGTCCGTGACGACTTCCGCGGCAAGGGCTTCGTCAACGCGCTGATCGACCTGCCGTTCGCCCTGCCGACGATCGTCGCCAGCATCGTCCTGCTGTCGCTCTACGGGCCGCAGAGCCCGTTCAACATCGAGCTCAACGCCACCCGGCCGGCGCTCGTGATCGCGCTGCTGTTCGTCACGCTGCCGTTCGTCGTCCGCGCCGTGCAGCCGGTGCTCATCGAACTCGACAAGGAGGTCGAGGAGGCGGCGGCGTCCCTCGGCGCGAGCAACCTGACGACGTTCCGGCGGATCATCCTGCCGACCCTGGCGCCCGCGATCCTGAGCGGCGCGGGCCTGGCGTTCACGCGCGCCATCGGCGAGTACGGATCGGTCGTCCTCATCGGCGGCGGCATCCCGCGCGAGACCGAGGTGGCCTCGCAGTACATCCAGAAGCAGATCGAGATCGACCGGTTCGTCAACGCCGCGGCGGTGTCGGTCACGCTGCTGCTGATCGCCTTCGTCGTCCTGCTCGTGCTGCGCCTCATCGGCGGGCGCGCGGCGCGCCGAGAGGAGCGGGCCGGATGACCCCGTCGACCCCCGCGCGGCTCTCGCTGCGCACGCTGGCGCTCGGGTACCTCGGGATCCTGGTCCTGACCCCGATCGTGCTGATTCTCATCCGGACGTTCGAGGACGGCCTGCTGGCGTTCTGGGCGTCCATCACCACGCCGGCGGCGATCTCCGCGCTCACGCTGTCGCTGATCATCATCGCGATCGTCGTGCCGCTGAACGTCGTCTTCGGCATCGTCACGGCGCTGGCGCTGGTGCGGGGACGGTTCCCCGGCCGCGGGATCGTCCAGGCCATCGTCGACCTGCCGTTCGCCGTCTCCCCCATCGTCGTCGGCGCGTCGCTGATCCTGCTGTGGGGCGCCAGCGGCTGGCTCGGCTTCATCGACGAGGCGGGCTTCAAGGTCATCTTCGCCCTCCCCGGCATGGTGCTCGCCACGATCTTCGTGACGCTGCCGTTCGTCGTCCGCGAGGTCGAGCCCGTCCTGCACGAGATCGGCGAGGAACAGGAGCAGGCCGCCGCGACGCTCGGCGCGTCCCGGTGGCAGACCTTCTGGCGCATCACCCTGCCGGCCATCCGGTGGGGCCTGACCTACGGCGTGGTGCTCACCGTCGCGCGCGCGCTCGGGGAGTTCGGCGCCGTGATCATGGTGTCGGCCGGCGTCGCCGGGCAGTCCCAGACCCTGACCCTGCTGGTGCACGCACGGTACGTCGACGACTTCAACGTCTACGGGGCCTACGCGGCATCGACGCTGCTGATGCTCCTCGCCATCCTGACCCTGCTGCTCATGACCGTCCTGGACCGCAAGAGGAAGACCACATGACCGACGCCGTTGCCGAGGACCTGCACCGACTGGTCACCGAATCCGACGCCATCGCCGCGCAGTCCCACGCGATCGTGGTCGAGCACCTGGAGAAGCACTACGGCGACTATCACGCGCTCCGGGACATCAACCTGAACATCCCGAGCGGCTCGCTGACCGCGCTCCTGGGACCGTCGGGGTCGGGCAAGTCGACGCTGCTGCGTGCCATCGCGGGCCTCGAGGTGCCGGACGGCGGGACGGTGCGCATCGGCGACGAGGACGTGACGTACGTGCCGCCGCAGAAGCGCGAGATCGGGTTCGTCTTCCAGCACTACGCGGCGTTCAAGCACCTCACGGTGCGCGACAACGTCGGCTTCGGGCCGTCGATCCGCAAGCAGCCGAAGGCGGAGATCGCCAAGCGCGTCGACGAGCTGCTGGAGATCGTGGGGCTCGACGGCTACCAGGACCGCTACCCGTCGCAGCTGTCCGGCGGCCAGCGCCAGCGCATGGCGTTGGCCCGCGCGCTGGCCGTCCACCCGAAGGTCCTGCTCCTCGACGAGCCGTTCGGCGCGCTCGACGCGAAGGTCCGCGAGGACCTCCGTGGCTGGCTGCGTCAGCTGCAGTCCGAGACCGGTGTGACGACGGTGCTGGTCACGCACGACCAGGAGGAGGCCCTCGACGTCGCCGACCACATCGCGGTGCTCAACGAGGGGGCGATCGAGCAGTGGGGCAGCCCGCGCGAGGTCTACGAAACACCGGCCAACGACTTCGTGATGTCGTTCCTCGGTCCGACCGCTGTCCTTCGGGGAGCGCTCGTGCGGCCGCATGACCTGGTGCTCTCTCACGAGCACATCGACGGCGCGGTCAGCACGGTCGTCGAGCGCGTCGTGCACCTCGGCTTCGAGGTCCGGGTCGAGCTGCGCGACGAGCAGGGTGAGCAGCTGTCCGCGCAGACGACGCGCGGTGAGGCAGCGCGGTTGGACCTCGCGGTGGGCCAGCGGATCTTCGTGCGGCCCGGGCAGCCCGATGCCGCTCCCGCGCCGACGACCGCGTAGCGACGGCTACGCGGCGGCGGCCGTGTCCGGCGGGTCGTGCTCGATACGCTCGAGCACGGCCGCATCGCCGGCGGCGGGCGGGTCGGGGAGCTGCACGCCGTTCGGCAGTTCCAGCCGCATCGCGCTGACGCGGTCGACCTGGAGCGTCCCGTGCGCGAGATCCGCGGCGAGGACATGTCCCCCACGCGTGCGGTCGGCGCTGATGATGTGCAGGTGGTGGCCGGGGAGCTCGATCCCGGCGGCAGACTGCGGGAAGCGGAAGCCGACGAGCGTCGCGTCCAGGTCGCGCCACTCGAAGAGGACCTGGCGCGCGGCGACCTCGGCCAGCGGCAGGTAGGGACGGCGCTGCGCGGGGACCGAGCGCGCGCGGACGTGAGAGAACCGGCCGTCGATGCGGACCGCGACCGTGCCGCTCTCAGGGATGTGCTGCTCGATCTCGGCGAGCAGCTCGTCGTGGGTGCGCGGCGCACCCAGCGTGACCTTGACGTCGGGCGCGAACGGGCAGACCACCGCGAACGGCGTGCGCTCGTCGTCGGCGATCTGGCGCAGACGGCCGGTGGCCGACGCCTGCCAGAACTCGCCGTCGAGCGCGATCATCTCGCCGTCGAGGTGCTGGAGCGTGCCGAGCCCCAGGTCCCCGTGGGCGCGCAGCTCGCCGAACGTCACGTCGCCGTCGTAGGCGCCGTCGAGCAGCGCGGCGATCGTCGACGTCTGGAACACCTCGTGCAACGGCGCGTCCTGCGTGATCCGGTCGTGGCGGACGACACCGGGATGCAGGGCGCGGACGAGCGCCGGATCGAGGGGGGCCATACCCCGAGGATCGCCAGGAGTCCACGGGGCTTGAGCGGTGTCGCTCATCGCCCGATCTTCGCGACGGCTTCCTCGATGCGGACAGGTCCGCCGACGACGTCGAACGCGACGTGCACCGTCCCCGGAGTGTTGAGCACCCACGCCAGGACCTCGGCGACATCGGCACGGGAGATGTCGCCGCGGTCGAGCACGTGCGCGGCGTTCACGCGGCCCGTCGGCGGGTCATCGGTGAGACGCCCCGGCCGCACGACGGTCCAGTCCATCCCGCTGACCTCCAGGGCCCGGTCGGCCGCCGCCTTCGCGCGCAGGTACTCCCCGAAGACGTCGCCGCCGGTGGGTGGCGGCGTGTTCGCGCGGATCGCGCTGACCATGACGTAGCGCTTGACGCCGGCGACCTTGCAGGCGGCCAGGAGCGTGGCGCCCGCCCCGAAGTCCACCGTCCACTTCCGGCCCTCGCCGCTGCCGGGTCCCGCACCGGCGGCGAAGACCACGGCATCGACGTCGCCCAGCGATTCGGCGACCTGCGCGGCCGTCGACGCCTCGAGGTCGCACACGACCGGTTCGGCGCCGGCGCGCCGGACGTCGTCGGCGTGCTCGGGGTTGCGGATCAGCGCGAAGGCCCGGTCCCCGCGGGCGGCGAGCCGCTCGGCGAGCAGCAGGGCGATCTGGCCGTGGCCTCCTGCGATGGCGACATCCATGATCTGGATGGTAGGCGCGTGAAGACCCCGTGACCGTCGCTTCTGGCCGTCGGCGCGCCCGCTTAGGATCGCGCCGTGTCTGCCACTGCACCGATCGCGCTCGGCGCGGCGCTCGACGCTGCCCGCATGGGCGCCAAGCACCGCCGCATCTGGTTGCTCGCAGGGCTCGGGATCCTGCTCGACGGCTTCGACTTCTTCATCATCGGCGTCGCGAATCCCCTGATCGCCGAGGAGTGGGGGCTCAGCGCGGCGCAGAAGGGCCTCGTGTCCGCCGCGGCGATCGTGGGCGCCATCGTCGGCGCCGGGCTGCTGGGCCCGCTCGGGGACAAGTTCGGCCGCGCCCGGCTCTTCAAGTACGACCTGTGGCTGTTCGTCGTCTTCAGCCTGTTGTGCGTCGTCGCGTGGGATGTGTGGTCGCTCATCGCGTTCCGGTTCCTGCTGGGCATCGCGATCGGCCTGGATTACCCGATCGCCGCGAGTTACCTCGCCGAGGTCCTGCCGCGGCGCGACCGGGGCCGCTGGCTCGTCGGCGCGTTCAGCCTGCAGGCCGCCGGCATCCTGCTGGGCGCGCTCGTCGGGGTCGGGATCCTGCTGGCGCTGCCCGAGGTCGAGTCCTGGCGGCTCATGCTCGGGTTCGGCGTCGTCCCGGCGCTCATCATCATCTGGCTTCGGCGCGGCACCCCGGAGAGCCCGCGGTGGCTGGCGTCACACGGGCGCGAGGAAGAGGCCATCGCGGTGACCGAGGAGCTTGTCGGCCACCCCGTCGTCGTCACCGACGAGGACCGCGGCGCGGGCGACGCGCCGCCGGAGGGCCTGCGCGCGCTCATCCAGCCCAAGCTGTTCGGCCGCGCGCTGCGAAGGCGGACGGCCTTCACCGCGATCCCGTGGTTCCTCATGGACATCGCGACGTACGGCGTCGGGATCTTCACCCCCACCCTGCTCGCCGCCATGGCGCTCGCGGGCCCGGACGCGACGTTCATCAGCGACGACATCGCCTCCACGGAGGGCACGGCCGCGCTGGACGTGTTCCTCGTGCTCGGGTTCATCACCGCGATCTTCCTCGTCGACAAGCTCGGGCGCGTGCCGTTGCAGCTCGTGGGCTTCGCGATGATGGGCGTCGCGCTGGCGCTCCTGGCGATCGCCGACGGGCTGGCCGGTGGTGGTGAAGACCACCTGTGGCTCGTGTTCCTGGGCTTCGCGCTCTTCAACTTCTTCATGAACGCGGGACCGAACGCGACGACCTACGCCCTGCCCGCAGAGGTCTTCCCCGAAGAGGTGCGCGCGGCGGGCCACGGCTTTGCGGCAGCGTGCGCGAAGTTCGGCGCGGCGCTCGGGGTGTTCCTCTTCCCCATCCTGCAGGACGACATCGGGACGAGCGCGCTGCTGGCGATCATCTCCGGCCTGTGCGTCGTGGCGTTCTTCGTGACGGTGGCCCTGCGGATCGAACCCAAGGGCCGGTCGCTTGCTGAGTTGAGTGGGCGGGACACGGCGGAGCTTTCGCCCCATCCGGTCCCGCCGTAGTCAGCCGATGCCGACCTCGGCCGAGGTCACACGGTCACCCTGGAAATACAGAAAGAAGGCGCCGCCGTCCCCTACGCCGATCCCGTCGTTGATCGTCCCGACGGACCAGCTCCACTCGTTGCGGGTCGCCTGATCGGGGCTGCCGAGCAGGGCGCGAATCTCGTCCTTGGACTTGCCGATGTGCGCATCCTCGCCGATGGCCCTGAGGCCCTGCTCTTCCACCGCATCGCCGTCACCCGCCTCGTGCGACGCACGGAATGCCGCCGCGTCGAAGGCGGAGTCCCCCGTGAGCGAGCACCCGGCGAAGGTCAGGGCACTACACCCCGCGAGCACCGCGGCGCGCGTTCTCCAGCCGCCGATGCGCACACTCAGCACATCACGAGTGTACGCATCGGCTCGACTGGTATCAGGCGTGGCCGAACCGGACGTCCGGAAGCACCCGGTCCAGCGGCTTGGGCAGCCACCACGCCCACTTGCCGAGCAGTCGCAGCGCGACCGGCACGAGCAGCAGGCGGATCAGGAACGCGTCCAGCAGCACCGCGATGCCGAGGATCACGCCCATCTCCTTCGGGGGCAGCGGCCCGGAGAGCGCAAAGGTGAAGAACACCGCGACCATCACGGCCGCCGCGGCGAACACCACCCGGCCCGAGTGCGCCAGGCCGCCGACCATCGCCTCCTTCGGATCATGGCTGCGGTCCCAGTGCTCCTTCGCGCTGGACAGCAGGAACACCGTGTAGTCCATCGAGATGGCAAACACCATCGCGAAAAAGAACACCGGCGCCCACGCGTTGAGGTAGCCCTGCGGTTCCAGGCCGAGCAGCCCCGCGAGGTTCCCGTCCTGGAAGATCAGCTTCGCCACGCCGAACGCGGCACCGACCGCCAGCAGGTTCGTGATCACACCGACCGCGGCGAGGATCGGCGCCTGCAGCGCCACCAGCAGCAGCAGGAAGCCGAGGAACAGCACCACCCCGATGACCAGGGGCGTCTTGCCGTTCAGCGCCTGCTCGAGGTCATGGTTCTCCGCGGGCGCACCGCCCACGAGCGCGGACGACGGCAGCGTGTCGCGCAGTCGGTCGATCGTGGCGCCGACCGCGGGGTCGGACGGGTCCTGGGCGGGGACGACCTGGACCATCGCGCTGTCACCGCTGCCGGGCATCGCCGGCATGACCTGCGCGATGCCCTCGTCGGCCTTGGCGACCGCCGTGACCTTCGCGGCGTCGGTCTCGGCACTGACGATCTGCAGCGCACCAGGTGCACCCTCACCAAAGGCGTCCTGCACCTGCGTGTAGGCCACGCGGGAGCCGTCCTCCTCGGGCACGACCTTGATCGACGGCATGCCGGTCTGCAGGCCGAACACCGGCAGGGCCAGCACGACGAGGATGGTCATCGCGACCGACCCGTAGGCGATCGGGTGCTTCCACAGGCGCTCGGCCCAGGCCGCGAACTTCGGCGACCGGTGCTCGCCGCTGTGCACCCACGGCAGCGAGACGTTGTCGACCTTCGGCCCCAGCTTCGCCAGTACCGCCGGGAGCAGCGTGAGCGTCGCCGCGAGGATGAAGAAGACCGCGACCATGATCCCGAGGGCCATCGACCGGAACGCGGGGCTTGGCACGAGCAGCACCGCCGACAGGCTGATGAGCACGGTCACGCCGCTGAACAGCACGGCCTTGCCGGCCGTGTCCATGGTCTCGGCGACGGCGTCGACCGGGTCTTCATGCGCCCCGAACAAGGCCGCGCGGAAGCGGTAGACGATGAACAGCGCGTAGTCGATGCCGAGCGCGAGCGCGAACATCAGGGCGAAGTTCATGGCCCAGATGGAGATGTCCATGAACTTCGTGCCGAGGTACAGCGTGCCGGCGGAGGCCACGAGCCCGAGGATCGTCAGCAGCAGCGGCAGGCCGGCGGCGACCAGCGAGCCGAAGGCCAGCACGAGGATGCCGAGCGTGACGGGCCACGAGATGAGCTCGGACTTCATCATCGCGTCCTTGTTGGCCTTGTTGAAGTCCGACCACATGCCGGACGCGCCGGTCAGGGAGACGGTGATGCCCTCAGCCGTGGGCAGCTCCTCCTTGATGTCGTCGGCCGCGCGGACCATCTCGTTGCTCGACTCCCCGGCGCCGGCCTGGATGACGGCGGTGTGGCCGTCCTGCGAGATCGACATGCCGGGCTGCGGCGGAACGACGTTCGTGACGCGGTCGTCCTCCTGCAGCGTGGCCGTGGCCTGGGTGATCGCCGACTGGAATGCGGGATCGTCGATGGTCTGGTCCTCGGAGTGGACGACGACCATGAGCGCCGACGAGGACAGCCCGTCGAACTCCTGATCGATGACCTCACGGGCGGCGACGGATTCAGAACCCGTGGCCTCCCAGCCTGCACCGGAGAGCGCGTGCTCGACGCGCGGGGCGGCGAACCCCAGCCCGAGGGCGATGACGGCCCAGGCGATGAAGACGACCCGGCGATGGGTCGCGGTGTAGCGGCCGAGCCGGCCGATCGGTCCGTACTTCGGGGTCATCGGTTCACCTCCGCACACGCGGACCGGAAGCCGAACCGCGAGAGGACGAGCGACGCCGGGCAGGCGCCGAAGAGGACAAAGGCCCACTGGTTCACGCCGACGAACGCCGTGAGCAGCAGGAACCACGGGGAGACCGTGGCGGCGAGGAGCGCGCTGAGGAGCGTCATCGTGCCGGCGAGCGCGAAGAGCACGCGCTCCAACGGCCAGGGACGACGCTGCGCGGGAAGGGCAGTCGTGGACATGCCGAGACTATACCACTGTTTAGTTGTGAAGTGGTAGTTACGTTCCCAGGTAGCGCCGCAGGAACCCCACGACGCGTCGTTCGTAGACCTCCGGTTCGGCGTCCAGTGCCCCCGTGTGGCCGCCGCGCTCCAGGGTCCAGAGCGCCTTGGGCTCGCCGGCCCGCTCGAGGTAGACGGTGTTGAGCTCCTCGTCGGCGTTGCCGTCCCGGGCGCGGATGAGCAGGACGGCGCGCGGCGCGATGCCGCCGACGAGCCCGGCGAGATCGTCGGGTGGCGCCTGCCCGTGCAGCACAACGTTGGCGGCGGTCTCCATCGTGGTCGGCGACAGCCATCGCAGACCGCTGGGCGCGTCGGGCGCGTGCAACTGCTCGCGCAGGGAGCGCTGGCCGGCGCCCTCGGAGACGACCGCGCGCAGAGTCCGGTCCCGTGCGGCGGCCTCGAGCAGCAGCTCGCCGCCGACCGACTGCCCGACCCCGCCGATGCGCTGCGGGTCCACGTCCGGGCGTGCGCGCAGGAAGGCGAGCGCAGCTTCGACATCCGGGACGCCGCCCCACCCGCGCGCGCTGTAGTCGCCCTCGCCCTCCCCCTCGCCGCGCCGGTCGATCATGAGCACGCCGTAGCCGTGGCGCACGAGCAGCCGGGCCTGGTCGACCGGCCCGGTGCGGCCGGGGAAGACGAGCACCGCGGCGCGGTTGCGGGACGGGACGTAGGAGCCTGCGAGGCGCAGGCCATCACTCGTGGTCAGCGCGACGTCCTGGTGAGGGCGGCCGAGGTCGAGGTCGGCGGCGGCCGGCTCGCGCGCCTTATGGGTGCCGACGATGGCGAAGGCGATCGGCATCACCACGAAGAAGGCGACGATCATTGCGCTGAGCGCAAGGAACGTCCGGCGCAGGACCCGCCGCGCGAGCGTCCCTTCGCGCTTGCGGCTTTGGACCAGCACCGTGATGCCGAGTCCGACCAGCACCGCCCCGGCGGCCGCGGCGAGCACCGCGGCGATGTCGTCGCCCGCCAAGCCGTCGACGGCGATGTGCCGCACGCCGTCGCTGATCCCGGCGACCAGCGCGAGAACGCCCCACGTCAGCGCCAGAATCGCGCCGACGCCGGGGCGGGCGCGGCGGTGGATCAGCACGCTCGCGCCGAGCAGTGCGAGTGGGACCAGCACGCTGACGGCGTGGTCGCCGACGCTGGTTCCGGGCTCGCGGTGGACGATGCCGTCGTCGACCACGTAGAGCGCGATCAGCGCCGCCGCTGCCAGAAAGACGCGCTGCTCAGACTGCCCGGGCGGAGCCATGGCCTTGGCAGGCTGCCACCCGCGCGAGGGTCCGACTACGGGAGCGAACCGCAGGGCGACAACGGGCGACTACGGAGCCAGGCTGGGAGGCGACGTCCCAGCGGGTGGTGGTTTGCGTCGTCGTGATCGCAAACCACCGCCGCCGAGTTGACTACGTGCGGCGATACGGCATCGTGCACCCCCTCCCCGATCCGGCACGCGCACCTGGAAGAATGCGCATTACGTGAAGAGTGTGGCAGACCGCGCGGCGTGGACTGAGGAAATTGCCGCACCACCCCGGGCAGACGCCGGGTCTCGGCCGGTGGTGGCTTGCGACCGCTTCGGCCACAAACCACCACCAGCGAGGTGACTACGAGCGACGGTACGGCATCCGTGCACCCCCTCGGGTCTTGCGTGCGCGCAACAGAGAACGCGCGTTATCCGAGTATCCCAGAGTGTCCGGCGTACGCATGCTCCGGTGTGCGGCCCATCGCTCAGGGGTTCGTGGCGGCGTCCCGAAGCGCCCGCGAGCGGACGAGCGCGAAGACCCCGAACACGGCGGTCACCGCACCGCTGATACAGAAGACCGGCCGCGGTCCAGACGCGGTGGCCAGCACCCCGCCGAGCAGGAACCCCACGACGACGCCGGACGCGTCAAGGCTGTGCTTGACCCCGAACGCCTGTCCGCGCTGGTCCTCCTCGGTCATATCGGCGATCAGGCGCTGGTCGCTGCTGCTCATGACGCCGTCCAGGTACCCGGCGAGCGCCATCAGCGGCGCGGCGACGAGCAGCGACGGAGCCAGGCCGATCATGACCAGGACCACGCCGCAGGCGATGACCGCGCCGATGAACCGGCCCATCTGCGCCCGACCGGCGAGCGACCCGCCCACCGCCCCTATGCCGAAACACGCGATCAGGGCGGAAAACCCCGCCGCTCCGGCGTTCAACGGCCCGGTCGCGAGGAGCGGCTCGGCGACGTTGACCATCGACAAGGACAGCGCCGTCGACGCCCCCAGGACCACCACCAGCCGCAACCCGCGGATGTCCCCCATGGCGCGCCAACCGTCCCGCACCGACCGCCGGCGGTCGCCCTCGTCCTCGTCCGTCTCACCTCCGGATGCGCGACGCGGCTCCCGGTCCAGTGGCAGTCCCCAGATCACCACGGCGGAGATCAGGAACGACGCGGCGTTGGCCATCAGCAGCGTCTCCGCGGAGGCGAACAGCAGCACCCCGGCGCCGATCGCGGGACCAGCCAGCATGGAGGCCGAGAAGATCGTGACCGACGCACCCATCGCCTCGTCGGTCTGGTCGCCCGCAAGCGCGCCGATCGCCGCCTTGCTCGTCGGCATGAACAGTGAGACGCCAAATCCCGCGAGCACCGCGAACGCGATGGTGGGAGCGATCCCGTCAGAGAACGCCAGCCCGACGAAGGCCACCCCGCCGAGCACATCGGCGATGACCATGAGCACGCGACGGGAGTACCTATCGGCGAACGAACCGAACAGCGCACCGGCCAGCGCCACCGGCAGCAGTTCCGCCAGGAGCACCGCCGTGACGGCCAGTCCCGACCCTGAGCGGTCCAGCGCGACGAGCAGCACCGCGACGTACGCCATCGAGCCGCCGAGCGTGGACAGCGCGAACGCTCCGAAGTAACGCCGCAGGGGTCCGGGCGTTCGCGCGATCAGGAGCACCGGCACAAGGTACGCAGGGAACGCCGAGCGCGTCCGCGCGGCACCTGCCCGAATGTTCGGGCGTCGCTACGTGTCGTTCGGCGCGCCCGTGACCTTCACCGGCGGCGCCGACCCCAAGCGAGGTAGGCGATCGGGCCGAGGAAGTTCACGAACGACACCGCTGCCCAGACGCGCTTGGGACCGCGGACGTGCTTGGCGGGCTGGCGACGAAGATCGCGCAGCGCGATCGCCTGGAGCGTGAACTGGGCGAGGCCGGCCGCGAGAATGGCAGCCCGTTGTGGCGTCGTGAGATCGCTCCAACGACGCTTGGACGATGTGGTCGACATGCCCGTCATCATGCCGATCACCCGCGCCGGTCACGCTCAGGACTGCAACACGCCTATCGCGCCTTCAGCGAACCCGTGACCTTCACGGCGACCTTGCGGCCTTCCGACTGGCTGAAGGTCTTGCTGCAGCTGAACGAGAACGCCCGGGAGCCCTTCTTCCACGCCCCCATCAGCGTGCCGGCCTGCGGCGTCGTCGTCCGCTTGCTCGTCCCAGCCGGGTAACAGATCTGGGTGGCGTCGTCGGTCGGCGCGAGGCTGCCGTCGATCGGGTCGACGTCCTGACCGCTCTGGCACGGGCTGAGCCCCGAACCGGTCGTGACCACGGTGCTCTCGCCCTTGTACCGGAGGATCGGGCGCAGCGCGATGGCCTTCGTCGAGGACCCCAGCGTCGCGGTGCTCGGCAGGACCGAGGCGAACAGCGCCGGCGGCGTGGTGCTGCGCGGCTTCTTCGGCAGCTTGCCACTGGCTCGGCCGGTTCCCGCGTTCGTCGTCGTGCAGGACGGCCCGCCGCTGCTGTCGCGCTCGACGCGCGTGGAGCTCAGCGTGTACTTCCCGGTGTAGGAACTGCCGTTGTCCTCGGGCTGCCACCCGAACGCGCCGGCGCGCTTGGTCATCCGCACCTTCATCGTGACGGTGCGGGTCTCCTTGGACTCGAACGACTCCGACTCGGAGTTGGTGCTCTGCGTCGCGGTTGTGGTCCACGTGACGGTGCCCTGGAGCTTCGTCGCGGCGCCGGCGAGGGCGGGGAATGCGGCGCTGGCGAGCAGCGCGGTCAAGGCAAGGCAGGCGCGAAGAAGCATGCTGCGAACTGTACGCCGATCTGACCCCGGAAACGCCGAAGGCCCCGGGGTTTCCGGGGCCTTCGAAAGATGGGCGATACTGGGCTCGAACCAGTGACCTCCTGCTTGTCGAGCAGGCGCTCTCCCAGCTGAGCTAATCGCCCTGGGAGATCAAGCAGAGTAGCAAGCGTCGCGCGGGGTCAGCGCCCGACCGCATGCTTGATGCCATCGACCAGCAGAAACGGCAGGTTCCGCCGCGCCGTACGGAGCGCGTCGGCGATCGCGACGGACGCCTCCGGGCCGTCAATCCCATGCCCATGCCCCATGAGCAGCCGCTGCACGTCGAGCTCGGCGAACTTCTTCGGCGGCAGCGCCCGCATCATCGGATGAACACCGACCCGCTCACGCCGCGCGGTGTAGCCGGGAGCCGCCGCGAACACGTCCGCGCACGCCAGCGTCCGTTCCTCCGGGAACCACAGCGCGACCTCGTGCCAGCCGGGGATCCGCCGTACCGGCAGGACCTCGAACGGCGCATCGGCCACCCCGTTGAACGGCAGTTTGTAGTGCGGCACCCCGAGGCGGTGCGCGAGGTCCGCGCAGTCACGGTTGTGGCGGTCCAGCAGCTGGACCACGCCGCCCGGCACGCCGAGGCCGACGATCCGCTCCAGGACACCGTCACCCGCCGTGGGGTCGATCACCCACACCCGTCCCCCGCTGAGCACCGCGTGGCCCGCGCGCAGCATCCACGCCGGCTCGGGATGGATCCAGCCGACGACGCCGGGGAAGTCGTCGCAGAATTCGACGGACGCGGCGGTCACGAGCGGTCGGTGAGGTCGGGCATCCGCCGCAGGATACGCGCGCCCGGAACCGCAGAGCGAAGCGGTCCGGCCTGCCACTACCATTGCTTGTCCCCGGCGCCGTGGCGGAGTGGCTACGCAGCGGCCTGCAAAGCCGTTTACACCAGTTCGATTCTGGTCGGCGCCTCTGCTCGAGGCGACTCAGGGGGTGCGCGCCGTGCGCCGACGTTCACGCTGGAAGCTGCTCGTGGGTCTCGCTGGTGGACTGGTTGTCGCCGGGCTGCTGGTCGTCATGGTCTCGAACGCGATCGTCCTGCTCGGAGCGCGCGGGGACATCACCGACCGCCCCGCCCAGGCACCGCGGGCGCAGGCGGCGATCGTCCTCGGCGCGCGCGTCGTGCCTGACGGGACGATGACCGCGATGCTCGCCGACCGCGTGAGCACCGGCGCCCGGCTGTACCGCGAGGGCAAGGTCGACCGCGTCATCGCCTCCGGCGACCACGGCACGCGCGGCTACGACGAGGTCAATGCGATGCGTCGAGGTCTCCTCGCGGCGGGCGTCCCGGACCGCGACATCTTCACCGACCACGCGGGCTTCGACACGTGGAGCAGCATGGTTCGAGCCCAGAAGGTCTTCGGCGTGGAGTCGGCGCTCGTCGTCACCCAGGGCTTCCACCTCCCCCGCGCCGTATGGCTCGGCCAGCGCGCCGGACTGGACGTTCACGGCGTGTCGGCGGACCTGCGCGCCTACGGTCGCCACAACGCGCGCTCGAGCGTGCGCGAGTGGCTGGCGCGTCCCAAGGCCGTTCAGGAGGTCGTGGTCGGCCGCGACCCGCAGTTCCTCGGCCCGCGGATCCCGATCACGGGCGACGGCCGGCTCACCCGCGGCTGACGCGCACCCGCATCGCGACGAGCAGCGCCGCCGATGCCGCGATCCCGGCGACCACGCCGGTCAGGACCCGGCGGTTCTCGACCTCGGGGTCGCGCAGCAGCCGCACCAGCCCGAGCAGGCCCACGGGCAGCATCACGAGCACGCCGGTTCCCGCGCCCGGGTTGTAGCGGCGCGCCTTCACCAGCTGCCCGCCGTGCAGGCCGGCATTGCCGATGAACAGCGCAAGGCTCATCGCCGGCAGGAACGGGCGACGGCGCCCGGACGCGCCTGCGGCCGCGCAGAGGATCCAGCCCAGGCCGACGTTGATGACCAACCCGAGCTCGCGGGTGATCGGGAACTCGTCGCGCCCGCTGTGGGTGACCTCGCGGTTGAACCACGGCAGGAACCCGCCGGGCACGACCCACTCCTCGGTCTGATGGCAGAACAGGACGGGCAACGGGAGCCAGAGCGCCCATCGCCCGTCCTGCTTCAGCCAGTCACGAGCGGCGTACACGGCGACAACTGAGGGTGTCGACGCCGCGGCAGCCACCCATGGCCATGTGCCATGGGTCTCGCGTTTGCGCAGAGCGGGAGGCATGCGCATCGGGGCCCACATCGGCGGGTTACCCCAAAGGCTTGAGGGCTGATCGCAAGACGGCGCGTGGGGCCGCTATCATCGCTCCTCCTTGCGGATGTAGCTCAGTTGGCTAGAGCGTCTGCTTGCCATGCAGAAGGTCGAGGGTTCGAGTCCCTTCATCCGCTTCCACACGAAAGGCCCGCTACGGCGGGCCTTTCTCGTTCCCGGGGGCGCGGGTCATTTCGCGTCCGCGTCGGCGTTGGCGGGCTCGGTTGCCCATTCGTTGCCCAATCCCCGGGCTGCAGACGCCCCGACGGAGCGGCCGGTGAGGATCCCGAGCGCCTCCTGAGGCGTGCATCCGAGGACGTCAGGGAGCGCCCTCCACTCCTCGGCGCCCATGTCGAGCACCTGCTGGTAGACGCTCATCGTGAACCGCGCGTCGGTGTGGCCCATGAGCGTCATCGCGCGGCGTGGCGGCACGCCGACCTCGGCCATGATCGACGCGAACGTGCGGCGCAGCGAGTGAGGGGTGCAGTGCTCGATCGGGCGCTGACCGGCGGCGGCGAGCATCTCGTTGGAGAGCTCGACGACCTTGTCGATGAGGTTCGCGCGGACGTTGTCTGGGCGCTGCGGGTTGCCGTCGCGTGTCTCGAGGACGTACCGGCCGCCGCGGTCCGCCTTCAGGGCGAGCAGGTCGTCACGGACGCGCGGAAGCATCGGGATAGCACGGACGCCAGCGTCGGACTTCGTGATGTCACGCGTGATGCGGATGAGGCCGGCGGGGAAGTCGATGTGCCGGGCGAACTCCAGCCCGCACCCTTCGCTGATGCGCACTCCAGAGAGCAGGAGCAGCCCGATGGGCGCGACGCGCGGCACGTCGTTGCGCCGGCGCTTGGGCTGCTCGGTCCAGATCTCGCGGCGGCGGATCTTGCCAATCAGCACGTCGCTGACCCGGTACTCCTTGGCCAGGGCGACAGCGCTCTTCCTGCTTCGCCGGATGGCCTTGACGTCATCCCAGGTCAGGCCACGCGCCTCGACCTCCAGCGCGGTGGCAGCCCGACGGACCGCCTGCATCTGGAACACCTCGAGAAAGCTGCGCGACGGCGCAGCGGACTTCACACGGCTGGTGCGGTCGACGGGCACGCGGTCGATGACGCCGCGCCGACGCTGGTCTTCGAGAACGCGGGCCGTGCCGGCAACAATCTTGTTGATGGAGTCGTTGCTGAGCCCGCGGCGTCGGCGCTCGTGTTCCCGGCCGGTGCGCGAGTCGACGTACGTCTCCTTGAGAGGTTCGCCGCCGGCGGCCGCGCGTTCGATCTCGTCGCGCTCTTTCAGCAGAGCGGTGACCATGTCGTCGATGTGGCCCTCGTTGATCTCATCGATCGCGAACTCGCCGAGATACGTTGACGCAACGCTGAGCCGCCACTTCAGGTCGGTCTTGCTCTTGTCGGACTTCAGCCGGGGCTCCTGCGCGGCGTAGTAGTCGGAGGCGACACGGTGGAACGTCTGTGAACGGGCCGCCCTACGTGATCGAGCGGCCGCTTGTGCACGGCGCTGGTCGTCAGGGGGGCGCCATTCGCCGCGGGCGAGTAGCTGCGCAGTGAGCGCGCGCTCGGTTTCGACGCGCTCCTCGTCCCACCCTTCCCATGAACCGCCCAGGCGGACGAGCACCCGCTCTCCGTCGTAGCGAACGCGGAGGAAGTAGCTTGTGCCGCGCTTGGTGGCGCGGCGGATGATCTGACACGTGGCGGCGCGAGGCATCCCTACCCGTCGCACCCTACGGGACCCGGCGATAGTCACGCACGTCCCCGCAGCGGCAAGAGCGGGGCAGAATCCGCACGTTGCGCACGCCGCCGCGGACGCTGAGGACGCGGAACCTTCTCGTGAGCCGCGTCAGCCGCTTGGGATTCCCCGGCCAGGTCGCCGGTACGCATTCTCTCAAGTGCCTCATTGCGATCGAATCGAACCGGAGAGTTGCGCCCCGGGCCTGCCTTACGGCCGCCAAGGCGCTCGCGGTTCGCGTAGACCCAGTTGCGGCTCACGCCGAGTAGATCTGCGAGATCCTGCGCGTCGACCAGGCAAGGTGACTCGGCCGCTTGGGCGCTACTGCCGGCCAGAAGCTCCGCAACCCGTTGTGCGATTGCTTCGATGTCTTCTGGGTCCAGAGTCACAGAACCGCGTCCTGCGTGTCCCTCGGCTTCGATGCGGTGGTGCTCACGGCGACGAGCATCTCTGAGCGCAGTTGCCATAGCTCGGGCCGGAGAGCGGCGAGAGCTTCCGGGCTCATCATTGTCGTCGCGCACATCGCGGCGCTCGCTCGGGCGCGTGCGAGCGAGGCGCCCGCGGCCAGCAGGGTGCCGGGCTCGTCGATCGCGCATGGGCACACGCACAGAGCGTTGATGCGTGCTGCGGCGATGCGGAGGTGGCGGATGCACTGCTCGGGGTGAAGGAGTCCGTCGTGCGGGTGGTCGAACGCGTCGTCGAGGGCGTTGGTGGCGCGGTTCACGCGGACGATGAGCGCAGTGAGTCCGCGCTGCCATTCGGTGACGGCGTCGTCGTCGTGGTGGTGGTGGCAGGCGTGGATGATCAGGTCGCGCGGCTCGTCGAGCATCGCCAGGAGCGTGGTGCTCACGCGATCACCTCTGAGGGGTCGACGCTGCTGAGCGGGGCGAGCCAGTGGCGGCCGTCGTGGTGGCGCAGGATCGCGGTGTCGGTGCCGATCAGCTGGGCATGGATGAGGGCGTCGATGTGGTTGGCGAACCAGCCGCCCATCCGGCCGGTGGTGGGTAGGTCGAAGTCGGTGTCGTAGGCGACGATCCGCGGTTCAGTGGCATGGAGGACGCGGCCGTGTGCGCGTCGCTCCCCGCCCTCTCCGGCGGGGAGCGCGCGCGTACGGTCGGTGTGCGTGCTCGTCACGGTGTCAGGGCCTCCGAGCTCGCGGGCCTGCCCGGGCGCGTTGTCCGTCGCGCATGCCGCCGAGGCGGCTGTGGTGTGCGTGGTGTTGACGGCTGCTGGCATCCGGGTGGCTCCTCTTCCTGACACCCGCAAGTCGAAGCGGTACCGCCGACCACCCCCCTGCCAGTTCTGGCCGGGCTACTCGGCCGCGTTCAGGGGGCGGAGCGTGCGCGTCGCCGCGCGCTGCCGACGGTGTCTTGGCGTGCGAGCACGGCGAGCAGCACGACGGCGACCGCGGCGCCCGCGACGCCGCCAACGAGGAACGGTGCCCGCGGGTCGGTCAGTGCGGCAAGCCCGCCGCCGAGCAGGAAGCCGACGCCCGCCCCACCGGCTCCGATGGCTTCGATCCATGAGGCTGCTCGGGCCTGGCGCCCGGCCGGGACGGCTTCTTGGACGGCGTTGACGAAAGCGGTGAACATCACGCCGTTAGCGATGCCACAAACGATGGCCGCGGTGATCGCCAGCGCCGCGGTGCTCGCGATGCCGAGTCCCATGTACCCGGCGCTGAGTACGAGGGCGAACCCGATTGCCAGGCGCGACGGGTCGAGGTGGCGGATGCGCAGGTACGCGGCCGACCCGGCGAGCATGCCTAGCCCCCACGCGGAGACGACCAGCCCGTACGTCGATTCGCCGGCGCCAAGTGACTCGTGGACGTAGGCAACCAGCACAGGCTCGTCCATGCTGAAGAGCGTGATCAGCAGGGCACGTCGCCTACTTCTTCAAGCCCGTCCACAACATCTGAGCATAGCTCTTAGGCAGCCTCGGGGGACGCGAGCGGCGGAGCCCAGCCTTGGTCGCACTCACTCCACGACACCACACGATCGCGGCCACGCTGCTTGGCGACGTAGAGCGCCCGGTCGGCGTTGACGAGCATCTGCTCGCCCTGTGCGGGCAGCCCGGCCGCGACCCCGAAGCTTGCACACACTCGGAGTCCGCCGTCAAATATCTCTCGGCCAACCCGCTCTCGGATGCGTGCTGCGATGCGCGCGGCTTCCCCCTCGTCACACCCGGGAAGGAACAGCGCGAACTCCTCCCCTCCGAGGCGACCGACCGCATGATCGGCTCGAACGCTCTCCAACAGGACCGCCGCAAGGCGGCGCAGAACAGTGTCGCCCGTTGGATGCCCGAAGCGATCGTTGATCTGCTTGAAATGGTCAACATCGAGCATCACCAACCCGGAGATCGCGCTCGGATCCTCTCCCGCCGCCTCCAGGCGAGACAGGAAGGCGCGCCGATTCAACAGGCCCGTTAGCGGGTCTCTCGTCGCGAGGAACTGCGCCTCCGCGAGCAGGTTGTCAACCCGCGAATGCCACATTGTGGTCACGACGCAAATCACGACCATCAGACCCACACCCGACACGAACATCGTTCCCCGGTCGACTGGGTCTGTTAGCCAGAAGAGCGCGACGGCGAACGTCACCACCGACACGCACAGGTCGATAGCAAGCCGGCGCGCAGGTAGGTACGTTCCGGCGCCGAGCAGGGGCCACGCGAAGAAACACGGCACAAGCAGTACGGGACGAATGGTGCCCACGGCAGCCCCGACTATGAGGATCCCGAGCCAGTTGGCGACCACGACGTGTCGCTGGGCCAAGGCCGACCCAGCCAGGAGCAGCCCAGCGCCGCATCCGACGCACAGCAGCCCCAGCACCATCATGGCCACGCGGTCTTCGGGGTGACGGTCGGGCAGGATCAGCAGCAGCCCCACCATGCCGGCCCCGGCCAGGAACATCACGGCTTGAAATCGAGCCAGTACGTGAGCGTCCGCCGTGGCCGACCACTCACCCGTCCTACCTCCCGCGGAGGGGCGGCACCTTTTGCCAGGTCGGGCCATGGGCTTCGCTATCGGTCACGACACGCTTCCATCTCAACAAACATCCAGACACTGGACAATCGTGCAGGTCGTCACACACCACCACCTGCGAGCACCCATGTCGCGCCCGGCCCTGGGTACGCCTCACCGCGCCTGTGGAGGTGCTCGAGATGTGCCTGCGTCTCCATCAGCGCCAGCATCGCGTTCGCCGAGTCTCGGACGTCGACGCTGAACACCGCGTCCCGCAGTCGAGCCAGCGTCATCGGTGCGGGAGCCAACTCCATTCGCAGTTGATCCAGCCGCTTTGCGTGATGCGCGGCGAGCTCGTCCGCACGCCGCCGGGCATCCATGTAGGGATCGCCATGTGCTGGCAACACGCACCGCACGGGAAGCTCAGCCACCCTTCGAAGTGAGCCGAGGAAATCGCCAAGGGCATCGGCCCCATCCCACGCGGGCTGAATGTTCGGCGTAAACCCAGGCAGGAGCAGATCACCGCAGAGCAGCACGCCATCGCCCTCTCTGAAAAGGCACACGTGCCCAGGGTCGTGGCCTGGCGTCCATAGGACCCGCCAGTCGCCAACCATCTGCCCGTCCTCGAGCGGATCGATCCCGGGCACACCCGCCACCAGTGCGGAGAATCCCGCGAATGCCCGCTCCATCGCAGCAGCATCGGGCCAGCCACCGCCCGGACTGCCGTCCCGGTCCCCTCCCGCAAAGGCGAGACTCGGCGCCACGCCGGGATGAGCCAGCACGCTCGGAGCCAACGTCGCAGCCAGACCCCAATGATCGATGTGTCCGTGCGTGATCAGCACGCGCTCCGGAACCTGTCCGAGGGCCTTGAGACCTGCCGCGAGCGCGGATTCCGAGCCGCGAGCGCCGGTATCTACCAGTACCGGGCCGTCCGACGTTTCGAGCACGTGCACATGCAGGTGATCCGGCGCAGGCATGGCCAGCGGAACCGTGAATCGAGCGACGCCAGGCGCCGGCCGAGTGACCTCTATCTCTGCGGCCTTGGACATGAGCGGAGCCTACACGCCATCGTGAGCGCTCGTTCGCGCGAGACGGCCCGGTCAGCACCACCGGCCAGCCCAGGCCGTCGAACAAGTTCTGCGGCAGAGCACCTCATCTCTTCGACCTGCGCGCCGGCGCTGCCCGCGAAGACGGGTTCACCCGACCCCTACGTGACGTGCGACACACAGTTAACGATCGTTTTGCAACTCGGCGACGCATGTCATACCGTCTGGATCCGAGCTCGCCTCCCTCTGGACTCCAGTTGCGCCTGGCGGGCTCATCCAACAGACGCCCCATACCGCGTCTGACTGGCAAGCGCCGCGCCGTCGTAGCTTGGGCGGTCGGCGTCTCGCGTGCGGCCCTCTATCTCCCCTCTCCCCCTGATATGGCCGCACACGGCTGCTGGGTGCCGGGCTCACACAAGCCCGGCACCCAGCCCACCCTCGCGAGGCACCATTCCCGGGAGAGGAGCGCACCTCCAGATAGAAGACCGTGGTCACACGCGCTCGTTGGCACCAAGGTGTGCCGTGATGACCCCCCACCAAACATCAGCCAGCCCCTCAACGACACCGGTCGTATCCGACCGACCCGCGCGGCACGCGACCTCCTGGTACAGAACCCGCTCCGTCATCCACACGGCCGCGGCCCCCAGCACCCCGGCACGCTCAGGCGTGCACGCTCCGCCGACGCACAGCCGATCACGCGCCAACACGATGTACCGGGCGACAAGGTCACGCCAGAACACGCCGACCTGCGCGTCGTACGAGGCCGCTTCGATCACGGCACGGAGCAGAGGCGCGTGCTCTGCGAACCCACAGACAAGCACTCGCAAAGCCCGCTCGAGTTCAGCCCGAGTCGACCCCGGATCCGACAACCACTGCTCGGCTGGCTCCGTCATCAGACCCGCCAACTCCCCAGCGGCCGCCTTCAGGAGATCCCGTTTGTCTTCAAACGCAAAGTAGAAACTCGTCCGCGAGATTCCCGCCTCGGACGCTATCTCCCCCACCGTGAGCTCGGCATACGACGCGCCCCGCTCCAGTAAGCGCTCGATCGCGGCCACGAGCTCCTGCTGGTTCGCGAGCCTGGCACCGGACGGTGACCGCGTCCGCATGACCGCCTGCCGCGACCTGCCGCGACCTGGTAACCGATCCGTCACGATCCCGATCCGGGGTGGTATAGCGGACGTTCACCGGCACGGACGGTGCCTGGACCATCGGCGCGCGACACATCGCAGGAGAGAAGCCCCAGGCAAGGATGTTCACACATGCGGCCAGTGTACCCACCCTTGCCCCGCGTTCTCTGGGCTGATTCCGACATCGCTCGGCCTTCCCGGCGAGGCAAAGGGATCTGGTGCCCCGCGCAGGGCGGAAGTCGTCTCGACGGCACTTCGTGGCCCACCTGCATGCAAACGATCGTTGACTTTCGCTTGCCAGACACCCCTCCTCGTACTACGCTGACACCATGTCAAACGCCCAGCCTGAGCTTGATGCGCTGCAAGTCGCCGACGATGAGCTGTGGACCGAGGGGCCACCGCACGAGACCTTCTCGCGACTGCGACGGGAGTGCCCGGTCCACTGGAGTCGCGGGATCGCGCAGTCGCCCCACGACGCCGGCTTCTGGTCAGTCACCAAGGCCGATGACGTCCACGCTGTCAGCCGGGACTGGCAGACCTACTCGTCGGCGTCGAACATCCTGCTGATTGATCACGGGGTCCCGGTCGAGCTCGTGCAGGGCATGTTCATCGGAATGGATCCGCCGAAGCACGATCGGATCAAGGCGCTCTTCCAGAAGGCGTTCACGCCGAAGTCCATCGGCCAGCACGAAGACGCGATTCGGGCGATCACAGCCGGCGTGATGGATGACCTGGAGGGGCGCGAGACGTGCGATCTGGTGACGGAAGTCGCCCAGCCGGTCGTCGCCAGGGTGATCGGGAGCTTCATGGGCCTCGACCCCGAGGACGACAAGCCGTGGGCGGAATCGATCAACCAACTCCTCGGCTTCGGTGACCCGGACCTCAATCCAAAGGGCATCGAGCAACTCGTCTCCGAAGACCTGCCGCCGATGTACGAGAAGTGCATGCGACTGGTCGAGGACCGCCGCGCACATCCGACCGACGACATGCTCAGCACCCTGGTTTTCGCTGAGATCGACGGCGATGTGCTTACCGATCTCGAGATCTTCTCTGGATTCGTCTTGCTCATGGCAGCCGGGAACGACTCGACGAAGGCCACGTACACGAGCACGATGAGGGCGCTGATGGAGCATGACGACCAGCGCCAGTTGCTTCTCGACGACCTGTCGCTGGTGCCGAGCGCCGTTGAGGAGGCGCTGCGGATGTTCCCCGCCTTCGCTCACTTTCGCCGTACCGCGACACAGGACGCGACGCTCGGCGGCTGCCCAATCAGGAAGGGTGACAAGATCGCGCTGTGGTACCCGTCCTCGAACCGCGACGAGGATCGCTACGAGGATCCGGAGCGCTTCGATGTCACGCGCAACCCCGAGCACCAGGCCTTCGGTGCCGGCGGCCGCCACTTCTGTCTCGGGACCGCCCTCGCCCGGCTCGAGCTGAAGATCCTCGTCGAGGAGACCCTCAAGCGCTATCCGACGATGTCGCTGGCGGGAGAACCCACTTGGGTCATTTCACAGTTCTCCAGCCAACTGAAGAGCCTGCCCGTCAAGCTTGCTGCATGACCCCGAGCTCGTCGCAGACGCTTGACGTCGACTGGGTCGTCATCGGCTCGGGCTTCGGGGGCAGCGTGAGCGCGCTCCGACTCGCACAGAAGGGCTACTCGGTGCGCGTCCTGGAAGCCGGCCGGCGCTTCGCCGACTCCGACTTCGCGAAGACCACCTGGCAGGCGCGTCGGTACTACTGGATGCCACGGCTCGGCTTGACGGGGATCCTGCGCATGACCGTATTCAGGGATGTCTTCGTCGTCAGTGGCAGCGGCGTCGGCGGCGGCAGCCTCGGCTACGCCAACACCCTGTATCGCGCTCCGACGGCGTTCTTCGAGGATCCGCAGTGGCGTGACCTCGCCGACTGGGAAGCTGAGCTCCAGCCGTGCTACGACGAGGCAGAGCGCATGCTCGGGGTCACCACCTACGACGCGAAAGGGGCTGCGGACGAGATCTTGGAGGAGTACGCGCACGAGATCGGTGTCGGAGAGACGTTCCGTCCCACCCGGGTCGGCGTATTTCTCGGCGCCGAAGGCGAGACCGTGCCCGACCCGTATTTCGGCGGCGAGGGACCAGATCGGACCGGTTGTCTGCGCTGCGGCTCGTGTATGGTCGGCTGTCGGCACGGGGCCAAGAACACGTTGATGAAGAACTACCTCTGGTTCGCTGAGCGGCTCCCCGTCGACATCCGGCCCTTGCGGACCGTGACGGATATCCAGCCGCACGGGGCGGAAGACGGATCACAGGGCTACATCATCCGCCACCGCCCGTCGGGAGCGTGGCTTGGCCGCGGCGAACAGACCGTCCGCGCACGGGGCGTCGTGATCGCGGCCGGCACTCTCGGGACCAACCGATTGCTGTTTCGCTGCAAGCTCTCGGGCAGCCTTCCGCGTCTCTCGGACCGGCTCGGGTATCTCGTCCGGACCAACAGCGAATCGATCCTCGCCGTGACCGCTCCGCCCACCGACCGCCGGGATTTCACCCGCGGCGTTGCCATCACGTCAAGCATCTACCCCACGCCGGACACGCACATCGAGCCGGTGACCTACGGAGCGGGGGCAGACTCCCAGTCCCTGCTCTTCGCGCTGCTTACGGAGAGCGGGCGACGGGGTACCAGACCGCTGCATTTCCTGCGCGCCATCGCCCGCCATCCGCGGCGGGCCGCGCGCGCTGCGCGCATCAAGGACTGGTCCCGCCAGACCATGATCATCCTCGTCATGCAGACGCTTGACGGCGCGATGCGCCTGAAGGTCCGGAGGCGTCTGCCCGGTGGCGACGTGGTGCTCACGACCGAGCAAGACGCACTCTCTCCCAACCCAGACCAGATTCCCGCCGCGTATGACGCGGCCGCCTGGCTGACAGAGAAACTGCGTGGCACCCCGCAGGCCGTCTTCACCGAGGCGACGATGTCCATCCCCACCACAGCCCACATCCTCGGCGGCGCCGTGATCGGCAGCACCCCGGAGAACGGCGTGATCGACGCGGAACAGCGCGTGTTCGGGTATGAGAACCTCCTGGTCTGCGACGGTGCCGCCATCCCCGCAAACGTCGGGGTGAATCCGTCCCTGACGATCACCGCGTTGGCTGAGCGTGCGATCGCCAAGATCCCGCCCGGCTCGAAGCTGCGATCGCTGGGCGGACGTGTGGCCCCACATCCCTGACAGGTAGTATGGGCCGACGTGCGGACCCGGAAGATCCTGGATGCAGCCACGCGGCTGTTCTACGAACGGGGCTTTGACGCTGTCGGCGTCGATGAGCTGGGCGAAGCCGCGGGAGTCTCTGGCCCAGCGATCTACCGACACTTCGCCGGTAAGGACGAGATCCTCTCGACGCTGTTTGACGAAGCGATGGATCGTCTCCTATTACTCGTGCCCGTCCCGACGGACGATCCGTTCCACGACCTTGAGGCACTGGTCCGCGCCCAGGCGGAATTCTCACTGACCGACTCGGCGCTGGTGAGCATCTACGCCCGGGAGGACCGATCCCTGGCATCCGATGCGCGGCGGCGCCTCGCCCGACGCCAGCGACAGCACGTGGACCGTTGGGTGGAGGTTCTCTCCCGGTGCTATCCCGATAGGGCCACGAGCGAGCTCGTCACCGCGGCGTTCGCGACAATCGGACTCCTGCTGTCGGCGGCGTATTGGCCACGCGATGCCCGAAAGGTTGACGATCTACCTGGGCTGCTGGTGTCCATCGGCCTCGGCGCGCTCGCGGGCACTAGACACCGCCCGGACGACTAACGCCAGCGCATCGAAACGTCGAGGGGTGCCGAGGACGAACCCCGGCACCCCCCGACGGCGCGCACGCATCGCGTAGGAGACACGTGCGCTCAACTGCGTCCGACCGGCTGGTTGAGCATGTGCTCGGGTTGGGGGACGCAGAAGACTGTCTCACATGTCAAGCGGCAGTCTGAAGCGGGTACCTGACTGCCGGTGTTCCATGTGCGGGAACTAGCATGAACGCCCTGCGCCGGATTCGCTCCGGGCGGTCCGAGTTCGGACGCAGCGTCGTCTCTGCAAGCACGGTCTCCAACACGGTGCGCATCTCGAACAGTGCGAAGCTCGCCCCGATGCAGCGGCGGGTCCCTCCCCCGAACGGCAGCCACTCATAGGTGCCCGGACGCCGTTCCAGGAATCGGGTGGGATCGAAACGACCTGGATCGGGATACACGCGCGGATCCCGATGAACAGCGTAGATCGCCGGCGCGACAGTGCACCCGGCTGGAAGCTCGAATCCCGCAAGCTCCCACGGCTCAGTGAGGGTGCGCACAACAAATGGGATAACCGGGCGCACGCGGAGCGCCTCGTAGATCACCGCGTCGATCAGCGCTGGGTCCGGAGCGCCCGAGGCGACGTTCGCCTGGAGCTCTTCGAGCACGTGCGGATTGTGGAACAACTGGTCGAACGTCCACGCCAGCGCCGTTGCGGTTGTCTCGTGGCCAGCCAGGAGCATGGTGACGAGTTCGTCACGAAGCTCCTCCATTGTCAGAGCCGAGCCATCGTCCCGACGCGCGAGCAGCAGCATCGAAAGAATGTCGTCTCGCGACGCAAGGTCAGGGTCATTCCAGCGCTCTTCAATCTCGCGAAAGATCAGATGGTCGGCCGCTCGGATCTGACGGCGAAAATTCGACCACGACCTCCAGGGTCCGACATCACGCCTGATCGCGGGCAGCATGAGCGCCAAGCTGATCATGCGGTCGTTCTCAACCACTGAGAGCAGCGCTGCACGAAGATCGCTGTAGTTCGGCCCGCGGGCAAGGCCGAAGACCGCGCGCATGATCACATCGAGCGCGATCTCCGCAAAGCGCGGTCGCAACGGGAACGGCACGCCGGAGGGCCATGACGCTATCGACCTTCGGGTCTCTTCAGCAATAACGTCACGGTAGGAACGCATGCGGTCCCCGTGAAACGCCGGCAGCATGAGCTTGCGTTCTTCAAGATGCCGGGGAGGGTCAAGAACCAAGAGCGAGTTGGCACCCCCGACCGGCTCGATAGTCGTGTACGCAGCTCGTCCCGCGAGCAGATTCGACCCTCGGTGTGTGAACACTCGTTCGATCAGGGCCGGGTCCGAGACGAACGCGAAGTCCCCGCTCCCAAACCCGAGGATTCGGGCACGAAATACGGGCCCGAGACGCTGCGCGTTGTCTTCGAGGAAACCATGCGGACTCTTCAGGAACCACGCGGTTTGCGCGAGCGCTGGCAGGCGAACCTTCGGGGGAAGCGTCCTGCTGTCGCGGAGCGTCGGCACCGTGGAAACCATACCAGACCGCTAACGCTCGTTCACTGCGCAGGTTCGACGGCTCGGTGGTGAGCTGCCCAGCGTCACCCACGGTCTGCGATCAGCGCTCGAGTCAGAGGACCCTCCGAACGTGAACCCGCACGAGCCGTAACCTAGGCTTTTGACGATGCGGACGGTTGCGGAACGTTCACGAAAAGGCGAACAGCGGGCCGAGACGATCGTCGACGCCGCACTCCGCTGCCTGGCCCGCGACGGTTACGCGGGGACCTCGCTCCAGCGTGTCGGCGACGAGTCCGCACTTGGCAAACGTGCCGTCGTCTACTACTTCGGCTCACGTGACGGCCTGTTCGATCATGTCGTCCGAGTCGTCGGCGGGCGCCTGGTCGACCAGATTGAGCAGAGTGTGCTTGGGCTTGAGGAGCCAGCCGACATCGTCGCCCGCGGATTCGAGCGTATGTGGGAGGCGATCACCAGTGATCGAGCCCTGCTCGTGGCATGGTTCGGCCTGCGTACCGAGGCGATCACCAACGACGGGCTGCGCCCTGCCGCCAACTACATCACCGATCGCATGCGCGCCGTGATCGCGATGCTCATCGACAACGCGCTGGCCCGCGGACGCGTCCTCCATATGCGTCGGCCGGCGCTTGACGTCCTCATCCTGGCCGGTATCCAGGGGCTGATCCTGGAGTATGTCGAGCGCGGGAGTACGCCGGACCTGCACGACGGCATCGCGGAGTTCCGCGTGTTCCTCGAGGGTGTCTCGTCGGTGCCGCCCGGAGCGTGACGCAGTTAGCCCGGCTGCTCGACCCGATCGACTCCCCACTGCTCCATGCCGCCTTTGCCGCTCTGACGAAAGTGATCCACGGCGACCTCGACGAACAGGGCCTGCGCCTCGGCGACCAGACGGTCTCGGTCGAAGATCGAGCCCTGCATCGTCAGCTTGCGTCCATCCCTGCGGGTGCAGGAGCCGCTCAGCTGCAGCGCTCGCCCGAGCAGCACGGGCGCCCGGTAGTCCACACGGAGCTTGGCCGTCACAGCCGGGATGCGGAGGATTACCAGGACCCCGCCGAACAGGTCATCCAGGGCCGCCGCCACGGCGCCACCGTGCGCGAATCCGGGGGCGCCCTCGTGGCGGGTATCGAGCACGAGCTCTGCGCACGCGCGATCGTCCTCCTGCCACATGCGCATCTGCAGCCCGGCTGGGTTCTCGGGGCCACAGCCGAAGCACTTCGCGTGGTGAGGCGGGATCGCGCGACCCCTTGGCGCGCTCACAGCGCCGCTTCCATCGCGGCGACACCGGAAACTTCGAGGCGCCCGATCCGCTCGACGAGCGGCAGCCCCGCCGCGTGATCGCCCGCCTCCGCGCACGTGGCGAGGTCGACCCATTGCGCGGCCAGTTCCTCGTAAATCGACGCCGCCGCCAGAAGCGCAGGTCCGCCGACTGTGTCCGCCATCTCGCGCAGGAACTCGGCGTGGAGAGAGCGGAACATGGCCCCTCCCGTCCCGGCCTTGACGATGAACACTCGCAGGCCCCGAAGCACCTCGTCCATGCTGGTCGCGAACGTCTCAGGCCAGCGCGGGTAGCTTTCGCAAAACGCGATCACGCCGGCCAGCCCAAGTCCCCCGTCGAGCCCCCCCACCGACGCGGGGGCGGTCCGCATGTTCCGAACCGCGCACGCCATCGCCCGCTGCGTCGCGATATCGGGGTCGGGGAGCCGATCAGGCCAGCGGTACAGGAAGGTGGTGTGGCGATTCGGCCCGGGAAATCCGTTGGAGTTCCGGGCCGCCGCCAGTGACTCCAGTGAGCACCGCTGCAGCTCGTCGCGGTCGTTATCGGCGATCCACGCAACCTGCGCGGCGCTGTCGTAATCGACGACGACGATGTCGTGGCGCGTGTTGCTCATGCGCACACGCAGGTACTCGAGCTCGGCGATGTCCGCCCACACCATCGGCGGCCGGCCGGCATCGATCTCGTCCGTCACCCACGCCCATCCCTCGACAGGATCATCGGTCTCCCGGACCTCGATTCCGGCATTCAGATGCGCGGCGACATCACGCTCGAGATCGCCTGTGCGTCCCACCAGGTACATGGGCGGTGCCATCTGCGGGATCTCCGCAAAGAAGAAGCCCAGCCCACCGGCCAGCCCGAACACCACCCCCTCCGACAGCGGGCCAGACCCGAAGTCGAGGCCGCGATGCTCCAGCAGATCGCGGAGCGCGCCCGAGCCGCAGTGGCCGGCGCGGCGATGGGGAAAGGTCTCAGCAGCCGTGCGCATGATCGAGCACGTTACCGAAAGCCACCGATCGGTACACTTTGCCGTGCTCGCGGTTCGCACCCTGAGCACCGCTCCAAACCGCGCCGGATTCCCGGCGAGAACCGAGGAGGTTGACCATGAGCGTCATCGTCGAGAACGACCTGCAAGCCCTCGACCTGAGCGACCTTTCCCTCTGGGATGAGGGCCCGCCGTTCGATCTGTTCGCGCGACTTCGACGCGACGCGCCGGTTCACTGGAGCCCACTCAGTGACTACCCGGACGAGGCCGGCTTCTGGTCGATCACACGGTGGAAGGACATCCACGAAATCAGCCGGGACTTCTCCACGTTCTCCTCCGAGCGCGGTGGAATCCTGCTCCTCGACGAGCCTGGGCTGCCGCTCGTCATGCAGCAGCAGCAGATGATCTCGATGGACCCACCGCGCCACGACCGGATCAAAGCCATCTTCCAGCGAGGGTTCACGCCTGCTCGCATCAGCGAGCATGAAGACCGCATTCGCGGCATCGTGACGAACGCACTCGACCGTGTCGCCTCACAGGGTCGGTGCGACCTGGTGACCGACGTCACCCAGCCGGTCGTCTCCCGGGTCATCGGCTCGTTCATTGGAACCGACGAGGCCGACGACGCGAAGAACGCCGAACGCGTGAACATGGTACTGGCGTTCGGAGACGACGAAGTCTCACCCGGTTTCGAGGAGGTCGCCGCGACGATTGAGGTCGCGTTCGGTGAGTTCATGGAGCAGGTCGCCGCGCGCCGAGACCAGCCCGCCGATGATCTGCTCACCGTCCTCGCGCACGCAGAGGTCGATGGCGAGCGGCTCAACGACATCGAGATCTTCACAGGGATCGGGCTGCTCGCGGCCGCAGGCAACGACTCGACCCGGTCCACCTTTGCCAGCGGGATGCTCGCGCTCCTCCGCGACCCGCAGCAGTTGGAGATGGTCAAGAACGATCTGTCGCTGATCCCCGGCCTCGTGGAGGAATCACTGCGGTGCTTCCCAGCGTTCGCGCACTTCCGTCGCACAGCGCAGCGCGATGTCGAGCTCCACGGGACGACAATCCGCGAGGGTGACAAGGTCGTGCTCTGGTACGTATCGAGCAACCGCGACGAAACAGTCATCGAGAACCCCGATCACTTCGACATCCGGCGGCGCACCGAGCACCAGGCGTTCGGCGCCGGCGGCCGGCATTTCTGCCTGGGCGCCGCGCTGGCCCGACTCGAGCTGCGCGTGCTCTTCGAGGAGACGCTCACGCGATTCCCGGACATCCGCCTGGCGGGTGAGCCGCGGCGGACGCGCTCGTGCTTTGTCAACCAGCTCAAGGAGATGCCCGTTGCATTCACCGCGGGTTAGCCTCGATCCACCGTTTCGTCCGGGTGATCGGGTGGAGTGACCTCCCAAGCAGGGCTTGGTAGCGGCGGTTGCGGCCCGCCGCGGCCCCGCTCAGGAGGTCACCCTCATGGTGAACGATGCGACGGTTGTGGAGGTCCACGGCTATGCCAAGCAGGGCGCCAGCTTCGGCTACACCGGAAAGCGCGGCTACCACCCGCTGTTGGCGACTCGCGCGGACACCGGCGAGGTGCTGCACATCCGCGCGAGGAAGGGATCGGCGAACACCGCCCGCGGGGCGCTGCGGTTCGTCGAAGAACTCATCCCGCGCGTCCAGCGCGCGGGCGCGACCGGCCCGAAACTCCTGCGCGCGGATTCGGGGTTCTGGAACAAGAAGCTCATCGCCAAGCTCGAGCGGGCGGGCTGGGAGTACTCGATCGGGGTGCGCCGCCAGGGCCAGGTCCCAGCAGCGATCGCCGCGATCTGCGAGAGCGACTGGCGGCCGCTTGAGGACTGCCCTGCCGGCGGCGAGGCGCAGATCGCCGAGACCCAGATCGGTGACTGGCGGCTGGTCGTTCGCCGCACTCGACTGCTCGGCGCGCAGGCGGTGATGTGGCCGGACTGGCGGCACTTCGCGTTCATCACCAACCGCACCGAACCGCTCGAACTCGTGGAGGTCGGCCACCGAGCGCACGCCGTCGTCGAGCTCGCGATCCGTGACCTCAAAGACCAAGCACTCGCGCACTTCCCCTCCGGCAGGTTCACCGCCAACGCCGCCTGGACGGTCATCGCCGCCCTCGCGCACAACCTGCTCAGGTGGACTCAACTCCTCACGCTGCCCGCCGGCACCATCCGCACCGCCCGGACACTGCGCCGCCGACTCATCACGATCCCCGGCCGCCTCACCCGATCCGGCCGCAGGACAACCCTGCGATTGCCGGCCCGCTGGCCCTGGGCCACCGAGTTCCTCGCCGCGCTCGGACGGCTCCGGGCGCTGCCGCCGCCGGCCTGAACCCGCCGGGCGCCCGCGAAGACCAGCCGCAGCAACGAGCCCGGCCCCGGCCTGCCCACAACCCCGCCCCGGGGACGCTCTCTGACCGCTCGAACCAGCCCCACCACCAAGCACCCCGCCGCTCGACCCACCACAGCCCCGCTCACGCCATCAAGATCACCACGATCGGCCGCTGACGCGCCCGACCGCGATCAAACGGTGGATCGAGGCTTAGGATCGGTGTGTCCGGGGTGGACGACGGGGCCACGCCCCGCCGCGGGCCCAACCTCGGCCGCCCGGGACACGGCGGTCGGGTCACCCGCGCGCGCCTACGACGGGGTCTGGGTCACCTCCCAGACGGGGCGCGCGAAGGGGGCCCTGACACGAAGGCTCTGAACAGCGCGCCCTTCTGCGTCCTCACCGACGACGGCGCGGGCCCAGGCGATGCCCTGAGTGCCCTGCACGCGGCGGATGTTCACGGCGGCGCGAAGTTGGCGCGTCTCTGCCGCCGCGGGCCCCAGCCCCTGGCTGCTTGGCGCGGCGCCGCTCCAGAAGCGTCATGCCGAAGAGCGCGAGCGGCACCAGCACCACCGGCATGGCGAACGCGGCACTCGTCAACCAGTGTGTGGCATGGGCTATGACCAACATGGGAAAGGTGTCGCGCGGGACCCTCGACACCGCAGCGCACCCCGCCAAGCGGCCTGGTTCGGTCCGAGGCCCGCGACAGCCTCCGCTGCTGGGCTCGGGTGTTCTGGGCGCACGCTCTTCACCTCACCGGGAACCGGCCGGCGTTCCCGCCGGCGCCTCCCAGCGAACCGAAGTGACCGGGGTCGTCTGATTGCTGGTCGCCGACGACGAGTCGTCGTCCTCAATCGCTGCGCCGAGCTTGCCGATGCGCACCGCGACAACCGCCACGAGCACCATCAGGAAGATGTTCAGCGACAGGACCAGGATCGAAGCGGGCGTCCACGCCCACCGCGGCGCGTCATCGCGGCGCTCAACCTGGAAGAACGTCGTGTCGCGGGCGAACTCTCGGGTGATCGACGCGCGAGCCGGGAACCCGGCGAAATCCAGCGCCGGGTCTGCGGGCATGCGCACGGGCGCGGCCAACGTCGTGCGCCCCTTGTGCACGCGAACGAAGGTCTTCCACGTTCCGCCGATTGGCACCGGCGCAGTGCTGCGCAGCCATCCGTCGCCGCGGTCGACGAGGCGATTCTCGAAGCGCCCACCGCCCTGCCAGCCCAGGACGTAGAGCCATGTCGGGTTCTCGGTGAGATCGGCCCGGTTGATACGGACCGCGAGGTCCGCCACCGTCGTCGGCCCGCCACCCGCCGCATCGGAAACCTCCCTCACGTTCGAGAGCTCCATGGCAGCCGTGACGCCCTTCGGGGCATCCAGAATCGCGGCGTTGGCGGCCAACCCGACCGCGCCAGCGGCGGCGAGCACAGAGACGGCGAGCGGACGCGGGACGATGCCGAGCGTGCCGCGAAGCGCGTGCACGAGCATCGCAGCGAGCACACCACCGGTGACTCCGGCGAGCAGCGCCGCCGGGATTGCCTCAGGCAGCAGGCCCGGCTGCCAGGGCAGCGGCATCGCGATGTGCGACCACCCATACTCGGCCCAGAACCCCACCGTGCCGACGAGCGCGCCCGCAACGACACCGACCCGGAGCGCCTGACGCGGGCTCGCGCGAAACGCGACGGCCTCTACCAGCAGGGCCTCTACGATGAAGAGCGGATAGGCAGGCGGCGTGCGCTCCAGCGGGCCGCCGATGAGGGTCGCGAGCAGCACCTGGATGGGCAGGTAGATGGCCAGTGCCAGCAGTGCACCTCCGCGTGCCGTCAGCATGCGTGCGGCGACAAGGCCAGCGGTAGAGAAGAAGACCAGGAGGATCGGCTGCCAGATCATTCGGTACTGGGGAACCGCCCAGTTGAACTCGTCGGTGGCGTGCGTGCCGATGAACAGCAGCATGCCGCCGAGGATCGGCGCCACGAGCGGGAGCGGCCGAGCCCACAGGCCCACACCGGAGAATGGCTCTTTCCCGGCGGCCCGAGCGCCCTCGACGAGCAGCAAGGTGGCACCGAACGCGCCCGCGAGCCCGCCCCCGAAGAACATCACGTGCGTCGGGCCCCACAGCGTGACATCCTGACCGAACAGTCGGTGCCAGAGATCGTCCAGCGGAAAGCCTAGGAGCGCGAAGCTCCCCCCCGCGGCGAGTAGCAGCGCAGCAGCGGACACGCGACCGAAGCTCGGCACCTCAACCCCGGCGGCGCTTGAGGCAGACCTGTCCGTGGGGGTCATGCCGACGGCCAGTACGCCGGAAAGGAAGAGGCCGATCAGTCCGAACATGAACGGGTAGTGCGCAACGGTGCCGAGCGGCCCTTCGTCACGCCCGATGTCGATGTGGACACCGATGTCCCAGAAGCCGCCGGCGAACGCGAGCAGTGAGCTGCCGATCGCCGCGATGCTCGGGATCGCCGCCCAACCTGGAATCCCCAGTACGCGCTCAACCACACCCTCGACCTGACGAAGACCACGGGCGTCTCCTCGTCGATAAGACAGAACCAGCGCCAGCGTGAGGATCGTGAGAACCGAGATACTTCCGCCGACAATGAGAATGTCACGGACCGGCGCACCGCCGACCTCGGTGGCGGCGGCGGGCACGAACGTTGTACGCATCAGGATCGTCTCCTCTTAGGGGTATGTTCGGAGACGGGCTCCGAAGCGGAGGTGTCGCCCGGCACGGGTCAGACCCCCGCGGCCAGGTTGACCTCGGTCGCGCGCGCGACCTGACGCCGCGGCTCGAAGTGGAACTCCGTGTCATCGATCGTGACGAGTGCCTTGCGGAAGCCAAGGGAACTCCCGGGCCAGAGGGTCGTGTTCCGCCCCTGGCCGTCGAGGTACCAGGAGGTGCACCCGCCGCGCAGCCAGACCGTCTGCTCCATCTTGCGGGCGATCCGCTTGTTGAATGCGGCCTGGGCCTCCGGGCGCGGCTCGATGGTCTGAGCAGCATGCGCGTCCATCTGGTCAAGGGCGCCGATCACATGCCGGATCTGCTGCTCGATCATGAACACCTGCGACGTGTGGCCGGTGCCGGTGTTCGGACCGGGCATGAGGAACAGATTCGGAAACCCGGCGACGGTGGTCCCGCGATGGGCCTCCATGCCCTCCGCCCACGACGCCCGGAGGTCCATGCCGTCGCGCCCCTCGACCGCAAGATCCCCGATCGACTGCGTCGCGTGGAAGCCAGTCCCGAAGATGATGACGTCGGCCGGGCGCGTCACGCCGGTCGTGGTCTCGATCCCACGCGATGTCACCCTCCCGATGCCATCCGTGACGAGGCCGACATGCTCACGCTCGAGCGTCGGGTACCACTCGTTGGACAGCAGCACCCGCTTGCACCCGATCCGGTACGACGGCACCAGTTGGGCTCTCACGGCAGGATCGGAGATCGCTCGGCGAACGTGTGCCCGCGCAAGGCGTTCTAAGGGGCGGATCAAGGCGTGCCACCTCGTGTTGCCCAAACCCATGTACTCCTCAGCCGCCCAGATCGCGCCTCGCTGCGCGCGTTGCAGCACAGGCAGCCGGCGGTAGAGGTCGCGCTCGCGATGTCCGATCTCGCGGTCCGGTTTCGGGATGACCCACGGCGGGGTGCGCTGATAGACGTCAACCTGCGCGGCGACATCGGCGACTCGAGGTACGAACTGGATCGCGCTGGCGCCCGTGCCGACCACGGCAACAGCCGCGCCCCGCAGGTCCACCGAGTGGTCCCAGTCGGCCGAGTGAAACGTCGAACCGCCGAATGTCTGCAGGCCCGGCAGGTCCGGATACGCCGGCCGGGAGAGTCCCCCGGTCGCTTGCACCACGACGCGCGCGGTACATGCCGGCGTGCCTCGGAGACTGATCGTCCATCGTTGCTCGACGTCATCCCACGTCAGGGCGGTGACCGACGCGTCGAAACGGACATGACGGTTGACGCCAAAGCGGTCCGCGCAGCCCTCGAGGTAGCGGAGGATCTCGGTGTGGGGAGCGAACAGCCGCGACCAACCGGGCTCGGGCGCGAACGAGAACGAGTAATACGGGGTCGGGACGTCGCACGCGCATCCGGGGTAGTGGTTCGCCCTCCAGGTGCCGCCGATACCTGCGGCCTGCTCGAGGACGACAAAGTCGTGGCGCCCGGACCGCTTGAGTTCGATCGCCGTGCCGAGGCCGCCGAAGCCGGAGCCGATGATCGCTATGTCGTGATGGGGCAGGGGCATAGGGCCTCGAAGTAATGTCACAGGAGCGTAGCTACGCGAGTGTTACACGAAGCTTCCGGTCGTGCAAGTCGTCCTGCCCTGCGGTCCGCGCGCGCCCCGGACGTGCGAAGCTGGGCCCATGAGCTCCCGCCGGCGAACTCCGCGACTCGCCCCGGAGGTCCGTCGAAGGGAACTGCTCGACGCCGCGCTCGACGTCATCCTCGACCGGGGGTTCGACGCGCTCACCGTCGAGGCCGTCGCGCGCCGTGCCGGAGTGACCCGCCCGGTCGTCTACGACCTCTTCGGTGACCTCGACGCGCTGCTGCTTGCGTTGATCGACCGCGAAGAAGCGGCGGCGCTCGATCCCCTCCTCGGCATTGTAGGAACACATCCGGGGACGGGCGTGACCCCCGAAGCGTTTCTCGTCGACGCCGTCGGCCAGTTCCTGGGAGCCGTGCGCGCGCGCCCGCGCACGTGGCGTTTCCTGCTCGCACCGCCGCGTGGCGCCTCAAACGAGCTGAATACCCGCATCGACAGGAGCCGCGCCACGGTCACCGGACTTGTCGAGGCCCTCATCGACTGGGGCGTCGATGCGCGTGGCGGCCCCCCCGGCCTCGATCACGGGGTGCTTGCTCGGCTGCTCGTGGCCGCCGGAGAGGACGCGGCACGCCTGACCCTCCTGCACCCCCGACGGTTTCCCGCGGGCCGGATCACCGCTCTCGCCGCATCAGGCTCGTTGCTGATCGGCGTAGAGACATCGGTCCGACACCTTGGCCCGGCGCCGTCGGTGAGTATCCGCGGCCCGCTCGAGCAGGAGGCAGTGGGTGCACCGCGGGCGCGCATGGCAAAGAGCCAGCGACGAGTGCAGATCCTCGATGCCGCGGTTGGCCTCATCGCCGAGAACGGGTTCGAAGCACTGACCATGGAGGCGATCGCCCGCCGCGTCGGCGTCAACCGTGCGGTTGTCTATCGCAGCTTTGCCAATCTCGAGATCCTGATGCTGGCGATGCTCCGCCGTCTCGACGCCGCGGTGCGCGATACCTTCGACGCTGCCCTCCCGGCGGAGCCGAGCGACCGACATCCGGTGCGGGTCCTCGGGGAAGCGCTCGCAACGCTGCTCGAGGCGGCGATGCAAGCCCCGGACACGTGGCGCGTCGCGCTCATGCGCCCTGAGCGCGCGCCACGCGCCCTCCAGACACTCGTCAACAGGCGGCGCGCGGCGCTCGCGAAGCGGCTCCGTCCGCTCATGGCGAGCGCGCTCGAGTCGCTCGCTGACCCGGCGCCCGAGATGGACGTCGACCTTGCGGCGCGCCTCCTTCTCAGCACCGGTGAAGAGCAGGCGCGGCTCGCACTCGAAGACCCGGCGTTCCCGACCGACCGGCTCATCGAGGCGAGCTGGACCTTTCTCAGCGCCCTCCTGCCGCGGACGACGCAGCCGCCGGACGGATACGAAGGCGCGACCTTGACGTCGACCGATCTGCCTGAACCGCCGTCAAGTTGAACGTGAGCCTCGGGCGCCCCGCTCGGCGCAGGCGCCTGCTTGCGCGCAGAGCGCCGGTTGCGAGCCTCACGCGCAGCACCTTGGCCGACTGCCCGCGCGGCACCGTGACACGAAGACGGCTGCCGCTGACGGTCACGGTGGCCCGGGCCCGGCGGCGGAGACCCGTGGCGCTGACCTTCAAGCGGCGCCGGACCTTCGACGAGCGCTCGAGCTCGAGGCCCCGCGGCATGCTGAGCGTCACGCTCGTCATCCGCGTGCGCCCGCCGACCACGCGCAGATCAGCGCTGGGTCGGCCGGTCTTCAGCGATCCGAGCTTCAACGTCGCGGCAGGACCACAGCCGACCACGACCGCGTCCTGCTTGAGAGCGAGGCTCGACCCCGTGTGGGATCCCAGGGACCCACCGACTTGCGCTGGCGCCGTACACAGATCGCGATTCGCGGTCAGCGGACTGCGTGGCCCAGCGTCGAGCGTGAGACGGAAGTTCGAAAGCGGCACGTCAGGGATGCCTTCGATCGTCGTCGTGAGACGGTTGTCCTTGGTGAGCGTGATCTTCGCGTCCAGATCCAGAGTGAGCGGACCGCCAAGGCGAATTCGCAGCATAGGCAGCGGCGAGCCGGGTACCGACACGAACGTCACCGGCCCCCGCAACGTCTCGTCCAGCAGCGGCGTCGCTGCGGTCGCAGCCCCGACCACCGAACCGGCCGGGCACGCATCGCGCACGTACGCCGCCTGCGGACATGCGTTCTTCAAGCGGTCGATGTCGGCCGACACCGACGGCGGAAGGGTCAGCTCCACCCGACTGGTGTTCGCCTGCCCCGGGTCCTGCGCAAGATCGACCTGGAGCGAGGGATGCCCGCCGCTACCGGTCTCGGCCGAACCGCCGCCGAGCCGCATGTCCAGTCGTGGCGCGTAGCCGAGAGCGTCGCACCCAGTCGGCTCGTACCCAGCGGATGCCTCCGCAAAGGCACCGATATCGGAGCGCAGAGTGGCGGCAACCGTCTTTGCCGCGCAGCTCGTCGCGTTGACGATGAAGCCCGGACGATCCAGGGTCACCGTCAGGTCCCGAATCCCCGTCGCCACGCCCACTGACAAGCGCAGCGGGATTTCGTCGACCCGCAGGGTCAGACCGATCTCAGGCCGGACGATGATCCGCCCGCGCACCAGGAGACTGCCGAAGTCCAGCGGCCCGATGCGCACCGGCATCTTGATCGCGAGGCCCGCAAGTGCGTCCCCGTCACCCTTGGTCAGGAACACTTCTCCTCCCGTGAGCTCGAGCGGACGCGGGCCGGGGCCGGCCGACGCCGTGACCGATCCGACGAGGCTCTCCGGTCCGCATGCCCCGCGGGAGGCGACGTCGAGCTCGCACAGGCGCGCTGCGGTGAGCCGCCCAATGAGTCCCGGTGGAAGCCGCACCTCAAGGCCCGCCAGCCGAGAGTGGCGATCTGGTCGCGAGAACCGCACCTGCAGCGCCGTCGACGCCCCCGCCTGGGCTGGCGTAGCGGCCACGGCCAGCCCCGGCTCGAACGCCCCGGGGTCGCTGCACCCGTCCGAGTAGGCAATAGCCGCCTGCGGCTTCACAGGCGCGCCCCCGGCAAGCGGGACGAGGACACCGGTGGCCACCGCGGCCCCGCATGCACGCGGGGAGCTGACAATCGCCCCCTCGCCACCCCTGAACGTGAGGCGAAACTCGCGAAACGGCACAGGCGGGATACCTCGGAGGACCGTGGTGAGTTGCCCGGTCGCCGGGTCCGGCGTGACGACGCCGGACAGCTTCACTCGCACCGCGTCGACTTCGGGGCCGGCCTGCGCGACAATGAACAACCGGATCAACGGATCGGTCGGGCGGGGCTGCGCGAGGTAGATCGTCCCCGGCAGGCTTCCACCCAAGGTCGCAAGGAGCGGGGAACTCATGGTCGCGGTACCGAGCGCTGCGCCTGCTGGACACGCCACGGGACCGCCACCCGCCACGTCGAACTCGTCGTCGGTGCAGCCCACATCCGCGATCTCGTTCCCCGACGTCGCGGAGAGCTCAACGCCTTCCGGCAAGATGACCGTGGCCTCGCCCACATGCGATTGGGCGACCGCGCCGGTGTCCGGAGGCATCCTCACCCCGGCCGTGAGCTCGACCGGGGCGTCGACCGCACGGTCTCCCTCCAGGATCAGCTCCGGGGCGAACGGGACGACGTCGCAGCCTGTCGGGGTGAACGCGGTCTGCCCGGACGTGGAAACCCCGGCGTACGAGGTGACAGTCACTCGAGTGGTGGCCGCAGCGCACGCCGTCGGCGATGTCATGAATGGCGCGCGCAGCGTCGGGTGGTGCGCTGGTGATCCCCACAGCCGCAGGTTGACGCGGCGGAGTTCGATCGGAATGCCCAAGAGGCTGCGCGGGATGCCTTCGAGCGTCGCGTCCAAGCCGCCGTCCCCCGGGCGCAGCCTGATCTGTGCCGTGACCTTGACCAGCGCCGTGGAGGTCGGTCCCACCTTCAGACCGATCTGAACGCCGAGCTGCGCAGCCTCGGTCCCCGACGGGGCGAGGAGATGTACAGGCCCCTGCAGGAGCTGCTCCCCGAGGGTGACTCCGGCATCAGCCCGGGCCGCAACCTCGCCGACCTGGGAAGCGACAGGGCACCCCGAGGCGCTGCGAAATCGTCCCGGAGCACAGGCTTCGGCGGCCGACGGGTCGCCGATCTGCCCCGCTGGCAGCGAGATCCTGATGCTCCGGGCGTCGTCTCCCAAACCTGGGATGTCGATCTCCGAACGGCCGCCGTCGAGCGCCAGCGCGAGGCAGAAGTCGGATCGGGCTCCGGCCTGAAGCGCACGCGTCACGGGCGACACGGCGGAACACGTCGACGCCGTCGTGACCGGGACCGCTGTCGCCGCCGTGACGCGCACGGCGGCGTTCGAGACAGGTGGACTGAGGGACACACTCACAGCTATCCCTAGAACCACCGCCATCGCACCCCCGCGCCTGACCGGCGTAGACCCAACAACGAGCATCATGTGACCTCTCTCTCCTGCCTCCCAGGCACACGACCGTGTGAACGATCGCTCACGCAGTATACGCCGATCGCGGCCATTGTGTCGTGGAGGACATAGTGCAGGGGCATTCTTCGCGGCGACCCCTGGTGTCTGCCTCGGGTTCTGGTCGGTGGCCGGAGCCCGTCGTGAGCGCCCTCGTTCGCAGCGCCTTGACCTACTACGACTCGCGAGCAGCCGAGCGCCGATAATCCCGTTCAGGAGTAGGTGAGACTGGACCGCGCGGGCTCCTGGCTGCGGGAATCACTGCGCGCTTGCGCAACGAGGTCACTCGCGCCTGATCAGGCCAACTCGGGCACACGCCATGCGGCCGTTCGCCCGACTGCGGTCGCTCGACCTCCCCATGACTGCTACGTTCTATGGCCGATTGGTAACGACCGTTCCCTCGTCGAGAGGCTCGAGGGGCGGCACTGTGTCTGTGGACCAAGGAGACAAATGGTGAGATATCGACTGTCCGGCGCACTGGCGCTCGGACTGACTGTGCTCGTGCCGACTGCCGCCCACGCGCAAGTGACTCAGGACTTCACGATCAGCGCGACCCCCACGAAGGCCAGCACGAAGAAGGTGCGCAGGAGCGTGAATCTGAAGGTCAGCACCGGCACCCGCGACGCGTCGGGCGCCCAGCCTCCATCGACCAAGAACGTGCAGATCTTTTTCCCGCGCGGCTCGCGCTGGAACGGCGGCCTATTCCCCACCTGCGCGCCAAGCGCAATCTCGTCAGCAAGGACGACCGAAGACTGCCCAGCGGGGTCCATGATCGGGACGGGGAAGGCCGCGGGTCTCGCTCCTGGTCCCATTACGCAGAACGACCTGAAGATCAGTATCGCCAACGGTGGGAAATCCTCTCTCAGCATGTTTGTTGAGGGAACGAGCCCGCTGCGAATCCAGTCGAACATCGTCGTCAAGATCAGCAAGGTGTCAGGCAAATACGGCCTGCGCACCGACATCCCGATTCCCGCAAACCTCCAAGAGCCCGCACCGGGGGTACCGGTCGCCGTGACCCTCTTCTCGATCTCAATCAAGAAGACGGCAAAGATCAAGGGCAAGACGCGAGGCATCATCGAGATCGACCGCTGCGACGGCGGAATCTGGAACGGAGAAGGCACCTTTGACTACGCTGACGGAACGGACTTCGAGGCATCGCGAACTCTGAAGTGCACGAAGGGCTGACCTCCCGCCAGCCTAACATTCGTCACGCAGGCTGCACTGAGAGCCCCGCTCACGCGGGGCTCTTTTTCGTTGGTCGGCGGTGCGGGGGCGCCGGGCTCGGTGTCAGCGTTGCCAGTCTGATAACGCCGGGGCTGAGACCTCAAGGCCTGCTTCGTGCTGGCGGCGTGCGCGGTCAACGAACGGGCGTCGCGTCCGCCGCCGCCGATTCACGCATGCTGGCCGCCGATGGCCCGGCTACCCGGTCTGCCGAACGGAGGGGCTGCAGACTGGGGCATGTCGGTGATGGCGGTAGTTCGGGTGTCAGCGCCGCGTGAAAACTGAACCCCCTCCGCCGTTTGAAAACTGACCCCCTGGATGGGTTGGCGGAGCTGTCCGGGGTGATGCTGAGCCTCGAGGTCGCTTGTAGGCGATGTCGGGGAGGTCGGCGAGGGGTGGTTGGTGTGGAGCAGTGGGCAGAGCTGCGCAGAGCGCACTTCGTGGGTGGCAAGTCGATCAAGCGGCTCGCGCGTGAGACGGGGTTGTCGCGGAACACGATCCGCAGGGCGCTGCGCTCGGAGGCGCCGCCGGGCTACCGGCGGCCGGCGAAGCCGGGCGTCCTTGAGCCGTTCAAGCCGGACATCCACCGGCTGCTGAAGGGCGATCCGATGCTGACGGGCGTCCGCGTCCGCGAGCTGCTCGAGCCGTTGGGCTGCACCGCGGGCAAGACGGTCGCCGATGACTACCTGCGCGAGGTTCGGCCGCTCTTTGCACCTGCGCCTCGGTCGTTTCAGCGGACGGTCTATCGGCCTGGGGAGATCTGCCAGTTCGATGTCTGGGAACCGGAGGACGAGGTGCCCGTCGGGCACGGCCAGACCCGGCAGGGCTGGGTCGTTGTCGCGTGCCTGGGCTACAGCCGGGCCGGCGCCGGGGTGCTCGTGTTCAGCAAGCAGACCGAGGACCTGCTCGCCGGGATCTCGGGTTGCCTGGTCCGGCTCGGCGCGCTGCCGCAGACGCTGGCCTGGGACCGCCAGGCCGGCATCCACGGCCACCAGGGTCGGCCGACGGACGCGTTCGCCGCGTTCTGTGGCCAACTCCGCGTCGGATGGCATTTCTGCGAGGGCGCCGACCCACAGGCCAAGGGCGCGGTCGAGCGGCTGCAGGGCTACCTGGAGACGAACTTCGAGCCGGGCCGGAAGTTCGCCAACGAGCTGGATTTCCAGGACCAGCTCGACGGCTGGTTCGTCAAGGCCAACGCCAGGATGCACCGCACGATCCGCGCCAGGCCGGTCGACCGGCTCGCCGACGAGCACACGGTGATGGCGCGGCTGCCGGCGGTGATGCCCGACACCTCCCGCCGGTGGGTGATGAGGGTGCCACCGGACCCGCACCTGCGGCTGGACACCAACGACTACAGCCTCGATCCGGCGTTCGTCGGCCGCAGGGTCGAGGTCTGCGCCGACCAGCAAGCGGTCACCGCGGTCGTCCTGGACACCGGTGAGGTGGCCTGCCGGCACCAGCGGGTGTTCGCGCGGCATCGCACGATCACGGAGCTGGAGCACGCTCGCGCGCTGAAGACGGCGCGGGGCGCTTCCGCGGAAGCGCCCGTCGAGGTCCGGCCGCTCGCTCGCTACGACCAGTTGATCGCATGACCAAGGCTTCATCGGAGCTGGCGCATCTGTTCCGCGCGCTCAAAGCACCGGCCGCCGCCAGGGCGTTGCCGAAGCTGGCCGATCGCGCCCGCGACGAGGGGTGGAGCTACCAGCAGTTCGCCGCCGCGCTGCTGAAGACCGAGACCGACAGCCGCGACAGCCATGGCGGGCAGGCTCGGATCAAGGCCGCCCGGTTCCCGGCGCGCAAGACGCTGGAGGACTTCGACTTCGCCTTCCAAGCCTCGTTGAAGCGCGAGACGGTGCTGCACTTGGGCCAGCTCGACTTCCTCGCCGGCAAGGAGAACATCGTCCTGCTCGGCCCGCCGGGGACCGGCAAGACGCACCTCTCGATCGCGCTGGGGATCCGCGCATGCCTCGCGGGCAATCGGGTCGCGTTCAAGACCGCGACCGAATGGGTCGCACACCTCGCCGACGCCCAACGCCAAGGCCGCTTTGACACCGAGCTCGACCGCCTCACAAGGATCCCCTTGCTGATCGTCGACGAGGTCGGCTACATCCCCTTCGACCCGCAAGCGGCGAACCTGATGTTCATGCTCGTCTCGCGCCGCTACGAACGCGCGTCGCTGATCGTCACCAGCAACAAGCCGTTCAGCGCCTGGGGCGACATCTTCGGCGACGACGTCACCGCCGCCGCGATGATCGACCGGCTCGTTCACCACGCCGAGATCCTCGCCCTCAAAGGCGACAGGTACCGCCTCAAAGACCGCGACCTCGCCCGACCACCCGCCGCCACCTGACCCCACCCCGACACGACCCGCGCGCTGGATCTGCTCCGGCTCGGCCCTCCGGGCCTTCGCCTCCGCAGACCCAGCGACACACCCCAAGGGGGGTCAGAATTCAAACGGCGCTAAGGGGTCACTTTTCGAACGGCCTTGACATCGGGGCTACGGACCGCCCGCTGGTAGACGATTCGTAGGCAGAACCAGGCCGAAACTAGCCGAAACTAGCCGAAACGGCCAACCGTCCCACCCCACGATCGGGCAACAGGCACTTGCCGTTTTGCAGGATAAACATGGTTGCGTTGTGTCACCCTTACAGCTGCCTCCGGAGCAAGAAGTCGCTGGTTCGAATCCAGCCGGGCGCGTCACCTGAAACCCCCGTCTTTACGGGGGTTTCGTCGTTCTGCGGCGCCTTTCGGGTGCGGCTGTCGCGTTGGCGGCGGTCATCGCCGTGAACGCGACATCCGCGTCACCGACGCGACGGTTCGTCTGTCGCGCCCGTGACATACCCAGCGTCCACCCCGCGTCATCGTCCTTCCCGACCACGTCACCCCCACGAACGGGGACAACGGAAGCGAACGATCCCCATGCCACGAGCACGCACCATCACCCTCGCCACGGCGGCCACCGCCGCCGCACTCCTCATGGCGCCGGCCGCCCACGCCGCGCCCGAAGACGCGACGGCGACTGCCGCCTATGGAGACGCCGAGGTCTGGCTGGAAGCCAAGGAGGGCGAGCGCTTCGAGCGCCGCCTGGTCTACGCCGCGGCGCCGGACGCCACTCCGAAGGTGCTCGCCGCAAACTTCCGGGCACGCGACCCATACTCCAAGGCGCGGGGATCGACCGACGAGGTCGCCCTCGGTCGTGACGCCGGCGGGCGACTGACCGCGCTGGCGGTCGGCGGCGGGGCGATCTACGCCACCCCGGTCACGGGCACCCCGGCACTTCGGGCCATCCCGGCGACCACCCGTCGGGACCGAGCGCCGAGCATCTTCCGCGGCCGGATCGCGTTCCAGCGCGAGGTCGGCGACACGTCGGCCGTCTACGCCGGAACACTGACCGAACGGACCGCGCGCCGCGTCGCCGGCGAGTCGGAGCCCGCGCACCAGCTGCGCTCCCCCGCGATCGGCGCCAGAGGATCGATCGCGTTCATCACCTATGTCGAGGGCAACGCACCCAAGTACTTCCTCGACCTCGCCACCCCCGGCCGGGCGACACGCCGGATCTACCGCCACGTCATGGGCGAGACCGAGAACGGCCTCCTGCACGTCGTTGGCGTGAGTCCTGACGGTCGGCGTCTGCGTGTCGACCGCAGGGTCGAGGCGTCGACCTCGACGCTCACCTTCTCGCTGCCGGGCGGCAAGCGCCTGTAGCGCGACCGTCAACCCGCCTCCCCTGGCTCGCCCGCTCGGTACCGTCCACCGCGGGCGAGGCAGGAGGAGACGCATGACGACGTACGAGCAGGCCTGCGCAGAGCACGAGTGGGTCGTTCCCGAGCGGTACAACATCGCGCAGGACGTGTGCGATAAGCACCCGCCGGACAAGCTCGCGATGATCTGGGAACGCTACGACGGCGCGCGCCGCGACGTGCAGTGGGGCGAGCTGCAGCGCCTGGCTAACCAGGCCGCGCACGTCCTGCGTGAGGCGGGCGTGCAGCGCGGCGACCGGGTCGCCGTCGTCCTCCCTCCCACGCCCGAGACGGCCGCGCTGTTCTTCGGCGTCTGGAAGCTCGGCGCGCTGCTCGTCTCCATGTCGGTCCTCTACGGCGACGAGGGGCTGCGCCATCGCCTCACCGACTCCGAGGCGCGGCTCGTGGTCACCGACAGCGCGAACGCCGACCGGTTCAAGGGCGGGCCGGTCGAACAGGTGCTCATCCTCGACGAGGGCGACGGCCTGCTCACCGGCTCGCCCGAGGACCACATCAGTACCGACACGGCCGCCGACGACCCCGCGCAGCTCTACTACACGTCCGGCACCACCGGGCTGGCGAAGGGCATCATCCACGCGCACCGGTACCTGCTCGCGCACAACGAGTTCATCTACTGCCACGACGTGCAGGAGAACGAGCGCTTCCACGGCATGGGCGAGTGGGCGTGGGCGGCGGGCATCGCGCCGCTGCTCGGGCCGTGGCGGATGGGCGCCGTGCAGTGCGTCTTCCAGCGCGCCGGCGGGTTCGACCCCGACGCGCAGCTCGGGTTCCTCTCCCGGCACGAGGTGACGAACGTGTTCACCACCCCGACGGCCATGCGGGCGATGATGGCCATCGACGACGCCGGGACCCGCCACCCGCAGAAGTTCCGCATCGTCTGCAGCGCGGGCGAGCCGCTGAACCCCGAGGCCATCCGCTGGTTTCGCGAGCACTACGGCGTCACGGTGCTCGACTACTACGGCCTGACGGAGTCCTATCCCCTGTGCGGGAACTTCCCGTTCATGGAGGTCCGCGAGGGCTCGATGGGCAAGCCCGTCCCCGGCTGGGATGTGCAGATCCTCGACCTCGACGAGCAGCCCGTCGCGCCCGGCGAGCGCGGGGAGATCTGCCTGCGGGCGCGGTCGAACCCGCACTACCCGCTGGGGTACTGGAACAACGAGGCCGCCGCGCGGGAGACGTTCGGCGGCGCGTGGTTCCACACCAAGGACGCCGCGTCGCAGGACGAGGACGGGTACTTCTGGTATGAGGGCCGGGCCGACGACGTGATCATCACGGCGGGCTACCGGGTCGGGCCGTTCGAGGTCGAATCGGCGTGCCTGGAGCACCCGGCGGTGAGCGAGAGCGCGGCCATCGGCGTGCCCGACGAGGTCAAGGGCATGGTCGTGAAGGCGTTCATCGTGCTGGCCGAGGGCTACGAGCCGTCCGATGATCTGGCGGCGGAGATCCGCACGCACGTCCGCGGCCGCCTGTCGGCCTACGCGTACCCGCGGCAGATCGCGTTCGTCGATGACCTGCCCAAGACGCTCACGGGCAAGATCCGGCGAATGGAGCTGCGTCAGGCCAGTGGCGTGCCGTCGTCTCAGTGAGTCGCGACCGCGGCCACTGTACGAACCGGTGCCGCCGACATACGCTTCGCGGCAATGACCGACGCCGACCCCGTCCTGCGGATCTCCGACGCCGATCGCGAGGCGACCGTCGCCCGTCTACGGCGCGCCAGTGAAGAAGGGCGCCTTGATCTGGGCGAGCTCGAGGAGCGCGTGACCGCCGCGTATGCGGCCAAGACCGGCGCGGACCTCGAGCCGCTCGTGGCCGACCTCCCCGCCGAGGCCGGAGCTGCACACGCTGCCCCGCTCGCCGGCGACGACCGCCGGCGAGCGCTGGTGCAGCGCAGCGTGCCGCTGCTGTTCCCGAACATCGTCTGCGTGGCCATCTGGCTGGCGACGGGCGCCGACGGCGGCTTCTGGCCGATCTGGGTGATGCTGGGCACCGGCATCGCGTTCCTGTCACTGGTCATCCGGTACGTCACGGGCGACGACCTCGAGCACGGGTCGCGGCACGGGTCGTAGACCGAGCGGCCGGGGCGCTACCGTCGCCTCAGTGAGCTGCACATGGCGTGGAGACGACGAGAGCATCGGCGAGGTCGCCGCGATGTTCGGCGCGCGTGAGGATGAAGGCGCCGCGCCGCCCGCGCCGCTGACCTTCAGCGACCCCACGTATGTGCGCGAGCTCGAGGGACTGTTCGTCCCGTGGACGGCGGAGCCCGCGCCCGACCCGCGTCTGCTGGTCCTCGAGGACAACGTGGCGCGGGACGTCGGCGCCGATGCCGAAGCGCTGCGCACGCCCGCTGGCATCGCCGCACTGCTCGGCGAAGGCGTCGAGGGCACCGTCGCCCAGGGCTACGCCGGCCATCAGTTCGGCGCGTTCTCCCCCCGGCTGGGCGACGGCCGCGCGTTGCTGCTCGGCGAGGTCCTCGATCGCGACGGCCGGCGGCGCGACCTCCACCTGAAGGGTTCGGGCCGCACGCCGTTCGCCCGCGGCGGGGACGGCAAGGCGCCCGTCGGCCCGATGCTCCGCGAGCACGTCATCAGCGAGGCGATGCACGCGCTGGGCATCCCGACCACCCGCGCGCTCGCGGTGATAGCCACCGGCGAGACGGTGTACCGCGAGGTGCCGCTTCCCGGCGCCGTGCTCGTGCGGGTCGCGGACAGCCACCTGCGGGTCGGCACGTTCGAGTACGTGGCCAAGACGTTGCGCGACGGCGAGCTGCTTGGCCGGCTGCTCGACTACGCCATCGCGCGCCACCATCCGCACGCGGCCGACGCCGAGATCTCGGCGCTGGCGTTCTTCGACGCGGTCGTCGCCGCGCAGGCCGAACTGCTCGCCCGATGGATGCTCGTCGGCTTCGTCCACGGCGTCATGAACACCGACAACATGACGATCTCGGGCGAGACGATCGACTACGGCCCGTGCGCCTTCATGGAGCGCTACGACCCCGCGACGGTCTTCAGCTCGATCGACCACGGCGGCCGGTACGCCTACGGCCGGCAGCCGCTCATCGCACAGTGGAATCTCGCCCGCCTGGCTGAGGCGCTGCTGCCGCTGATCGGCGCCGACGCGCCCGAGGTTGCCGCCGAGAAGGCCACGGCGATCCTCGACACGTTCCCGGCGCGCTTCGGCGAGCACTGGACCGCGGGCGTGCACGCCAAGCTCGGCCTGACCGCCGGCGTGGGTGAAGACGAGGCGCTGGTCGACGACCTCCTCGGGCTCCTGCACGACGAGGAGGTCGACTGGACGCTGGCGTTCCGCGCACTCGCCTCGACCGCGCGCGGCGACACCACGGCGTTCGCAGGCCTCGCCCGCGATCCCGCCGCCACCACCGGCTGGGTCCAGCGCTGGCTGGCGTGTTCACCTAATCCCGATGTCATGGACGCCGTCAACCCGGTGGTCATCCCGCGCAACGAGGCGGTCGAGGACGCGCTGGCGCACGCCACAGCGGGTGATCTCGGGCCCTACGAGCGGTTGGTCGATGCCGTGCGCCGGCCGTTCGCCACCGATGCCGCGCCGGCCTATACGCAGCCCGCCGAGCGCGACGCCGGCGACTACGTCACCTACTGCGGGACCTGAGTCAGCGCCCGACCCCGATGGCGCGTGCGTCCTGCTCGCCGCGAATCGGGCCGAGAGCCGAGCGAGCCAGGCCCGGGTAACGGATCGTCACGACGCCGCCGTCGCGCGCATCGGGCTCCAGGCCCGTCAGGGTCTTCCACTTCCCCTTGGAGATCCGTGCCCGCGCGGTGACGCTCAGCGGGTTGCCCGCCTTGTCGGAGAAGTCCATGCGGATGAGGACGACGCCCGTCGCGAGCGGCGAGATCGTGCCGGACACCCGCAGCTTCTTGTTCAGGATGCGTGCTTCCGTGGTCTTCAGCGCGGCGGGCCGGTCGGCCGCGCGGACCACGACCTGCTGGGCGCGCAGGCCGGCTCCGGCGCGCAACGTCAGCGTCACGACGCCGGTGCTCAGACGCTGGCGTGCCGGCAGGAGGATGGCGGCGCGGATCCGGCCGCGGACGACCGTGACCGTGCGCTGGGTGGTGACGCCCGCGCTGCGGTAGGCAAGCGTGACCCGCTGGCCGTTGGCGCGGCCGGAGATCGTCGCGTCGACGCGCAGCGTGCGCCGGTTGCCGCGGACCTCCACGGCGGCGCGGCGGACCTTCAGCAGGGCGGGGACCGACGGCGTCGAGGCGGCCGGCACGGTCGTCGTCGGCGCGGGTGTGGTGGTCGGCGCCGGGGTGGTCACGACCGGTCCCGGCGGGCCGAGTGGCGTCGGCGCGGGAGGCGGAGGCGGCCCGGTCGGCGTCGGATCGCACACATCGCCGATCCCGTCAGCGTCGAGATCGGACTGGTTCGTGTTCGCAGCCCCCGGGCAGTTGTCGGCGATGTCGCCCACGGTGTCGCCGTCCGCGTCGTTGCCGTACCAGGTGATCGCCGCGTCGGACCCGCCGGTCACGTACACGTTGCGATTGTCCGGAGACACGGCGACGCCGCCGACGACCGACTGCCCGGAGTTGCCTCCCCCAGGCTGCGCCGACGGCAGCAGGGTGCACGCGCCGCTGCCGCCCGGTCCCGCGGCGGTGTCGCCCGCCACGCACCGGTTGAACGCGATCGCACCGGATGCGACGTTGCGCGTCAGGGTCGTGAGCGCCTGCGCAGACGGCGTGAAGAACCCGCTGACGCCGACGACGACCGTCGTGTTGTCCGGGGCGACCGCGAGATCGATGGGCGAGTGCAGGCCGGAGAAGTTCCCGGTGACCGGCGTGGTCGCGCACGGTGCCGGCCCCGCCGCGAGACCGGTCAGGCAGCCGGTGAACCCGAGCCTCCCGATCGGCGAGAGTGGAGCCTGACCTCGCCCGAACGTCGTGATCGCGTCGGCTGCCTGCGACGCGACGAGCACATCCAGGCCGTCATTGGACACCACGACGCTCGTGGGGTTGTCGAGGTTGCTGCCCGTGCCGTCGGGCGTGGGATTGTTCGTGAGGTTGCAGCGGTTGTTGCCCGCCGGGGACGGGCCCATCTTGATGCTGCCCGACATGCATTGGGCGAAGGTGAACCCCGTCGTGGGGCTCGTGTCCGGACGCGCCAGCGTCGTCACGGTGTCATCACCGAACGAGGCGACGTACAGGTTCAGGCCGTCCGGGGAGTACGTGACCGACCCGAGCTGGTCGAATCCCGATTCGGTGCCCTGGTCCGTGACGCCGCTGGGGTGCGACGCGCACGCGCCGCTGCCGACGGGACTCGATGCCGTCTCGCCCGTCACGCAACCCTCGAGCGTCAGCGCTCCCGTGGTCGCGTTGCGGACGAACGAGACCCCCGCGTCATCACGCGACGACGTGGCCGCGACGAAGTCGTTCACCGGCGAGACAGCCAGGCGGTTCAGGCCGTCCAGACCCGAGTCGGTCCCGTTCGCCGACGCTGCGGGCACGCCTGCGCACGGCGCGGAGACCACCGCCGTATCGCCGGTGTCGCACTCGAGGAACGTCAGGGCGCCGGTCGTCGTGTTGCGGGTGAACGTCGCGATTGCGTCGTCACCGAAGGCGACCGCATAGACGTTCTTGCCGTCCGGAGCGATTGCGAGGTCGGTCACGGCGCCCATCCCGGACCCGGCGGCTCCGGCCGTCGCAGACGGGAGCGCCGTGCACGCGGTCACCGCGGTGTCCCCGGTGATGCAGCCGGCGAACGTCAGCGCACCTGTGGTCGCGTTGCGGTTGTACGTCGACACGGTGCTGCTCACGAAGCCGTTGGTCCCACCGAGGGCGTAGAGGTTCTGGCCATCCGGTGAGATCACCGGGCGGAACAGCGCGCCCATGCCCGACGCGCTGCCGTTCGCGGTCGCCGACGGGCTCAGGGTGCAGGCACCGCTGCCCACTCCGGTCGGCGGGGGCGGGCCGAGCGCGGTTGAGCCGGACAGGCAGCCGAGCTTCACGTCGCTCGGCAGGGCGTGGGCCTGCCCGGCGAGGGCCAGCGTCACCAGCCCCGCGACGAGCAGCGCGCGGATCATGGCGTGACGGTGATCGTCCGCTGGATGGTTGTGCGGTTGGCGGCGCCGTCGATCACGACGAACCGCAGCCGCACCTTGAACGCGCGCTTCGGCCGGCCGAGGACCTTCGCGCTCGGCTTGAGCACGAGCGTCTGGGCCCGGCTGAGCTTGGTCGTGCGTTCGAACAGCGTCCGCGGCGCGACTGCCAGCGTGGTGTCGATGGTGACCGGTTCGCTCGGCGTCACCCGGACGCTCAGGCCCTTGCGGAACGCGCTGAGCTTCACACGGCTCGCCACCTTGCCGAGCGTCAGCGTGGGGCGCGTCGTATCCACGACGGCGGCGGGCGCCTGGCCGGCGACGGTGACGGTCGGGCCGGGGACGATGATCGGGTCCGGCGCCGGCAGCTGCACCGGCGACGGGGCCGGGAGTTGGACCGGCGGCGGGCCCGTCGTCTGGATGTCGAGCGACCACCCGCCGGCGATGACGCCCGTCGTGGGGCGTGTCGTCTCGGAGTGATCGTTGTCGTCGACGAGGAACAGCTTCCACGCCCCGTTCGGGTTCGTGCCGTTGAAGACCGCCAGGCTGGCGGGGGGCGCGGGGACGTTGGGCGGGGC
>JAEMQS010000070.1 GCA_016463765.1 Solirubrobacteraceae bacterium | reverse complement strand
TGTCGACGCAGAAGTAGCCGGCGTCCTCGAAGACGTTCATCGCCGTGGACTTCCCGGCACCGGAGAACCCGGTGATGATCACCAGTTCGTCGAACGCGCTGGGCGCGGACTCGGTCGGGTCCTCGATGGTGGTCGCCTCGGCGTCGGCCACAGTGAGGCGGACGTTACCGGCCCCGGCGGGCGGGCCACCCGACGCGGCCGCGGTCAGCCCGAGATGTGCCGCCCACCCGGGCCGACGACCCGGTTGCGCCCGGTGCGCTTGGCGGCGTAGAGCGCGCGGTCTGCGGCGGCGGCCAGGTGGTCGCGCGCACCCTGCTGCCTCGGTGCGCGAACCACCGCGACGCCCGCGGACGCGGTGACCGTCCCCACCTCCGGGAACGGCGTGTCGACGATGACCCTGCGCGCCCGCTCGGCGACCGCCATGACGACGTCGTCATCGACCCCGGTGACCACGAGAGCGAACTCCTCGCCACCGACGCGGGCGGCCAGTTCGTGCGACCGCGCGACGGCCGCGAGCCGATGGCCGACATCCCGCAGCACGGCGTCGCCCACCGGATGTCCGTGGTTGTCGTTGATGGCCTTGAAGTGATCGATGTCGAGCAGGATCAGCCCCACGCTCGTGCCGCTGCGCGCACTCTGCGCCAGGCAGCGGTCGAGCTCGTCGCGGTAGGCGCGGCGGTTGGGCAGTCCTGTCAGGGGGTCGGTGGTCGCCTCGCGGCGCAGGGCCTCCCACGCCTCGGCGTTGCCGATCGCGAGGCCGACGAGCTCGCTGACGCTGCCGAGCAGGTCGACGAGTGCGCCGTCGATCGCCGACGGATCGCTCGATGCGAGCACGAGCGCACCCCAGACCTCACCGCGCACCGAGATCGGTGCCGCCGCACCGACACGCAGCCCCATCGCGTGCAGGCGCCCACCGAGGCCCGTCGACTGCGGCTCGTATCGCTGCAGCGCGGGTCGTCCGGTGCCGAGGGCCAGCGCGGCCGCCGTCCCCTCTTCGATGGCCAGCTCTTCGCCCGGCTCGTGCCTGGGCGAGCGCGCCGCCAGGACCTCCGCGCGCCCCGGCTCGCGCAGGCGCAGGAGCGTGACGTCGTCCAGGCCGAAGATGTCCTGCAGGACCTCGGTGACGCGCGAGGCGACGTCGCGCACGGTCTGGGTGTCGGCGGAGATCTTCGCGACCGCCGTCACCGCCTGGGCGATGGTCGCGCCCCGGCGCTCGGCCTCGACGCGCGCGGTGATCTCGGTCACGAGCACGAAGAAGCCCACGACCTCGTCGTCCCTGACGTCCGGGATGTAGGACGCCTGGGTGTGTCGGGTCGTCCCGTCGACGTCGACGAGCGTGCGGTCGAAGGTCTGCCCCTCTCCCTGCAGCGCCCGCTCCATGTACGGAGAGTTCTCCGCGAAGAGCTTCGGGCCGAGGAGATCGCGGATGTGCGTGCCGAGCATCTCCTCCGGGCGGCGGCCGAACCACTCCAGGTACGCGGAGTTCGCCATGCGGTTGCGCAGGTCGCGGTCCCAGTAGCCGACCATCGCCGGGAGACCGTCGAGGATCGCCCGCAGCAGGTCCGTCGAGGAGGCGCTACCCGTCAGGTACTCCGGTAGCGCGGAGCTCGCGCCCGCTTCGATCCGGCCCATCACACCCCCATCGGCACATGCGGGTCCGGACTTGAGGCGCCGTGCCTCGTCAGTCGCCCGTCCGGTGCAGGAGCGAGTACAGCTCCCGAGCCGTCTTCGCCGGGATCCCGCGCACCCCCTCGAGCTCTTCGCGCGACGCCCGCATCACGGCGTCCGGCGAGCCGAAGTGGTTGAGCAGCGTGCGCTTGCGGACCGGCCCGATGCCCGGCAGCTCATCGAGGACGGACACGCTCATGTCCTTGTCGCGGCGCTGGCGGTGGTGCGTGATGGCGAAGCGGTGCGCCTCGTCACGGACGCGCTGCAGCAGCTGGAGCGCGGGCGTGTTGTGCGGCAGGACGAGCGGCGTGCGCTGCCCGGGGAACCACACCTCCTCGAGCTTCTTGGCCAGGCCGACGATCGTCACGCCGCGCTCGCGGAAGCCCTCCAGCGCGCGCAACCCGGCCGAGAGCTGGCCCGGCCCGCCGTCGATGACGATCAGGCTCGGCAGCGAGGCGAACGACTCGTTGCGCTTGGGGTCGTGCGGCGACAGGTCCTGCTGGGCCTCGAACTGGGCCATGCGACGGCCGAGGATCTCCTCCATCGAGGCGAAGTCGTCAGGCACCCCCTCGGTCGTGCCCCGCACCTTGAAGCGCCGGTAGTCGCTCTTCTTCGGCGCGCCGCCCTCGAAGACCACCATCGAGGCGACGGTGTTCGTCCCCATGAGGTTCGAGATGTCGTAGCACTCGATGCGGATCGGCAGCGTGTCCATCCCCAGCTCGCGCTGGAGTTCGTCGAGCGCCTCGACGCGCTGCTGGCGCTGGCGCTCGACCTTCAGCCGCTCGGTGTCCAGCGCGAGCTTTGCGTTGCGCTCGGCGAGGTCGAGGATGCGGCGTTTGTCGCCCCGCTCGGCGCGCCGCAGCTCGACCCGGCTGCCGCGCCGCTCGGCGAGCAATTCCTGGATGGCCTCGACCTCGTCGTCCTCGAGCTCGCCCTGGATGACGATCTGCGCGGGGATCGACAGCGCGCCGCCGTAGTACTGCAGGAGGAACTCCTCGATGACCTCGGCGACGTCGCCCTCGGTCTCGTTGGTGAGATAGAACGACTGACGGTCGGAGAGCACGCCGTCGCGGACCTGGAAGACCTGGGCGTTCGCGTCGGTCCCGCTGACCGCGACCGCCACCGCATCGAGCGTGCCCACGGATTCGTTGGCCACGCGCTGGCGCTGCAGCAGCTCGCGGACCGACCGCAGGCGGTTGCGCTCCAGCGCCGCCTGCTCGAACTCCTGCGCGGCGGCGGCGTCCTTCATCTTCTGCTCGAGGTCGCGCTCGATGTCGCGGTAGCGGCCCTGGAGGAAGTCGACGACGCCGTCGATCGAGGTCCGGTACTCCGCCTGGTCGACGTAGCCGACACAGGGCGCCCCGCAGCGCTTGATGTAGTAATCCAGGCACGGCGACCCGCTGCGCCGGCCGGGCTCGGGACCGTTGCACGACCGGTACAGGAAGATCTTGCCGAGCAGGTCGAGCGTGCCCCGGACGCGCTTGGCGTTCGAGTACGGGCCGAAGTACAGCCGTCCCTTGCGGTGGCGCTCGCGCGTGAAGTAGACCCGCGGGTAGTCCTCGTCCATCGAGATCGCGATGAACGGGTAGCTCTTGTCGTCGCGCAGGCGGATGTTGAACCGCGGGCGGTACTGCTTGATGAAGTTCTGCTCGGCCAGCAGCGCCTCGGACTCGCTGGAGACGAGGAGGAACTCGATGTGGTCGATCTCGCTGACCATGTCCTTCGCGCCGCGCGTCACCGGCTTGGAGAAGTGGCTGTTGACCCGCTTGCGGATCGACTTCGCCTTGCCGACGTAGATCACGCGGCCGCGGTCGTCGCGCATGAGATACACGCCGGGCCCGTCGGGGAGGGTTCGCCGCTGCTGCTTGAGGCGCTCCCCGCGGGTGAGCTGCTCGTCCGTGGCCACCCCTTCGAGGATAGGTCCGCGCCCGACGGGGTAGCTTGCCCGGTCCGTGAGCACCCACGACGAGATCGCCGAGCTGGCGCGTGAGCGTCTGGGGTACTCCGCCCTGCGGCCGGGGCAGGCCGAGGGCGTCGCCTCCGTGCTCGCCGGCAGGGACACGCTCGCGGTCATGTCGACGGGCTCGGGCAAGTCGGCGATCTACCAGCTCGCCGGGCTGCGACTCCCGGGGCCGACCGTCGTCGTCTCGCCGCTCATCTCCCTGCAGGCCGACCAGGCCGACGCCGTCGAGGACGTCGAGCACGGGCGCGCCGCGACGCTGAACTCCACGCTGACGCCACGCGCGCGCGACGCGGTGTTCGACGCGCTCCGCGACCGCGAGATCGAGTTCGTCCTGCTCGCCCCCGAGCAGCTCGCGCGGGAGGACGTCGTCGCGCGGCTGCGGGCGCTGTCGCCGTCGCTGTTCGTCGTCGACGAGGCGCACTGCGTGTCGCAGTGGGGGCACGACTTCCGCCCGGAGTACCTGCGCCTGGCCGACGCCGCGGACGCCCTGGGCCGCCCGCCCATCCTCGCCCTGACCGCGACGGCGGCGCCTCCGGTCCGCGAGGAGATCGTCCGGACCCTGCAGCTCCGCGAACCGGAGATCATCGTCCGCGGGTTCGACCGCCCGAACATCCACCTCGCCGTCGAGCGCCACGAGGACGCCGCACGCAAGACGCGCGCGCTGCTGGACTGGGTCGAAGACGCGGCACCCGGCCCGGGGATCGTCTACTGCTCGACGCAGCGGGCCACCGAGGAGGTCGCCGAGGCGCTGCGCGAGCGCGGGGTGCGCGCGGGTGCCTACCACGCGGGGATGTCCGCCAAGGAGCGCGACACCGCGCAGGACGCCTTCATGGACGACGGCAGCATCGACGTCATGGTCGCCACGATCGCGTTCGGCATGGGCGTCGACAAGGACGACGTGCGGTTCGTCGTCCACCACGACGTCAGCGAATCCGTCGACGCCTACTACCAGGAGATCGGCCGGGGCGGCCGCGACGGCGAGCCCGCGCGCGCGGTGCTCTTCTACCGGCCCCAGGATCTGGGGCTGCGTCGCTTCCACGCGGCCGGCCGGGTCGAGCACGAGCAGCTCGACCTGCTCGCGCGCGGTCTGCGGGTCCGTGACGACGCGGTCGCCCAGGGCGTGCTCGCCGCCGAACTCGACCTGTCCGAGGCGCGCCTCGGGACGGCCCTGCACCGGCTCGAGCGGGCGGGTGTCGTGGCCCTCTCGGAGGACGGTGCGGTCGCGGCAACGGGGGCAGCGCGTGCCATGGACGACGAGGCGCTCGCGGTCGCCGTCGACACCGCGGCGCAGGTCGAGGTCGAGCGCGAGGCGTTCGACCGCTCACGCGTCGACATGATCCGCGGCTACGCCGAGCACGACGGGTGCCGCCGGGCGTTCCTGCTCGGGTACTTCGGCGAGGCGTACGCGCCACCGTGCGGGAACTGCGATCGCTGCGACGCGGGGGCGGGCGCGCCGAACGCCGACGGGCTGCCCGTGGTCGGCACCCGCGTGGAGCACGCGTCGTGGGGGTCGGGCACCGTCACCGGCGGCGACGACGGCCAGGTGACCGTCGTCTTCGACCGCGTCGGCTACAAGATGCTCGACTGGGAGATCGTGCGCGAGAAGGGGCTCGTGCGGTACTAGCTGCCTACGCGGCGCGGCGGTGGTCCATCGCGACGCCGTCGGCCGACGCGGGCCCGCGGGCCGCGTCGCGCTGACGCGTTGACGCATCGTCGGCCGCCTCGAGCAGCAGCGCCAGATCCGTGCCGTCCGCGGGGGCGCTCGCCACGCCGAGGTGCAGCTCGACGGGCGGCGTGCCATCGCGTTCGGCGGCGGTGACCTCGGCTTCGATGAGCGCGCCGGCGGCGGAGGCGTCGTCGGCCGAACCGTCGATCCACACACCGAGCACGACGCCGCCGATGCGCCCGGCGAGGCCGTGGCGTGAGACGACGCGGGCCACCTCGGTCAGGACGAGGTTCGCGGCGCCGTAGCCGTGCGTGCGCGTGACGTCGGCCAGACCCCCGACCGAGACCACGAGAACCGCGCCGCTGCCAGACTCCGACAGCTCGCCGCGCACGGTCGTCAGCCAGTGACGGCGGTTCGCCAGGCCCGTGAGGTCGTCGAGCTCGGCGAGCTGCGACGTGTCGGCGATCTGCTCGCCCAGCCGGCCGCTCGCGACCGCGCCGAGCGGTGTGCTGGCGGCTTCGGCGAGGCGGTCGAGGGCGTCGGTCTGCAGGTCCAGGCGCTCGAGGGCGGCCTCGAGCAGCGGGTGGTCGGCCTCGCCGCCGCTGAGCATGTCGGCGACGCCGTTGGCGACCTGGACGCACGCGGTCTCGAGCGTCGGCACGGCGATGCCGGTCGGGCCGCCGTGATGGAAGGCGATGGCCTCGCAGACCTCGGGGGCGCAGCCCCACCGCTCGGCGAGCAGCGCGCCGGCGAGGGCGTGGTCGATGCCGAGGATCTCCCGCTCGAGCGCGACGCGGCCCTGGCCGCTGGGGTGCTGGCTGGTGATCTGCTCGATGGCGCTCTCGCCGAACGCGATCGGGAGGACGAGCTTGCCGATGTCGTGCAGCAGCCCCGCGAGGTGTGGCGCCTCGCCGCGCACGCGGGCCATGTCGGCGGCGAGCGCGGAAGTCACGGCGACGGAGACCGCGTGCAGGTGCAGCTGCCCGCGGACCGTCCCGCCGTTGCCGGGTGCGCGCTCGAGGAAGCGGAAGGTGGCGGCCTCCAGCGAGAGGCGGCGCAGCGCGCGGCGGCCGACGAGCATGACGGCCTGCCGGACCGTCTTGGCGCGGATCGGCCGGGCCAGCGCCGCGGAGTTCGCGTAGCGCAGCAGGTTGGCGGCGAACGCCTGGTCGCGTTCGAGGGCTGCGACGAGGTCCGCCGTGGTGGCGTCCGGCTCGTCGCACAGTTGAAGAATCCGCTGGACGGTGGCGTCCAGGACCGGAAACTCGGCGAGTTGATCGATGGCGCGCGTGACGTCGGCCGCGACCCCAGCATCGATCGCGTCCCGCCAAGCGCCGCAGTCCGTTGCGACGAAAGAAGCCTCCATGGCCCTCACTGCTTCGGGTGATGCCGACGGGGACTTGAGCCCCATCCATACGACCCTCATACGGATGTCCGTATGGACGTCCGCGTTCACTGGACGGCGAGGACCTCCATGCGCCGCTCGCCGCGGGGCGTCGTGACGACCGCAACGTCACCGGCGCGCTTGTCCTGGAGCGCCGCGGCGACGGGGGATTCGAAGGAGATCAGGCCCTTCGACGGGTCCGCGTCACGCGACGCGACGAGCCGGTAGGTGACCTCCTTGCCGCTGGTCTCGTCCTTGATCGTCACCGTGGAGCCGAAGCCGATTGTGTCGCCCTTGGTGACCTCGACGACCTCGGCGGTGTCCAGGCGCTGGCGCAGCTGGAGGATCTTGGTCTCGAGGTGCGCCTGGGTGTTCTTCGCGTCGTGGTACTCGGCGTTCTCCTTGAGATCGCCCCACTCACGGGCCGTCTTGATGCGCTCGGCGATGGCGTGACGCTCGACGGTCTCGAGGCGCTCGAGCTCGGCCTTCAGCTCCTCGAGGCCTTCGGCGGTCATGAGGTTGCGCTCCATCGCGGGGACGCTACCGGTCAGAGGCCCGCGAGCAGGGTCCGGACGTCGAGCGGATCCGCTGTGACGTGCCGCGGTGCGAGCACATGGCCACCACAAGCGCTGCCGGTGTCTGCGTATCGGCCGCCGTCGGGCCGGGCGAAGGTGTGGATGCAGTGGCCGGGGACGTCGACCACCCAGTACTCCGCGACATCGGCTTCGGCGAACAGACGCGGCTTGACCCGGGTGTCCACCCGCAACGAACTGACCGCCACCTCGATCACCAGGAGGGCGGTGGTCGGGTGATGCGCGGTGTGATCACCGCCTTCCACCACGGCAAGGTCGGGCTCCGGCAGACTGGTGCGGTCGGGTACGAGGAGAGGATCCTCGATGCGCAGCACCTGCCCGGCCGCCGCGACACCCGGCCCGAGCCACGCGACCAGACGCGCCTTGACCACGCTGTGCGCCGGGCTCTTCGGACTCATCGCCGTGAGCACCCCGTGGAGCAGCTCCACCGGCTCATCCTCCGCGAGGATGCCGGCATCGACCATCCGCAGCACCTCGTCGGCCGTGAGTGGCCGGACCTCGCGGTCTCCGACGGTGAGCGCCATGACGCTGATGGTAGACGCGGGCATCTCACGCGACCAGCCGGACCTCGAGCCCCCCGCCGGCCGGCAGCTCGCCCGCCCCGCCCATCAGCCCGAGGATCTTCGCGACGTATGCCCGCGTCTCGGCGTACGGCCCGGGGCACCCGCAGCGCTGGACCGGAGCCGGGCCCGCGTTGTACGCGGCGAGTGCCAGCGGGACCGCGCCGAACTGCCGCAGCAGGTCGCGCATGAGGTGGGCCTGCGCGTTGATTGCCTGCTCCGCGTCAAAGGGGTTGCGCAGCCCGTACGCCGCCGCGGTGGCGGGCATGAACTGCGCGATGCCCTGGGCGCCCGCATGGCTGCGCGCGTATGGGTTGAAGTTCGACTCGGCGTAGATCTGGGCCGCGAGGAGCGCCGCGCCCACGTTCCAGCGCTGGGCCGCCTTGGAGATCATCGGGGCGAAGCGGGCGGGCACGAAGGACGGCATCGAGCGGGACCGCTCCCCGTCGCCGGCTCCGGCCTGCTCGTCGTCGCGCACCAGCGAGCCCTTCCCCGCGGCCTTGCCGCCGCGGCGGTAGCCCACCGATGACGACCCGGCGTTGCGGGTGTAGCCGAAGTGCCACGGCTCCCAGCTGTAGCGCTTGATGAACCCGAACCTCGGAGCGTTGGCCGCCAGCCACCCATACGCCGCGGGCGGGCCGAGGTCGAGCTCGGTACCCAGGCGGTGCAGCGAGGTTCCGGGCCGCGCCACCCACCGGGGGTCGGGGTTGCGTGCCCACAGCACGGCCTGCTCGGCGTTGCTGCGGTACGCGCTGGTGATGGTCACAGGCACCCCGGCCTTCGTGGCGGCGGCGTGCAGCCGGTCGAAGGCCATCGCCACGTCCGGCCGCATGCGCTTGCCCTGCCGCGTCGCCAGCGGGCCGGAGTACTCACCGCCCCCGCCGTCGGCGAACGACACGTCGGCAGGCGGCGCCAGTTCGGCCTCGGCGGTGGCCCGATGCGCCACGCGCTCGTCGCCCACCTCGATCGCGTCGGCGACCACCACGCGGATGCGCGTCGGCGCGAAGCTGTCGTCCTCGGGGAACGACACGCGGACCCGGGACATGCCGTTGCGGCGCGCGGTGTCGCGCGCGGCCCGCGTCGCCGCGGCGCGGTAGGCGGCCAGGTCGACGTGGGCTCCGCCTGCGGAGAAGAGCCCGCCAAAGCGCGCGTGCATGGCGCGGGCGCCGGAGAGCGCGGCCAGGTCGGCGGCGCGCTGGCGGTCGTTCCCGGCGCCGATGCCGCGCGCCACCCCGCCGAGCAGCAGCGCGGCCGCCGCGAGGGCGACCAACACCCAGACGACCATGAGCGTGGCCTGGCCTGAGGCGTCCCGACAGCGGGCGATCACGCCAGCCCCTCCATGGCGGTGTCGAGCCCGCGCCGCGCCGATGGCAGCAGGCTGCCGCCTCGCGCCGCCACCGCCGTTGCGGGCAGGGCACAGCGCCGCGCCGACACACCACGTCGTTGCAGCGCCGCCACAGCGATGTCCGCGAGCAGGTCGTCTCCCCCATCCGCGACGAGCACGAGATCGCGGGCACAGAGCAGCTCGTCAAGCGGCTCCTCTCGAGGCCCGGCGACCACGAGCACCGTCGGGAGAGACGCGGCGACGGCGAAGGCCTGCGCCGCCACCTGCGCCGCCATGTCAGCCTCGTGCGGAAGCGCCGCCACCACGACCCGCCCGCTCGCGTGTGCGGCGATGTCCCGCCCGGCCAGGGCACGGACCAGGCGGCGCGTCTCCCCACCCAGCGGCGTCGCGCCCGACATCGTCGCGGCGCCGCCGTCAGCGGTCCAGATGGCGACCAGCGCAGCCTGGGCCTTCCGGCGCCTCGCGAGATGCAGCCCGACCGCGCGCCCGGCCGCCCGGGCGTGGCGTGGCTCGCACAGCAGTCCCAACGCGGGCGGGACGCCGGACACGGTGGCGATAGGCGCGCCGGATACCGGGCGGGCGGCCTCGCCCGCCGGTGCCACGAAGTGCTCGGCCACGGCACGAAGCAGACTCACGGCGACGTCTCCCTACCCGCATGCGCCACGACCCGCGCGGTGAGCTCCTCGGCCATGCCCGGGACGAACGTCGGCGGTCGCAGCCGCACCTCGACCCGGCGGCCCTTGACGCGCACCGTGACGCGCTTGCGCGACCAGCCCGGCACGGCCTCGCGCACCGCGTCCTCGGGGTCCTCGTCCTGCAGCAGCGCCATCGCCCCGGCCTGGGCGGCCGTCCCCGCCTGCTCGCGCGCGAGCCCGGCAGACAGCAGCTGCGCGAGCGCGAGCACCACCGCGAGCAGCAGCGGCAACAGCGCGACGACCTCGACCGTGGACTGGCCGTCCTGATGGGCGAGCGTCCTCATGCGCCCTGATCGCGCAGGTGCGCGCGCGCCGCGAAGGACCCCAGCCGGCGCGAGCCGACCACCGCCGGAACCGCGACCCGCACGGTGACCTCACCGTCGCGGGTCGACACGCGCAGCCCGCGGTGCAGCGGCGCCGGCAGGGCGCGCTTGGCGGCGGCCCGCGGATCGGCCCCGACCGCGTGGGCACGCGCGGCGGCAGCGGCCGCCCCACCGCTCAGCCACGCGGCCTGCCCCGCGACGAGCCCCTGCCAGGACCCGAGGGCGAGGGCGACGATCAGCGGGATCATCGCCACGAACTCGACGCTCGTCGCACCATCGTCGGTGCGCGCTCGGCGCACCAGAGCAAGGAGGAAACCGGACATGCCGGGAGCCTCGCGATCAGGCGGTCACGGAACCAGACGGGTCTGTTGCGACTTCGCGCAGGAGGTGCGGCGAAACGCCGCGGGGGCTAGATCCGGTACTCGCGGTACTGCCGGTAGGTGCCGTACAGCCCGTAGGCCGCACCACCCATCAGGCCGAACCAGAGCACGAACCCGGCGGCGCCCAGATCCCCGTCGCCCAGCATCCGCGACGCCGCGCCGAGCGCGAAGACGATCGCCGCGATCGACGCGTAGAGCACGAGCCGCCAGCGATCGCCCAGGCCGTAGATGTCCTCCTGGAAGCGCCGGTACATCTGGGCCGCGATGAAGACGATCAGGACGATGAAGATCGCCGACAGGATCTGGCTGATGAAGTTCGCGCCCGTGTCGCCACCGGGCAGGAAGGCGACGATCGCCGCGAGGGCGAAGATGATCGCGACGTTGCGGACGGTGGTGCTGGACATCGCCGTCCAGACTACCGCCCGCGCGACCGGCGCTCTCAGGTCTGCTCGACGGGCAGCGTGACCGGCGCGCCGCCGTCCAGCGCGACCTGCGCTGCAACCTCGGCGAGCTCGGCCTCCAGCGCGCCTGCGGCCTCGACGTCCACGCGCTCGGGTGCGAAGCGGTAGCCGACGCCGAAGTGCGTGTGGATGTACCGCCAGCTCGGCGACGCCTTCTCCAGCTTCTGACGCAGCTTGCGGACGAACACGTCGACCGAGCGGTCGCCGCGCGCCATGGCGTAGCCCCAGACGCGCTGGTAGATCTCCTCGCGCTCGAGCACGCGGCCCTCGGCCTCGGCGAGCAGGTGGATCAGCTCGAACTCGCGACGGGTCAGGTCGATCGACGTCCCGTTCACGAAGGCCTGGAACTGGTCGGACCGCACCTCGACCTCGCCGGCCTGCACCGGCAGGACCGCGGCGGGCGCCTCGGTGCGACGGCGGCGGCGCACGACGGCCTCGACGCGCGCGATGAGCTCCTCGGGGTGACACGGCTTCGTGACCCAGTCGTCGGCGCCCATCCGCAGGCCGCGGACGCGCTGCGCGACGGTGGACTGGCCGGTGCAGACGACGACGCCCAGACCGGGCACCGCGCCGCACAGGCGCTCAAGGTAGTCCCAGCCCTGGGTGCCCAGGGTGGCCAGGTCGATGACGATCGCGCCGAGGCGCATCGCGACGACGGTCTCCACCGGCACCGGACCGGGCACCACGCGGTGCTCCCAGCCGAGGCGGTCGAGGCGCTTCGTGAGCACCTGCAGGAAACCGGAATCCGCATCGATGACAGCGATGCGTAGCGGAGCGCCGTGGGGACTCGGCGCGCTGGTGAGGTCGGCGGGGGAACCGACCGATGTGCGATCCGTCATGACGGTCATGAGTCTAGACCGAGGTACCGTCGGAGCGCACGCCGGGTGACACCCCGGTCACAGGTTGTTCACAGGTGGTCCCGCAAACACGGCGAAACCCGCGCGCACTGTGACGCGCATCACGCTGACGGGGTGTCAGATCGGCCCGCATCGCCGAACTCCCGGAAGAGCCCGCTGACGATGAACGCGACCTGCTCGCCGACGTCGACGGCGTTGTCGCCGATGCGCTCGAACGCGCGCGCGACCATGGTCATGGACATCGCCCACTCGCGGGTGTCGACGTCGTCGCCGATCTCCACCGCCATGCGGAAGATCTCCTTGTTCAGGACGTTGATCGACCGGTCCTGGCGCACCAGGTCCTCCGCGAGGCCGACGTCGCGCACCGCGAACGCCTGACGGCACTGCGTCACCTCGCTGCGGGCCGATCGGCCCATGCGCATGACCTTCGCGAGCATCTCCTCGTCACGGGGCGGCTCGTTGCCGACCAGCGGGATCATCTTCGCGATGTTCACGCACTGATCCGCCATGCGCTCCATGTGCTTGACGGTGTGGAGGATCGCGGCGACGAGCCGCAGGTCGCCCGCGACGGGCGCCTGGAGCGCGAGCAGCGTGAGCACGCTCTGATGGATCTCCAGATAGCGGCCGTCGATGCGATCGTCGTCGGCGACGACGATCGCCGCGAGCTCGACGTCCTGATGCTCGAGCGCCTCGAGCACGCGGTCGATCTGGGCGACGACCATGTCGAGACCCTCGAGCGTGGCCTGCTCCAGCTTGGCCAGCTCGGCGGTGAACTCCTGCCGGGTGTGGACGGTCACAGGCTCAACCGAACTTGCCCGTGACGTACTCCTCCGTGCGCTTGTCACTCGGCTGGGTGAAGATCTTCTCGGTGATGTCGTGCTCGACGAGCCGGCCCACGCGGTTGGACTCGCCGCCGGTCATGTCGACGGTGAAGAACGCCGTCTTGTCCGACACGCGCGCGGCCTGCTGCATGTTGTGCGTGACGATCACGATCGAGAAGTCCTCCTTGAGCTCGAGCATGAGGTCCTCGATGCGGTTCGTCGAGATCGGATCCAGCGCCGAGCAGGGCTCGTCCATGAGCAGGACGTCCGGCTGGACGGCGAGGGCCCGCGCGATGCACAGGCGCTGCTGCTGGCCGCCGGACATCCCGAAGGCGTTGTCCTTCAGGCGGTCCTTGACGTCGTCCCACAGCGACGCACGGCGCAGGGCGGACTCGACGATCTCGTCCATGTCGCCCTTCATCCCGACGACCTTCGGGCCGAACGCGATGTTCTCGTAGACCGACTTCGGGAACGGGTTCGGCTTCTGGAAGACCATCCCGATGTGCTTGCGCACCTGGACCGGGTCGACGTCCTTGGCGTACAGATCCTGGCCGTGGTAGACGATGCTGCCGCGGACCTCGGCGCCCGGGATCAGGTCGTTCATCCGGTTCAGGCAGCGCAGGAACGTGGACTTGCCACAGCCCGACGGGCCGATGAGCGCCGTGATCTCGTTCTTCATGATCGGCGCGTCGACATCGGCGACGGCGAGCTTGCCGCTGTACAGGACGTCCACGCCCTTGCAGTCGAAGATCGCCTCGGTCGACGCCGCCGCCTCTGCGGGCTTGGGCTCGAGGTGGGGCGACACCTCGTGGTGGGCGGAACTGGAGGCGCTCTGCTCGTCCATGGGCTTGGTGATCTGGCTCTCTGCCGTGTCGGTCTTCTCGGGCACGCTGGGCTCCCTTACCACTTCTGCTCGAAGCGGTTGCGCAGGTAGATGGCGATGGAGTTCATGAGGAGCAGAAGTCCCATCAGCACCAGGATGGTTGCAGATGCGAGCTCCAGAAACTGGGTATCCGCGTCTTTGGAGTACGCGAAGATCTGGACCGGCATGGCCGTGAAGGCGCTGCCGAGTCCGTCGGGGTTGAAGCGGGGTGACACCGCAGCCCCGATGACGATCAGCGGCGCGGTCTCGCCGATCGCCCGGCTGAGCGCCAGAATCACGCCGGTGGCGATGCCGGAGATGGACCCGGGAAGCACCTGCTTCCAGATCGTCTGCCACTTCGTCGCGCCGAGCGCGAGCGCGCCGTCACGGATCGACGGCGGCACCGCCCGGATCGCCTCACGCGCCACGATGATGACGACGGGGAGCACGAGGAGTGTGAGCGTGATGCCGCCGGCCATGAGCGTCGGGCCGAGGTCCAGAGGTCCGCGGACGATGAAGGCGAGGCCGAGCAGGCCGTAGACCACGGACGGCACCGAGGCGAGGTTCTGGATGTTCAGCTCGATGAAGCGGTTGAACCACTTGGTGCTGTCGGCGTACTCCTCGAGGTAGATCGCGGTCGCGATGCCCACAGGGATCACGAGCGCCGCGGTGATCGCCATCAGATAGAGCGTGCCCAGGATCGCGGACTGGATGCCCGACGTCGCCGGGTTGACCTTCGACGGCTGGTTCGTGAAGAGGTCCATCGAGAACCGCGGCAGGCCGTCGACCACGATCGTGGTCAGCAGCACCGCGATCGACAGGCAGATGATGGCGAGTGCGCCCCACATGATGAGGGCGAAGCCGCTCTCCCGCCGCGTGTCCTTCTTGCTGCGCCGCGAGATGACGGTGGTCTGGGTCGCCGCCTTGGCGGCGATCTGCGCGCCGGTCATCGTGCGCTCCTGGGCTGAAGGGTCGTGGGGATCACTCGTACACCTGGCGGTACTTGCCGACGAGGCGGATGGACAGGAGGTTCAGCACGAGGCAGATCACGAAGAGCGTGAAGCCGACGGCGAAGATGGTCTCGAACTCGATCGAGCCGGTCGGCGCGTCGCCGGTGGCCGTCGAGGCGATGAACGCCGCCATGGAGCCGGACGCGTCGGTGGGACTGGTGACGACCTGGGGCAGCAGCTGACCCGACCCGCCGGCGAGGAGGATGACGAGCGTCTCGCCGATCGCGCGTGAGGCGCCGAGCACGAGCGCGGCGATGATCCCCGACAGCGCGGCCGGGAACACGACGCGGAGCGACACGATGAGGCGGCTGGCGCCCATGCCGAACGCGCCCTCGCGCAGCGAGTACGGCACCGCGGTCATCGCGTCCTCGGCCACCGACGCGACGGTCGGCAGGACGAGCAGGCCGACGAGCAGGCCGGCGGCGAGCTGGTTGCTCTGCTGGACCTCGGGCCCGAGCAGCGGCCGGAGGAGTTCCGGCGTGATGAAGGTCAGGGCGAAGAAGCCGAAGACGATGGTCGGAACGCCGGCGAGGACCTCGAGGATCGGCTTGACGATCTTGCGGACCCGCTCCGGGGCGTACTCGGCGAGGTAGATGGCGGCCAGCAGGCCGAGCGGGACGGCGACGAGCATCGCGATCCCGGTGATGTAGAGCGTGCCCACGAGCACCGGCAGCATGCCGAACGACTGCTGGTCGCCGGCGAGCTGCGGCGTCCACTTCGTCCCGAACAGGAACTCCGTGGCGCCGACGTCGCCGAAGAAGGCCACGGTCTCCCGGAGCAGGGACAGGACGATCAGCGTCGTCGTGATGACGCTGATCGCCGCCGCGACGAAGAGAGAGACGCGAATCGCTCCCTCGCCGATGGCTCGCGGTGAGCGGGTCCGGAGCAGATTCGGTCCGGACCCGCCGCCGCCCATGGCGGGCTGTGGGGTGTTGGGTGTGCCCGCCATGGTCAGCTCCCTACTTGCTCTCGAGGGCCGTCAGGTCGGCCTGGGCCTTGGCGGCCTGGTCGGCCGTGAGCGGCACGATCTTCGCGGCCTCCGCGATGGTCTCCTGATTGGCGATCACGAAGTCCATGAACGCCTTGACCTCGGGCCGCTGCAGGGCCTCGGCCGACGGGTACATGAACAGGGGACGCGAGAGCGGCTTGTACGAGCCGTCCTGGATGGTCTCCTTGCTGGGCTTGACGCAGCCGTCGCCCGCGTCGACACCGACGAGGCCGAGCTTGTCCGCGGCGCCCTCGTAGTACGAGAAGCCGAAGTAGCCGAGGCCGCCCGCGTCACCCTCGACGCCGGTCAGCAGCTGGTTGTCGTCCTCGGACGCCTGGTAGTCGTCGCGGGTCGCACCCTCTTCGCCGTTGATGACGTCGGTGAAGAAGTCGAACGTGCCCGAGTCGGTGCCCGGCCCGTAGAGCGAGAGCGTGGTGTCCGGGAACGAGCTGTCGATCTCGCTGAGCTTCGTGATCTTCGAGCCCGTGTTCCACAGCTCCTTGAGCTGCGCGGTCGTCATGCAGTCGACCTCGAGGCCGGGGTTCGTCACGACGGCGATGCCGTCGTTGGCGACCTGCAGCTCGCCGAACTCGACGCCGCCCTTCTCGCAGAGCGGCACCTCCTCGTCGTCCTTGATCGGACGCGACGCCTGCGAGATGTCGGTCTCGCCGGCGCAGAACTTCTCGAAGCCGCCGCCCGTGCCGGACTGGCCGACCGTGATTTTCACGTCGGGCTGCTCCTCGTTGAAGAGCTCCGCGGCCGCCTGGCCGAACGGGTAGACGGTCGACGAGCCGTCGATCGTGATGCTGCCGGACACCTGCTCGGTGTCGGCGCCGCTGGTGCTGCTGCCCGACTCTTCGTCGTCGCCGCACGCGGCCACGCCGAACGCAAGCGCGGCGCACACGCCGACTGCGCTCATGAAACGGTACGTCTTCACAGACGTTCCTCCTCGTATGTTCTGGTCTCCCATAGAAGCCGTGGCAGCCTTCCAGCGATCGACACGCAGTCTGTTATCGACTTGTGGCCGTGTTGTGAAAAGGATGTGAAGGCTCCGGGGCGAAGCGGTAGCCGAAGCCCACGTGGGTGTGGATGAAGGCCCATCCGGGCGCGCCGTCTTCGAGCTTCACGCGCAGCTTGTGGATGTACACGTCCACCGACCGGTCGCCGGCGCGCAGCGGGGCGCCCCACACGAGCGTGTAGAGCTCCGCCCGGGAGACGATTCTCCCCGCACGCCGGGCGATCTCGACCAGGAGCGTGAACTCCCGGACAGACAGCGTGAGCGTGCGCTGGTTCAGCGTGACGAGACCGCCGTGGGGGCGGATCTCTACCGGTCCGATGCTCAGGACCTCCTCCGGGAACGCAGCAGTCTCCATCACGTGCGGACAAGGCTGGCGGTCGCGGGGCGTCCCGCGGTTACCTCGCCGTGAACGACCTGTGAAGAAGCCGTGAACGGCCGCAACCGCGCCGCTCCCCGTGAGAGCACCGGGTAGGGTCGGGCGCGATGGCGCTCCTCGGCTCCAAGCCCTCCGACG
>JAEMQS010000170.1 GCA_016463765.1 Solirubrobacteraceae bacterium | reverse complement strand
GGGTCGACACGCACAACCCGCAGTACGACACGTTCTTCCCGGAGTTCTCGCTCACGGCAATCGCGACGGAATCGATCATCCGCGACACCGCGCCGATCACCACGCGCTTCACCGACCTGCAGGGCCGCAGCACCGACCACGGCCGCAACGTCAAGAACGCCGCGGGCAAGCCGGTCGAGCTCTGGATGACCGAGATCAACCTGGAGACCGCCGCCGGCAAGTCGCTGACCGCGCTGAGCTACGCCGACGAGGAGCACCTGCGCGCGAAGGCGGCGCTGCGCACGCTGACCTCCTACGTCAACAAGGGCACGACGCAGATCGACTTCTTCTCGGCCGGGACCGCGGAGTGGACGCTCATCGGCAAGACCTTCTGGGAGGCCCTCGGCAGCACGGGCACGTACCCGGGCGACACGACAGGCGGCCCCGCGCTCAGCGGCATCCGGCGCCTGACGTCCACGCTGAACGCCGGCGCCGTCACCGTCCCGCGCAAGCTCACGCTCGCGTCGATCGGCGACTACGGCGGACGGTTCCAGTTCCACGGCGACGGCAGCGCAGCGCGCCCGACGCTGTACGACCGCGACGCCCTCGCGTTCCTGCCCTTCCAGGCGTCGGACACGCGCTTCGTCGTCCCGGTGTACGTCATGACGCGCAACATGGCGAAGGTGCACAACGCCAGCGCGCCGACCAGCGACCCGACCCGGTTCGACCTGCCCGCCGAGCGCTACCAGCTGACCATCGGCGGCACCGACGCGCGCAACGCCCGCGTCAGCGCGGTCGACCCGATGACGGGCGCGAGCGTGCCGGTCGACGTGGTGCGGCGCACGGACAGCGGCTGGCTCGTCGTCGAGCTGCCGGTCACCGACTCGCCGCGGCTGCTCGTCATCGACGAGGGCTGACGTCCTCGATGGGCAGGCAGCGCGCACGGCGCAGCCGCTGATCGAGCGCGAAGGTCGCACGCGACACCGGTCGCCGCCCGGCGGTCATCCACGCGCCGACCCCGCGCAGGATCCCTTCGAAGATCCACACGAGGCCGCCGTCGGACCGGATGCCGCGCAGGATCGACTTGCCGGCGTACCCGATGCCGTACAACGTCGCCCACGGCTGCGGGTAGTAGGTCGCGCACAGCAGCTGCTCGTTGCGGCGGCCGTAGCGCTCCATGCGCCGGTTGCTGCGGCGCGGCGACTCGCGGTGCTCGATCGGCGCCGCGCGGCCGTAGCGGATGAGGTAGCCGGCGTCGAGGAGGCGCAGGCAGAAGTCGTGCTCCTCGCCCTGGTGGACGATGCGTTCGCGGTAGCCGCCGAGCTCGAGGAACACGTCGCGCAGGACGGCGTGCGCGGTGCCGCGGTACACCGGCCCGATCCAGCAGCCCTCGGCGTCGGGCGGCTGCTGGTGGACCTGCGGGCTGCGCCGCACGTCGACGTACGGGATGCCCACGGCGGCGATGCGCGGGTCGGCATCGAAGTCGCGCAGGGTCTGCGCGACCGTGTCCGGGGTCGTGAACACCGCGTCGTCGTCGATCGAGACGATCACGCGGCCGCGGGCGATCCGGGCGGCGTCGTTGCGGCGCACCACGAGCCCGGCGTTCGTCTCGTACCGGTGGACGCGCACGTCCGGGAACTGCTCGGCGACCATCTCCGCCGTGCCGTCGGACGAGGCGTCGTCGATGACGAGGACCTCGACGTCGCCCTCCTGCGCGACCGCCGACGCGAGCGCGTCGGCGAGCATCTCGCGACGGTCCTTCGTGACGATCACGATGGTGGCGTCCATGGCTGGCGGCATGGTTCCAGAACTAGCGACGGAGCAGAGTGGCGAACACCGCGATCCGCTCGCCGTTGGTCCACGTCGGCGTGCGGGCGGTGCGCAGCGCGGGCGCGATCGCGCGGGGAGCCGGCGGCGCCGCGGGAAGGACCGCGGTGGAGGCGGGCAGGAACCTCCCGCCGCCGCTCGCCGCCACGCGCGCCGTCCACTCGTCACCGGCGTAGGCGCCGTAGCGCGGGTCGGGCAGGCCGTGCTCGCGCAGCGCCGCGCGCGGGACGAGCGTGTGCGCGAGCGTGGCGCGGCGGATCGGCAGCACCCGCTCGGCGGCGAGCGCGATGACCGCGTCGACGTCGAAGGTGTCGCCGGACGGCAGTGCGAACGCCAGCGGCCGGCCGGCGGGGTCGACGACCATGCCGCTGCGCAGCGCGCCGTCGGCCAGGCCCAGCAGGCCGGAGAGCGCGTCGGGCCGGGGCGCGGCGCCGCCTTCGAGGACCCACACCCGGTCGTGGTCGCTCGCCGCCGCACGCGCGAGCGCGCCGGGGCCCGTCAGGATGTCGGCGATCGGGGCCTCCTGGGCGGCGAGCGCCGCACGGCATGCCTGCTCCTGCGCGGCAGCGGCGCCGGTGATCACGGCGACGACCCCGCTCATCGCACGTCTCCGCGCACGCCGTCGCGCAGCCCGCGCGCCAGCAGCTTCAGCGCCGCGGGTTCCCGCCCGCGCTCGCGCAGGAACGCGAGCAGCGACTTCACGTAGTACCGGGCGTAGTCGATGCGGTCCATCGGCGCGAGGCTCGTCCCGCGCAGCAGCAGCAGCGAGTTGCGCACGTGGTAGTAGAAGCGGTCCCCGGACGAGCTCGCGGCCGCCGGATGCGCCGTGGGCGTCCAGTGGTAGACCCGGCTCTCGGGGACGAGGTAGCCGGGCTCGGTGCGCATGATCCGCGACGTCAGCTCCACGTCGTCGGTCCAGATGAAGTAGTGCGCGAGCGGCAGTCCGTACCGCTCGATCGCGTCCCGGTGCAGGGCGACGGAGACGAACGTCGCGTTGCGCAGCCCCACCAGTCCTTCGGCGGCGCCGAGCGCCATGAACTCCGGGTCGCGCCAGCGCGGCGACGGCAGGTTCATCGGGTGCAGCGTCTCGTCCTTCCAGCGGACCTGACTGGACAGCATCATCGGCGCGCGTCCCTGCGCCCGCGCCCCGCCCGCGAGGAGCTGCTCCAGCGTGTCGGGCACCGTGAACGTGTCGTCGTCCATCACCCACAGCCAGTCGTGGCCCCGCGCGAGGGCGTCGCGCATGCCCGCGTGAAAGCCCCCGGCGCCGCCGACGTTCTCCGGCAGGCGCAGCAGCGTCACGTCGGGGAACCGCTCAGCGACCATCGCGGCGGTGCCGTCGGTGCTCGCGTTGTCGACGACGAGGATCTCGTCCGCCGGCCGGGTCTGCGCACCCAGCCGCGTCAGGCACTCGGCGAGCAGCTCGGAACGGTTGAACGTGACGACGATCGCGCAGATGCGCGCGGCGGGCCCGGCGCCTACCATGCGCGTGTGCAGCGCGACGAGGTCAAGCGGAAGGTCAAGCTGGCCGTCGTCGCGGTCGCGGGCCGTCCGATCCGCTGCGAGGTCTGCGACGAGGTCATGGTCAAGGCCATCCCGATCATATGGAAGGGCGGCGTGAAGCTCATCGGCGCCGAGACCGGGCTCGTGGCCGTCGACTTCGCCTCGATGAACCGGCTCGTCTTCCGCCACGTCGAGGCGGGCGCGTGCCCGGCGCGGCGCCCGTGACGACGCTCACGGTCGTCCTCACGCACGTCGACGCGGCCACGGCCGGTGAGCAGCTGCGCCTGCTCCGGGCGATCGCCCCCGGCGAGCGGTTCGCGGTCTGCCACGGCGGCAGGCGCCCGGACTTCGACGCGCTCGAGGTCGACGCGAAGGCGTTCGTCGACGACCCGACGCTGCGCGGCGCGCCCCGGTCGTTTCAGTCCTACCACCTGACCTTCGCGACGGTCTGGGAGCACTGGGTCCGCGACGACCCGTCGATCGACGCGGTCTACGTCATCGAGTACGACCACCTCGTGCTGCGCGGCGACTACGCGCAGCGGCTCGGCGCGATCGCGGCGCAGACCGGCGCCGGGCTGCTCGGCAAGGAGGCGAGCCTGCGGACCGGGACGAACTGGGAGCACTACGGCCGCTTCCGGCGCGACCCCGCGCTGCTCGCGCACCTGCGCCGCGTGAGCGTGCGCGAGGACCCGACCCTGATCTACGGCACCCTCGGCGACGGCATGTGGCTGAGCCGCGACGCACTGGCCGGCTACGTCGCCGTCGAGGACCACCCGCCGTGCTACGGCGAGCTGTACGTCCCGACGCTGGTCCACCACCTCGGCCACCGGATCGTCAACCTCGCCGAGCACGCCGACCTCTACGACCACGTCCGCTGGGATCCGCCGTACGAAGCCGCGGAGGTCCGCGCGCTGCACGCCGCCGGCGCCACGTTCGCCCATCCCGTCAAGGACCTCGACGTGTGGCGCGAGGTCGCCGCTCACGCCTCGCCCGGCACCTCGGTGACGAGCGGCGACGGGTACCAGGTGTAGTCCACGTTGT
>JAEMQS010000169.1 GCA_016463765.1 Solirubrobacteraceae bacterium | reverse complement strand
CCCCCGTCTCCTCGTTGAACGTGACCGGCAGCGCGCTGAGCGCGATCGCCGGCAGGGTGAAGTAGATGGCGAACACGGCGATCTGGACGCGGTTGATCGCCGCCGGGATCGTGGTCGCCTCGTTGCGGGCCTCCTCGGCCATGTTCGAGATCGTCTCGATGCCGGTGTAGGCGATCATCCCCAGCGGGATCGCCACGAGGAACTGCTCCCACGTCGGCGCGACGCCGAAGGAGACGTTGCTCTGCAGGACGTCCGGGCTGAAGACCAGGACGAACCCGATGATGACCAGCGCCAGCTGGGTGAGGAAGTCGACGACGGCGAGCGCGATGTTCAGGCCGGCGGACTCCTTGACCCCGATGACGTTGACCGCCGCGAGCAGGACGATTACGCCGATGCCGAAGATGATGTCGCCGGGCGCGCTCTTCAGCGGCTCCCAGAACAGCCCACCGAGGTAGTGCGGGACGAAGAACGCCGAGATGGCGATGGTGATGAGGTAGTTGAGCATCTGCCCCCACGCCGCGAAGAACGAGACGAACTCGTTGAACGCGCGCCGGGCGAAGCTCGACGATCCGCCGGCCTCCGGGTACATCGCCGTCGCCTCGGCGTACGTGGCGGCGGTGCAGAAGAAGAACGCGCCGGTGATCAGGAACACCAGCGGCGTGAGGCCCAGCGCGAGCCCGGCGACGAGGCCGAGCGCGTAGTAGATCGACGACCCGACGTTGCCGTAGGCGGTGGAGAAGAGCGCGTTGACACCCAGAACGCGCTGCAGACCGTGAAGACGGCGCTCGGCCAAAGTGCGCGCAGTCTAGACCGGACGGCGCGCCCGGCGACCGCGCGTGCGGTTCGCCGGGCGCGTGAGGACCTAGAACGCCGGAGCGTCGACGAGGATCACCCCGGGGTCAGGGGCCGTGCAGGCCGCCGGCGTGACCGTGCTCGACCCGTTCAGTCGGAAGTCCGCGGTCGCGTCGCCGAGTGCCACCTGGATGTTGTTCGATCCCGGCGCCAGCGTGAACGGCCCGGCCGTGAGCGTGCCGCCGACCGGCAGCGAGACGACGAGCTTCTGCCCGCGGACCAACGACGTCTCCGGGATGTCGATGCTCGCCGCGGCGACGTTCTGGACGGCGGGGAGCCCGCCGCCGACATCGAGGTTGAGCATCGTCACCTTTCCGGAGAGGCGCGTGATGCCACGATCGAGCAGGGTGTTCACCGACTCCGGTGGCAGAACCATCGCGCCGGAGGACTCCTCGAACAGCAGCGAGCCGTTGCGGCGCACCGCCAGCGGGATGGTGCCGCCGACCGCGATGCCGACATCCAGCGGCTGGCCGCCGAGCGTGCAGCGGTACGGCGCGTTGATGATGCCGATGAGGTACCCGGACGGGACCGCCGGGAAGTTCAGCGGCTGTCCGAGGATCTTCGACTCGGGCAGGCCCGCGGGCTTGCTGACGACGATCGACAGCAGCGCGTTGTTCGCCGTCGGCCGGCAGTCGGCCCGGACACGCAGCAGCACCTGGTTGAAGAAGGACTTCAGGGCGATGTTCGCGACGGCGCGGTTGAACCGCAGCGTCACGACCCCGCTGTCCGGCGCGGTGTACGGCCCGACGTCGAAGGTGCCCTGCAGCGGCAGCCCCACCTTCAGCGTCTGCCCGAAGCGGATGGGGATGTTGCGGATCGACAGCGGCTGGAGGTCCGCGACGTTGATCGCGTTCGGCGTCGCGTTGTCCGCGCCGATGTCGAGCGTGGGGATCGTCGCGTCGGCCCGCTGCACGGTGGCCAGGCCACCGAGCGTGGTCAGCCACGACGGGAACGTGATGCTGCCGGAGCCCTGCGTGAGCCAGAACTTCTGGCCGGCGCCGAGCTCGGTGGCCGCCACGCCCTGGACGTCGACGGTCGTGTTGAGGTCGAACACCTTGATCGCGACGCCACCGACGGGCACCGAGATCGCGCACTTGATCGGCAGGCTGAAGCGCCCGGTGTCGACGCCGATGTCGGGGACATCAGCGGGCTGCAGGGCTGAGGCAGAAGCCGGCAGAGCCAGTGCCGCAACGGCAGCGGCCAGCGCTCCCACCCCGCGCACGCGAGCGGACGACGTGAACATCGGTACCCCTCCTGAGAGGACGTGGACAGAGGTACCAACGGTTACCACTCGTCGGCGAGCCCGGTGAACCCCTCTTCCGCAAGACGAGACACGCGGTCCTTAGGGTCTGCTCACCGGTCCATCAAGACCGGCGAGAGACCGCCCAAGGCGCGCCAGGAAGCGGCGCGTCTACTGCCCGGGAATCCAGAGCCGGCCGGAGGACCCGCCCTGGCCGGGACCCGCCGGAGGCTCGGGCGCCGCCGCGGGCTGCTCGGGAGCCGGAGCTTCGCCGGCGGGAGCCCCGCCGCCGCCTGCGGCCGAGCGCGCGTAGGCCATCTGAAGCTGCGAGAGCGCATCGCGCAGCTGCGCGGCCTCCGGCCCGAGGGCCGATTCGACGAACGGCAGCAGCGCCGAGGAGGCGTCGATGGCCTGCTGCAGCTGCTCGGGGTCCTGCTCGTCCTCGGTCCCCGGCGCGAGGCCGGCCTTCCGGGCGCCGAGGTTGATCAGCGACACCACGGTCTGGACGATGACGTCCTCGACGCGCAGGCGCTTGATCTCGGCCTCGTAGGCGGCCCGGAGCTCTTCCTCGGTCGGCTGGCGGTCCGACGGGCCACCACCCATCCCGCCAGGCGGTTGATCGGCGAAGCTCATGCGGGCACCTCCATCCCATAGCTGCGAGCGGTCTGCTGCACGGTCCCAGCGTAGACGGCGCGCAGGTCGGCCCCCGCCGCCTGCTCGCGCCACTGGCGCTGCGCGCCGTTGCCGCCACGTTCGGCGGGGTTCACCAGGTCGATGCCGAGCTCCGCACGAACCGGCGCCGTCCACGCGGCGAGGCGCGGGACGATCTCGGTCGCCGGGAACGTCGTCCCGGCGTCGAGATCGAGCATCTCGCCTTCGAGCCCGAAGCGGATCGCCCGCCACATGTTCTCCTCGATGAGCGCGCCGGTGGGGACGTCGAGCGGGCGGCCGTCGTCCTCGTCGCGCATCGCCTGCGCGACGCACGCGACGATGAGCCGCGCGAGGTCGTCGGACTCGCCGGCGGTCATCTGCGCGTCGCAGATGCGAACCTCGACCGTCCCGTAGGCGAAGTGCGGGCGCACCGACCACCAGACCTGCGTGTACTCGACGATCGAGCCCGTGCGGATCAGCAGGTCGATGTACCGGCGGTACGCCTCCCACGACCCGTACGCCTCCGGCACGCCGCACCGCGGGAAGGACTTGGTGAACGTCTGCGTGCGAGCGGTGTGCAGGTTGGCGAACTGCCCGTCGACGTACGGCGAGTTCGCCGACACCGCCAACAGGAGCGGCAGCACCGGACGCAGGCGGTCGCACACGCGGACCGCACGCTCGGCGTCGCGCACGCCGACGTGGACATGCATGGAGAACGTGTTGTTGCGCCGCGCGACGTACCCGAGGCCCTCGACGACCCGGCGGTAGTGCTCGGTGTCGATGTTCGGCTGCTCGCGGTAGTCGGCCCACGGGTGCGTGCCGGTGGCGCCGAGCGCGACCTCGTGGCGTGCCGCGTGCGCGAACAGCCGGCGGCGCAGGTCGCGCTGCCGGGCGAGCGCGTCCTGGAGGTCCTGCCCGGGACCGGAGACGATCTCGAGCTCCGAGCTGATCAGCTCGCCGGCGATCTGCGCGTGCAGGTGCGGGTCCTCGGTCGCCGCCGCGTCGCGGAGGTGCTCGAAGCGCGGCACGAGGTCGTGCGTGCGCGGGTCGAGCAGCGCGAACTCCTCCTCCAGGCCGACCGTCAGGTCGCGCGACGCGGCGAAGACCTCGCGCGCGTGGTCCAGATCGATCGGCAAGGGCTCAGGTCAGGTAGAAGTACAGCGCGTACAGCAGGTCCACCGCCGGTGAGGACGTGTGCACCGTGACCTCCGGCGGCACCTGCAGCAGCGCCTCGGAGTAGTTGAAGATGATCTTGACGCCTGCGTCGACGAGCTGGTCGGCCAGCGGCTGGGCGGCGGCGCCCGGCACCGCCAGGACGCCGACCACGATGTCCTCGTCGGCGACGACGTTCTTCAGGTCCTCGGCCGGGCGGACCTTCACCGTCCCGACCTGCTCTCCGACCTTCGCCGGATCGCTGTCGAAGATCGCGACGACGCGGAATCCATGATCGGCGAAGATGTCCGAGGAGGCGATCGCCTTGCCGAGGTGCCCGGCGCCGAACAGGGCGATGTTGTGCTGGCCGGCCGTCCGCAGGATCTTGCGGATCTGGGACACGAGCGAGTCGACGTTGTAGCCGACGCCCCGCTTGCCGAACTTGCCGAATCCGGACAGATCGCGACGGATCTGCGTGGAGTTGACGTGCGTGTAGTCGGAGAGCTCCTGGCTGGAGATCG
>JAEMQS010000168.1:2311-4478 GCA_016463765.1 Solirubrobacteraceae bacterium | reverse complement strand
GGCGGCCACCGCCTGCTGCTCGCCCACCCCGAGCGCTCGCCGTCCCTGGCGAAGGATCCCGAGCGCCTGCGCCCGTACGTGGACGCCGGGATGCTCTGTCAGGTCACCGCGGGGTCGCTCACCGGAGCGTTTGGGCGCGATGTCCAGCGAGCAGGCCGCCGCATGGTCCAGGACGAGCTTGCCCACGTGATCTCGTCCGACGCCCACGACCTCGTCCGCCGCCCGCCGGGCCTCGGGGAGGCCGCTGCGACGCTCCACGACCCGGAGGTCGCCGCGTGGCTCACCACCGCGGCGCCGGGGGCGATCGCCACGGGCGCCCCGATGCCGCCACGCCCCGAGCGCGAGACCCCACGTCGCGGCGGACTGCTGACGCGGCTGCGCGGGCGCGGCCGATGACCGACCGCGCGCCGCGGATCGTGTCGGTGATGACGACGCAGTCCCACGGCGGCGCGGAGTACGCGAACGTGGACCTGCTCGACGCGCTCGCCGGACGCGGGTGGCAGACGACGCTGCTGACGAACATGCCCGAGCTGACCGACGGCACGCGGGTCCAGGCGCGGTGGATCGACCTCGGGCCGAAGCTGTCGCGGCGCGACGCCGTCCGGGTCGTGGCCGGCTTCCCCCGCTGGACGCGCCGGCTGCGCCACGCGCTGCGCGAGGAGCACGCGCGGGCCCCGATCGACGTGACGCTGCTGCACTTCAAGAAGGAGCAGCTCATGACCCCGCTGCTCCGGCGCGCGGTCCCCGGTCGGGTCGTGTGGGCCGAGTGGGGGCCGTTGCCGATGCCGATGCGCCGCCCGCCGATCCGCCAGCTCTACGCCGGCGCGGCCGCTGCGGCCGACCACGTGCTGGCGGTCTCCGACGACACCGCGGCGTCAATCGTCGAGGCGGGCGTCCCGCCGGAGCGGGTCAGCGTCCTGCCGCCCGTGGTCTCCGCGGACCTCGCCTTCGACGCCGCCGGCCGGGCGCGCATGCGGACCGAGTGGGGCGCGACGGAGGCCACCTTCGTGATCGGCTGTGTCTCGCGGCTGAGCGCGGGCAAGCGCATCGACGTGCTCATCGACGCCGTGGCCCAGATGGACGGGGACGTGCGCCTCGTCATCGCCGGCAGCGGCGAGAACGACGCAGCGCTGCGCCGGCAGGCCGCGCCGCTCGGCGACCGGGTCCGCTTCATGCCGACGGTCCGCGGCCGGGTCAGCGAGGTGCTGTCGGCATTCGACGTGCAGGTCTTCGCGCCGCAGCCCCAGGAGGGCATGCCGCGGTCGCTGATGCTCGGGATGCTCATGGGCCTCTCGGTGCTGGCCACGGGCCCCGAGGGCGCGGCGGGCCTGCTTGACGCCGCGGCCGTGGCACACCCCGCCCACGACCCGGCGGCGGTCGCGGCGCTGTTGGCGCGCCACCGCGCCGACCCGTCCCTGTGCCGCCGTGAGGGCGATGCGCTGAAGACGATGGCCAACGAGCGGTTCGACCCGGGCCGGATCACCGCGGAGGCCGAGCGGGTCCTGCTGGGCCGGGCGCGCTGAGCGCGCCCGGATCGCCGTCAGGAAACGGGCGCTATGCGCCCCTTTCCTGCGTCGCGTTTCCGGTCGCCCGGGGCTAGGCCCAAAGGCGGATCGCCGCGATCACGATCCCGGCGAGCACGAAGACGACGATGGCAGCCTGGGTCCAGAGCCAGAAGGGCGACATGCGGTCAGGCTAGATGATTGGTTCCACGACCGGGTGGTTCGGCCGTGCGTGCATCCGTGGATGCCAGGTGGCGCGGCGTGAGCCGGAACAGTGCCCCTGGCACGGGCCGGATCGCGGCGTGCCGACTGGCGCCGCGGGGCACGCACGGACGCACCGGCCGGTCGTGGAACCAATCATCTAGCGGGGACGGCGCATGCGCCCCTGCTCGTCGATCGGGCCCTCCGACTCGCTGATGAGCCGCGCGGCGGCGTCCTCGCCCACGGCGTCGAGCAGCCAGCGCCGGCACGCCTCGTACGCCGCCGCGGCTCGCAGCCGGAGGTCCGGGTCAGGGTGGCCCACGGCGACCTGGTCGGCGCCGAGCAGCAGCGCCGCGACGACCTCGGGCTCCGTGCGCCGGTCGCCGCGCTCGACGGCGGTGGCGATCATCTTCGCGATGTCGATGCGCGCCACGTCGTCCTCGGTCGGCTCGGGACGGTCGTGG
>JAEMQS010000168.1:0-2211 GCA_016463765.1 Solirubrobacteraceae bacterium | reverse complement strand
TCGCCGTCCACGACCGCCTCGGGCAGCCCACCGACCGGGAAGACGACCGGCGGGCACGCGAAGCCGTAGGAGAGCAGCAGGACCCCGCTCGCGCTGGCGCGGCGATAGGGCAGGACCGACACGTCCGCCGCCGCGAAGAACCCGGCCGCCGCCTCCATGGAGTGAAAGCCCTCGCGCACGTGGACCCGCCCGGCCAGCCGCGGGTCGGCGCGCAGGTGCGCGACGGCCTCCAGCGCGCCCTTGTCCTCCCCCGCCAGCACCACGTGGACCTCGGGGACCTCGGCCGCCGCCGCAAGCAGCACGTCGATGCCCTTGTCCTCGCGAAGCTGGCCGAAGAGCAGCGCGACCACCGCGTCGTCGGGCACGCCCAGCTCCGCGCGCGCCGCCACGCGGTCGGCCGCCCCGCCCGTGCGCGCCAGGCCGCCGTACTCCCCGTGCGGGATGACGACCGCACGCTCGCGCACCGACGGCAGCAGGTTCGGCAGGTCGGCCTGCGCGTGGACGATGACCACGTCGGCGAGCCGCTCGGCCCACTCCTTGAAGCGCACCCGCAGCCCGCCGACCCGGTCGAACGTGTTGTGCGGCGTGTGGACGATCGCCGCGCCCGCCGTCCTCCAGAGCAGGTGCTGGAACGCCGCCAGCGGCGGCCATTCCGCGCCGTGGGTGTGCACCAGGCCGATGCGGCGGGCCCGCGGCGTCAGCCGGATGATCGTCAGCGCATGCGACAGGCCGTTGAAGACGCGGCCGAAGCCCAGGTCTCGCAGCCGTCTGGAGACGGGCGCGCGGTCGCGCAGGTACGGGAACACCGCACGGACGTCCACCCCCGGGAGGGCCGCGTGCGGATGATCGGTGGCGGTCGCGAGCTCGACCTCACAGCCCTCCGCGGCGAGGGCCTCGCACAGCCGGGCCGCGTAGTCGCCGACGCCGCCGAAGCCCCCCTCCTCCACCATGAGTACGCGATCGCCGTCCATGCGGGCGCGAATCCTATTCCGCGCAGCCGCCGGTCCAGCCGCCATGATTCGCGCGTGACCCGACGCGCAGTGATCCTGGCCGGAGGCCTCGGTACCCGCCTGCGCCCATACACCGTGGTGCTCCCCAAGCCGCTGATGCCCGTGGGGGAGCGACCGGTGCTCGACATCGTCATCCGGCAGCTGCGCGCGCGGCGGTTCGATCAGGTCACGATCGCCACCGGCTATCTCGCCGAGCTCATCGAGGCGTTCTTCCGCGACGGTGATGCGTACGGCATCCCCATCGACTACTACCGCGAGCACGAACCGCTGGGCACCGTGGGCGCACTGGGACTCATCGAGGGCCTCGACGACGACTTCCTCGTCATGAACGGCGACATCCTCACCGACCTCGACTACGCACAGCTGCTCGCCGATCACGAGAAGAGCGACGCGATCGCCACGATCGCCACCCGCACGACGAAGGTGCAGATCTCGCTGGGCGTCCTGGACTTCGCCGACCCCGACGACGCCACGCTGCTGACGAACTACTTCGAGAAGCCGAACATCGAGTACGAGTCCTCGATGGGCGTCTACTGCTTCGACCCGCGGGTGAAGGAGTTCATCACGCCGGGCGAGCGGCTGGACTTCCCCGACCTCATGCTGCGCCTGGTCCACGAGGGCGAGAAGGTGCGGGCGTGGCGGTCCAACGACTTCTGGCTCGACATCGGGCGCCCCGAGGACTACGAGCAGGCCCAGGACGACATCGAGGCGCTGCGCGACCGCCTGATCCCGGAGTAGGGATGACGCGCGACATCGTCTGCGTCGGCTTCAACGACTGGGAGACCGAGCTGTGGACGAACCAGCACCACCTCATGGCGCGGTTCGCCGGCTCCGGGGCCAACGTGCTGTTCATCGAGTCGCTCGGCCTGCGGCGGCCCACGGTCGCCGGGCGTGACGTCTCCCGCATGGCGCGCCGGCTGGTGCGCGGGCTGCAGCCGCCCCGCGAGCGCGACGGGGTGCACGTCCTCTCCCCGCTCGTCATCCCGCTGCACGGCAACGCGGCGGTCCGGCGGGTCAACGCGCGGCTGCTGCCGGCGCTGGTGGGCCGCGCGGCGCGGCGGCTGGGCATGGAGCGGCCCACCCTGTGGGGCTACGTGCCGCAGGCCGAGGCGCTGCTCGACGTGCTCGACCCCGCGCTCGTCGTCTACCACTGCGTCGACGACATCGCGACGCAGGAGGGCATCGACACGGCGTCCTTCCG